>JAYFQM010000093.1:0-3704 GCA_034927185.1 Oscillospiraceae bacterium | reverse complement strand
AATCTCATTTATTATCGCATTATGATCATCTATTGATTTAGTCGCATGTACAGCAAGATCCTTATTAACCTTGCGCGAACTTGCAAGCGTTCCAATAATTGCCCCAGCGATAACTCCCGCGGTAGAAATTACTGTTGAAATCAAGGTATCCATCCACCATGCCTCCGAGTATAGAAAATTCAACATAACGGTTTCCTCCATATTAACCCTTATTCTTACATTGTTCAATTGTGTTTGTAATATGAAAAGCACCGCCCAGAGATTTATTCGGGCGGTGCTGCGTTTTGCTAAGTTTAGGAGCTCGTTACATCTCTAGCTCCTCATCGTTTTCTTCAACGCTTTGGCTTTTAATTTTTGCTCACTTCATTAGACGTATATACCAATCGTCGTACACGCTGCCGCTGATGGCCACGCGATCACTGGCGGTTGTGCTCCACTATAAGGGATATACGTTAAAGGACAAACTCAATTTCGCTATGGGGAGCAGTTTTTCCATCAAGTGTCTTTGGGATTTCGTACTTCAAACAGATTTAATTAAGCAAGTGCCTGAACTAAAAGTACCTGTATACATATTTCAAGGGAAGTATGATTATCAAGTTTCTTATGTCATTGCAAAGGAATTTGCAATGACGGTAAACGCGCCAGTAAAAGGCTTCTATACATTTGAAAATTCGGCGCATAGTCCTTGTTTTGAAGAATCTGAAAAAATGTGTCACATTTTGCACACGGATGTGCTGCAAGAAAAAGCTGATTTATCAGATAACATAGAATGTAGCATAGCAAAATAACCACATGCTGATCAGGGTATGCGCAAACCTGGCAGTCTGGTGAGCTGCGTATTATGGTACAAATGAACTTCTCTCAATGATATGCGAAGAAAGCTAAGACTTAGTAATGATGAATACTAATACACATCAAAAGGAATTGACTGAAATGAATATTCGGTTACAAAATCGTGGGGAATTCAATATATGCGGGTATTTGACAGAAACCGATCTAGAAAACTGCGGAAAAGATATCGGGATACTGTGGAACAATTTTGAAATAAACAAGAACAACCTGTATACCATTTTTGGTGTCAAGAGTGATTTTTATGGGCTCATGTGGAAAACGCAGAACGGTCAGTATTGCTATCTACTCGGTGTAGATACGGAATTAGCAAATAAGTCTCCGGAGGGAACAGTCTGCAAACAGATTCCTCCAGAGAAGTATGCCGTCTTATCCGTGCCGTCAACAAAATATGCTGTAGATGCATGGACCGAATTCTATGGTCAAGTCCTACCTAATGCCAACTTAATCCCTGTTGCTGGACACGCCTTCGATTTTGAGTATTACCCCGAAGGTGGCGATGGCAACTACGAGCTTTGGACTCCGGTGACAGAAAAATAGCATAGGCCTTAAACCCTTTAATATAGGAAAATGTGAGTTTGCTCAATTTTAACAGCTTGAGCAAACCAGGAAGCATTATATTTGGAGCACTAATGAAACGGAAAACAAAATCAAAAAGGCTTAACATATTAGTTCTGCTGGTCGTGTTTCTCCTTTTTGGAGTGATTTGGCAATCTGTTATGGTACATATCGAAAGAGAAACATACACTGCAATTGGTGAATATGTTAATCTGGAAGAATATCAAGCACATTACTATTCAAAAGGTGATGGCGCCGTTGCATTTGTTTTTATCACGGGTTCAGGGACACCTTGTGCCTATACAGATTTTTATGCGCTTCAAAACGAGTTGTCAACTATGGGGCAGACTATTTCATTTGACCATGCAGGAAGTGGTTGGAGCACAAATACAGAAACTGCGCGCACGATTGAAAATCTTGTTAATGAGCTTTCTATTTTAATAGACACTGTTGCTCCCGATAAACCAACTTATTTGCTTTGTCATTCTCTAGGCTCTTTAGAAGCTATCGGTTATGCACAGGCACACCCTGAAAGAGTAGCCGGAATCATATTTTTGGATTCGGGATGCCCAGAGTTTTATAGTACAGATTCAGAGCTTCTTGCCAAAACAATGAACCGTGGATCAGCCTTTATCAGAACAGTTGGCATTAATCGTCTGTTAGGAGAGTTAGGGCATCTCTTGCCGATATATGGCGAGAATATTAGAAATCAACAACTGCCGGATAATCTGAAAAGCTTAGACAAAGCAATGTACTATCACTTTACAGGAAATTCCTCCTCACTCAATACCATTAAGCTTATTAATGAAAATGCTTCGAAAGTTCTTGCTGGACCGTCGTTAGGGCAGATACCGATACTTGTTCTTTCCTCTGACAGCGGAAATGAATGGAATGATGTTCAAAAGCAGCTTGCTTCATGGTCTGAGAACAGCAAGCAAATAACCGTCAATGATTCTGAACATTACCTATATTGGTCTAACTATGACGAGGTAGAAAACTATATTGATGAGTTTATCAAGAATAACCTCAAATAAAATTATGAGCAAAACGGGTAGTTAGAACACAACTACGAGTTTCGCTTAATCCATATCATACGTAGACGATGGAATGTTGATTTATGTAAAATAGCGCTTATTTTACTTTTTCAATAGAATTGCGACGGCTGCATATTAATCAGGCAGCCGCCGCAAGAGCAGTGATCAATTCTCAATTGAAGCTTGAAGGGAACGAAGTGTACCGGATTTTTGCAGAGAAAAGATCAAGATACCAGCAAGAACCGAACCACCGCAAGTGGAAACTAAGAAAGGAATTACATAAGCATAAAAAGCTATCTTTGCCGCATTAACATTCATAAAAAGCAAGGCTACTGGATATGCAAGCAAGCCGCCAATTATACCTGTACCGAAAACTTCACCTACCAATGTAGCAATCATGTTCTTTGTTTTGCTGTAGGCGATTCCGCAAAGTAATGCACCGCACATACTTCCAGGGAAGGCCATCAGGCTGCCCAAACCCATCAGATTGCGCAGCAAGCTGGTCGTAAATGCCACACCCACGCCGTACCAAGGGCCCAGAAAAACCGCGCATAGAATATTTGCCATATGCTGCACTGGCGCGCACCGGCTGCCAAGTACCGGGAAAGAAAACATGCTGCCTACCACAGCTACCGCACACAGCAGTCCGGCCAAAGCTAGTTTTTTTGTTTTAATTTTCATGATACAGACTCCTTTGAATAGTTCGCAAGAGATAACCGGCATTCGTAGCGACGTTTTCCCCTTGCATAACAGAGTGTCGGACAGGCTTTTCCTAGTCCAAGATCCGGGAAAATCGGTCGAGGCTTATTGGCCTCCTCTCACGCCGGAACACGGCTTCCCATCGCTGCTATATTGGAACGAGCACAGGGCGCTCCCCCTCTGCACGCCGGCGGCTGTTGCCGGTCTGCCGTTTTATCTCTCTCCTCACTTCACTTTCGCCTGTAATAAAAAAACGGAGGCACCTGAAGATACCACCCGTTCGATCTTTATGACTTCCTACGGTGGCATTATCCACATCAGGTTAAGGGTCGAAGCCACTTGCTTCCTCTCAGCCCGCACTGGCGAGCTCCCCTGTTTACTATGAGATTATACATCTGATTCAAGAATTGTCAAGCATGGTGATCTTCGCATTATGAGTAGAGAATTATCCGAACATGGGCGCAAAAAAGAGCGACACAGCAGAAGCTGCGTCGCCCATGTTTGGATAATTCCATAGCACGAAACCGCGGCCGGTTTGCTGCAGCTATGGGGAAAGCATCCGTT
>JAYFQM010000173.1:0-3772 GCA_034927185.1 Oscillospiraceae bacterium | reverse complement strand
GCGCAGCGCCTTTTATCCATACATGGAGCCTCTGGCGGCTTTGCTGGCTCTGCTTCTGGCCGTACTTCTCGCTTTTATTGTAATACGCGGTCGACGCAGAAGGAGAGTGCGTTTCTATGATGCCTACGGAGAGGTTTGTATGTCCGCGATTCGCCGCAATAGGGTTGACTTAACAAAAGCGGTTGAGAAAGCCTCAGGTAAATCCCTAAAGGTACATATAGATGATCGGTACGCAAACGGAAAACACGGGAACGAACTGAAGTTTTTTTATAACGGCTCGCCGGTCGGCTCAATAACAATATCGGGCAATGATGATTTTGTCATTGATCTCTGCTGACATGAATGAAAGCGGCCTGGGCCTCGGTCCGGGCCGCTTTGACATAACTGCAAAGGTGTTATCGACAATACGGGAGAAAAGACAACGCATTCTACTCTCTGAATGATGCAATAGCAAAAAAGTTTCAACATTCCCTTAAAATGCTGAATATGCACATGTTTTATGTTATCAAAGTACGATACGGCTTGCAATTATTTGCTAATTATGCTATAATAATACTGTAGATAGTTGTAGGCCCCTTTCGTTTAAGGAGGCAATCATGAAAAACGCAATAGACCCCAGAAAAGCAATCGCTGTCCTTCTCCTCGTCTGCACTCTGGCAACAGGAGGATACATACTGGGAATCCACATCATAGGAGGACAGGAAGAAGGCGGGAGCGCAGCGGCTGTGATCAGTCCAAGCCCCTCCCCGGAACTCACATATAGTTATCCGATCGATACGCTGCCTGACGGTATTGTGGGCGAAGACGCGAAATCGGATACGACACCCACACCTTCAGACGGCTCGGAAGATGCTCAGGTAACTGAGACGCCCGCGCCCGACACGACTTCGCCGGCAGGTTCCGGCAGCTCGGCTCCTGCTCCGACAAGCACTCCGGCCCCGGTCGTCACGACCCCACCGGCAAGCTCTGACTCCAGCTCAACGGGATCGACTCCGGTACCGGGCAGCACGAACAGCAGCGGACAGGTTTACGTTCCCGGGTTTGGATATGTTACTCCATCTACAGAAGGAAACACGCAGACAACTAGTCACGGCGATGGAGACGGGACGATAATCGGAACAATGGGATAATCTAATAATATCAGGAGAGCACGGCTGAAAAAGCCGTGCTTTTTGTTTTGGAGGTAAAATGAAAAAGCTATGTTGCTATATACTCGCCCTGCTTCTGATGGTGTGGGCTTCGCTGCCGGCCATGGCCGCCGGCGACGGAAACATGGACGGTGGCAGCGGGGGAATGGGAACCGGCTCCAGCACATGCTATTGGAACGGCGGTGACGACGGTGTCCGTGTCACGGTTGTTACAAAAGAAGGAGTACAAGCATCGGCTCCAATAGATTATACAAATATTAATACAAGCAATGTTGGTTATAGTTTTGGTAAAGTCAGCAAAATTTCTTATGTTGGAGGAACCCAGTTAAACCTGGTAACCGGAAATTACTCTTCAAAAGCTCCAGAATCTCAAATGCCTCGGATTATTAGTACTAGCGCAAACAAGGCAAGTATTGAAAAAATAAAAGCGTACTGGTGCACGGATATAGCAGCTTCGATGGTTTCCAATGACACTGGCATAGATTATGATGCGCTTGTAAACGGCGACTATAAGCTGCTTATGGAGCCGATTGCCTACTTCCATTTTAACGGCTTGTTTTTTGCCATGACGGCAACTGAGGCCGCTAAGTATAACCAATTGACAAATGGCGCACTACGCGCATCGATGGTGTCGCTCACCAGCAAGAATCTGCCGCTGGCTATGTACCTTCAGGTGGCCGATCTGGGCTTCCCGGCGTTTACCTACTCATCGCCAGTACCCCAGACCGACGATACGATCATAAGCTCGCTCGGCATCGGCATAGTCTCCTTCAAAGAGGAGGTTAAGGAGGAAACGAGCGACGCAAACTACGAATACCGTACCGATACGGATGTCATCACATCGATTACCCTCGCCAACAACGGTTCCGACGATGTGACTCCTGACGATAACTGCCAGGTCGAGTTCAATATACTCGGACAGACCTACAGGAAGGAGTTTATCTGCCCATCCGGTGGCAGGCAGCTCGTGTGGGTGAAGTGGCATACTCCGTCAGCGCCGCAGCGCGTCAATATAATGGTGGGCGGCGTCGGTTTCGGGATGTCAACGACGATCACGGCAAATATAGTCAAGCTCACAGAGAGCACGCCGCCCGATCCGCAGTACGGCGATACGAATAAGAGCTTCAAGCTGGCCGACACCCCGGATTACGGGAGCAGCACATCAGCCTCCTGGTCTGTTTGGTCGGCGGAGTGGGTGCCGCCGGAGACTAAGGACGACATAGGATACTGGGAGTTTTGTCAGGATACCTACACCGTTTCGCTGGATGTCGATTTTACTGTCAGCCCGGACGATCGCGTGCAGACCGCGACGAGGAACGGCGGCGTATGGCGTATGAAGTCCGGATACGGTATCAATGCCGACTGCGAGACAAGCGTCCACACATCGGGAGGCCCGAGCTTCAGCACGGATTACACGCAGGCGCAGACGGAGATAGCGACTTTTTCGGATTTCGGTTTCAAAACATATAACCGTTTTCTGGAGCCGGAGGGCGGCGGGACGAGCACGGACTGGCGCTTCAAGGTGAATGAATGTTCCTATTACGGCTGCCGTGTGCATTTTACTCCCCTCTGGTATCCGGATAATACGGATTATGTCGTAGCGCTCTCGGTATTTGACGTATGGACGCCGGTCGGGATGCTCTATACGACGGCCAGCGATTGCGTGTCAATCAGCGGCAGCGTGTACGATGACTGGTATATACGGTTAACAAAATGAAGCAGCCCAGACTGATGCTTGCCTGATACAACTCCGCCCCAGGCAATTTACCTGGGGCGGAGTTGTATATTAAAATATTAGGAGGAATTTAAAAATGAATTTTACCTTGGATATTAATAAACTTAAAGATGTTTTTGGCGAAAAAATAAAAATAATAGATCCAGAAAAGGAATATGCGGTATTGTCTAATAGTTCTTTTTCATATTTAGATTTTCTTCCACAGTTTCCTAAATCCGATGATTCTGAGACTGTACTTCAAGAAGTTGATAAAAATTGAAAGGTAATTTGAAAATTGTATCGCAGTCATTATTTCTTACAATAAAACTATCCGACTGGTACTTCGACCGCAATTTATTTCTCTATCGTATTGAGGTGCCGAGCAGTAACGAACGTATTCCCGCAAAGGTCATAACGCAGGCCGACTTTATTTCCGACGAACTGGTGATCTTCGGGCCGCAGGACTATATAGAGACGGATTCACCGGAGCCAATGAGCACGGAACAAAGCTACGCCTCGTGTGAATACCGATACCGGAAGGCGGTCAATGAGCAGGGGCTTGAAAGCCAGAATATTGAAGATGAGGATGAGCAGCTTGGGATGTAATGAGCTCCTAAACTTGGCGAAACGCAGCACCGCCCGAATAAATCTTTGGGCGGTGCTTTTCGTATTACAAACACACTTGAAGAATGTAAGAATAAGGGTTAATATGGAGGAAACCGTTATGTTGGATTTTCTATACTCGGAGGCATGGTGGATGGATACCTTAATTTCAACAGTAATTTCTACCGCGGGAGTTATCGCTGGGGCAATTATTGGAACGCTTGCAAGTTCGCGCAAGGTTAATAAGGATCTTGCTGTACATGCGACTAAATCAATAGATGATCATAATGCGATAATAAATGAGATT
>JAYFQM010000165.1:0-12227 GCA_034927185.1 Oscillospiraceae bacterium | reverse complement strand
CTCAGATGCTGTTCGGTATCATCGGGAGCCGCTGGGAAAATGAGCCGGGAGCCGGTAATTTTTTCAACGAGTATTGGGTAAGGCCGTCTGCAGATGAAAGACCGGACAGCGCACAGAATGTTGAGGGCGGATGTTATTGGTAACGGTCTATGGAGATTTTTAAGCGAATACAGAATAAGTTCCTTTCAAAAGGCGAAAAGGATCGCATCATTGTCAAGAATATGCTTGCCGCATTCCTGATCAAAGGCGGTTCCATGTTCCTTGGTCTGGTTACGATGCCGGCTTATATGCGGTATTTCCCGAATCAGGCCGTCCTTGGCGTGTGGTTTACAATACTGTCTGTCATGACATGGCTGTTTATATTTGATTTCGGAGTCGGAAACGGGCTTCGGAACAAGCTTGTGGACAGCTTGGTTCGCGGCGATGCGTTGCTTTCAAAAAGGCTCTTGTCCTCGGCATATATAATATTTACCGCCATGGCCGGGCTGTTTGCTGTGTTAGGGATAATTGCCTTTCAATTTATCAATTGGAATTCGGTATTTAACATCACGGAAGCTATTATTAGCAAAAGTGCCCTTCGAACTGCGGTCACCTGGATATTTGTCGGAGTCGTATTCCAATTTGTCCTGCGTCTTATCACCTCAATTCTGTACGCCCTGCAAAAATCTGCGGCTACGAATCTGCTGGCTGTAATTACCAGCGTACTGCAATTGTGCTATGTATTGCTTGCACCGTCCTATGGTGAAGAAAAGAACCTTCTGATTCTTTCCTGCGTATACATAGTTTCCACTGCATTGCCGCTCATTGTTGCCACCATTCTCGTATTTAGTAAGCAGTTGAAAAACTGCATCCCAAGCCCAAGATATTATGACCGATCCACAGCAAGGGGATTGGTTTCGCTTGGAGGAGTGTTTTTTTTAAATCAGATGCTCTATATGGCTCTGATTGCAACAAATGAGTTTATTATTACCCGAATCAACGGGGCAGCCCACGTTGTTGAGTATCAGATTTACAATAAGCCGTTTTTACTTGTGGGCTCGTTCTTTTCACTGGCGCTTACGCCCATGTGGTCGGCTGTAACAAAGGCCATCAGCGAAAAGGATTTTAGCTGGCTGAGAAAGTGGTATAAACGGCTTAATGTTCTGGTTTTGCTCGCTGCCTTCGGTGAGTTCATGGTAGTCCCATTTCTGCAATTTTTTGTGAACATCTGGCTGGGAGACAACACGATAGTAATTAACTACGGGTATGCCGCAGCGTTTGCTGGGTTTGGCAGCATCTATATTTACCACTCGGTTCTCTCAACAATGGTTTGCGGCTCCGGCAAGCTTAAACTGCAGGCAATATGTTACTCGGCAGGCGTTGCTGTAAAACTTCTATATATTATAACTGCCGGGCACATAGGATGTTCGTGGATCGGCTTGATAATTATAAACAGCATTATTTTCCTGCCTTACTGCATCCTTCAGGCGATTATGCTCCGAAAAGACTATTCCTGCAATTAATTTCCAATTAATGGTGTGAACGGTGGATTAAATATGGATGAACAAACTCTTTGGGGCGATAAATACGATCTATCGATAGTCATCCCGACAAGAAACAGAAACAGATATGCCTCGTTTGCGGTAACGCAGGCTTTTCTTGCGTCCGACATACACACACAAATTGTAGTACAGGACAATAGCGATACGTGCGAGCTGGCAAAAATGCTGCCGACAGATACACGTATTAAATATAGTTATTCGGATGAAGAATTATCATTTTCAGAGAACTTTAACCGTGCGATAGAGCTTTGCGACGGCGAGTACATATGCCTGATCGGTGATGACGACGGTATACTGCCGTGGATCATCGATATTGTACAGTGGATGAAAAGAGAGCGCATAGAAGCGCTGTATTCATCGGTGTATGCAGGTTATGTGTGGCCGGCGGAGGAATCGGAGCCATGCTCAATTTCAGGCAGCCTGAGTTTACTGTTTGAAAAAGTAAAACTCGTAAAGCATGATTGCAATAACGAAATACTGAAGTTGATGCGCAAAGGCGGACTGGAATATCTCTCATCCGGCCTCCCCCGGCTTTATCACGGCGTCATAAAGCGTGAATGTATGGAGGCGGTCAGGAGAATAACAGGTAAATACTTCGGCGGATTATCTCCGGACATTTACATTGCGTCCGCTCTGTCAACCGTCATAAAGGCAGGTTATGAAATTACGCTTCCATTGACAATTGCGGGCGTTTGTCCTCAAAGCGGCACCGCCGCATCCGTAAAGGGGAAGCACACCGGACAGTTGAGCGAGGCGCCTCATTTTCGCGGTATCCCGAAGTATAACTGGGCCGAAAAAGTTCCTGCTTTTTTTAGCGTTGAATGCATTTGGGCCGACAGCGCCATACACGCGTTGATCGATTTGGGATGTAAAGACATTTTGTCATGCTTCAATACCGCCGCCATAGACAGCTACTGTTATTACAAATATTCTCAGTTTAAAGAACTGGTTTTCGCTCACATGCGTGAAAACGGCGTCACTTTAAACAGCATCAGATTTAACAGGGTCCGTTTCATGCTCTATAAATACATCCCTATTATAATTCGAAAACTGACTTACTCAAAAGGGTTAATGTATCGGGCAAATAACATTCAAGATATATTTCAGGCGCAGGCGGCAACAGAACAGATTTATTTAAAACAAGGAGTAAAAATTGACCGAGTTCTTGCTGATTTAGCAGTTTCTATATGAATCAACTGTTATCTTTACAAAAAGTAGTCGTCGTATTGAACCCGCTGAATATAATAAAATGGGGTAATTTCTTATGCTGTTTTCAAACAAAACCCTTCTTATCACCGGCGGAACCGGGTCTTTCGGCGGAGCGGTATTAAAACGTTTCCTTCCCACTGATATTGCCGAAATCCGGATATTCTCCCGAGATGAAAAAAAGCAGGACGATATGCGGTATGAGTATCGGGATAAATATCCACAATACGCCGGCAAAATAAAATATTACATCGGAGACGTCCGGGATCTTGCGTGTGTAAAATCAGCTATGCACGGTGTCGACTATATATTCCACGCAGCCGCTCTCAAGCAGGTGCCATCCTGTGAGTTTTTTCCGCTCGAGGCGGTCAAAACCAATGTTCTTGGCACGGACAATGTCCTGACAGCGGCAATTGATGCGGGCGTTAAAAAGGTAATCTGCCTTTCCACCGACAAAGCCGCATACCCAATCAACGCCATGGGGACGAGTAAGGCTATGATGGAGAAAATTATAATAGCCAAATCGCGTACTGTGTCTCCAGACAAAACACTTATCTGCTGCACCCGCTATGGCAACGTCATGTGCAGCCGAGGCTCGGTCATCCCGCTTTTTATTGAAAGAATCAAGGCCGGACAGCCGCTGACAATCACCGACCCGACAATGACCCGTTTTATTATGAGTCTGGATGAGGCCGTTGATCTTGTTCTTTTTGCTTTCGAAAACGCCTGCAGCGGTGATATACTGGTGCAGAAGGCTCCGGCCTGTACCATCGGCGATCTGGCGCAGGCGGTCAGCGATCTGTTTGGCGGTAAGCACGAAATACAGACAATAGGTATCCGGCACGGGGAGAAAATGTACGAGACTCTTCTTACAAATGAAGAGTGCAGCCGGGCAACGGATATGGGTAATTTCTACCGGGTTTCGGCTGATAACCGCGACCTTAACTATAACAAATACTATTCCGAGGGCGACTCAGAGCGTAACATGCTTACCGAATTAAACAGCAACAATGCCGTACGATTGGATGCAGGCGATGTGAAAGCCAAGCTGCTGTCATTGCAATATATCCGGGATGAGCTGGCGGGCTGGAAAGAGGCGTATTCATGCGGGCTTTAGTTACCGGCGGAGCCGGCTTTATAGGTTCAAACGTTGCGGCGCTGCTATTGGAAAAAGGATGGCAGGTGACGGTTCTCGACAACCTTTCAACCGGAAATATGCAAAACCTTGAAAGCTATGAATGCAGCGATAATTTCAAGTTTATTAAGGGAGACGTATGTAATCCCTCTGATGTCGGCGCCGCATGCAGCGGCGTTAACGTAGTGTTCCATCTTGCGGCGTGCGTCGGCAGGCAAAAATCGCTGGATAATCCTGTACTGGATTCCAGTACCAACCTGATAGGAACAATAAATATTCTTGAACAAATGCACAGGCAGGGAATTAAACGAATCGTTTATTCGTCGTCAGCTGCTATCTTTGGTGAGCCTCTTACGTCAACAATCGACGAGAGCCATCCACAAAATGCCGATTCGCCGTACGGCGTCAGTAAACTTGCGGCTGAAAAGATGATCCTGGCTTACAGCGGAATATATGGCATCGAAGCCGTATGCCTAAGGTATTTCAACATTTATGGTATTAACCAGCGTTTTGATCTTTATGGTAATGTGATACCGATATTTGCCAAGCGACTTTATGCAGGCGAGCCAATCACAATATATGGCGACGGCTCGCAGACACGAGATTTCGTAAACGTACACGACGTAGCACGCGCAAACTATCTTGCCGGTATATGCGCGAACGGAACAGGTGTCTACAACCTTGGAAGCGGTACCGGCATTACGATACAGCAATTAGCTGGAATGATGACGGCGATATCAAAGCGCGAAGTCGAGATCCAGTACGCTCCGGAACGCCCGGCAGATGTAAAACACTGCAGGGCGGACGCTCGCAAAGCAAATGCCGAGCTTGGCTTCACCGCGCAGGTCCCTCTGGAGACTGGGTTAAAAGAATATCTCCAATGGTTTTTATTAAACTGCGTTGACTGACAGGAGAAAAAATATATGAGGTTTTTGGTGCTGGGCGCCTCTGGAATGGCCGGACACACAATTGCGATATACTTGCAGGAACAGGGCCATGATGTCATAGGTTTTGCCCGGAGGAGTTTGCCCTTCTGCAATACCTTTGTCGGCGACGTCAGGGATGCCGAAGGCCTGTCTGCTTTGATAAGCAATGGAAAATTTGATTCGGTTATTAACTGTGTCGGTATACTAAGCCAATTTGCTGAACAGGACAAGGAACAGGCAGTTTATTTAAACTCCTATCTTCCCCATTTCCTCTCAAAATCGGCAAAAGGTAAGGATACGCAGATAATACATATGAGTACGGACTGCGTTTTTTCCGGCCGGCGCGGCGGATATGCTGAGGGCGATTTTCGTGACGGCGAGACTTTCTATGATCGAACAAAGGCACTTGGGGAGTTAGATAACGACCTGAGTATCACACTGCGCAATTCAATAATTGGACCGGATATCAATCCGGACGGAATAGGTCTTCTAAACTGGTTTATGAAGCAGGATACAAGGATTTACGGCTATGAAAACGTAATGTGGACCGGTCTTACCACGCTGCAATTAGCGAAAGTCATGGAAGCGGCATCCACGGAAAAAGCCTCAGGGCTTTATAACATGGTGTATTCACAGCCAATAAGCAAATACGACCTGCTTGTGTTGCTAAACCACTATCTGAGGAATGATTCGGTCAATGTCAACCCTGTGGGGACTCCGGTCTCTGATAAGTCCTTGATACGAACAAACTACAAATTTAAATATAAAATACCTGATTACGAGACAATGATATCCGAGATGTCAAAATGGATCAAAAATCACAGGGCGCTCTATCCACATTACCAACTATGAGGTGCATCATGAGGAAATTGAAACTGGTGACAATTGCAGGTACCAGACCGGAAATCATCCGGCTATCTGAGTTTGTCCGATGTGCCGATAGATATTTTGACCATATATTCGTCCACACGGGACAGAATTACGACTATGAGCTCAACCAAATTTTTTTTGAAGACCTCAATTTGCGTCAGCCGAATTTTTTTCTAAATGCAGTAGGCGCAAATTTGGGGGAGACAATCGGCAATATCATCTCAAGGAGCTATGGACTTCTTTCCGAGCTAAAGCCGGACGCGCTGCTGATTCTCGGCGACACAAACTCCTGCCTTTCAGCCATTTCAGCAAAGCGCCTGCATATCCCCATTTTCCATATGGAGGCAGGTAACCGCTGTTTTGACGAGTGCCTTCCTGAAGAGACGAACCGCCGCATTGTTGATCACATTGCAGACGTAAACATGTGCTATTCTGAGCATGCTCGCCGTAATCTGAATGCAGAGGGTAAAGCCAGGGAACGTACCTTTGTGATTGGCTCGCCCATGGCCGAGGTGTTAGACGCCAACATTGAAAAAATAAAGTCAAGCAGAATAATGGATGTGCTCGGTATTGAGCGTGGGAAATATATCCTTCTCTCCGCCCACAGGGAAGAGAATATTGATACTGAAAAGAACTTTTTTGAGCTTGCTAACTCGATTAATGCCATATCTGAGATGTACGGTATGCCTGTCATTTACAGTACACATCCTCACTCTGCCAATTTTATTGAGAAGCGTGGTTTTAAATTTAATCAAAACGTTCGCAGTCTTAAGCCGTTCAGCTTTTCCGACTACGCCAACCTGCAGATGAATGCTTTCGCGGTGATATCCGACAGTGGTACACTGCCGGAGGAAAGCAGCTTTTTCAATTCTATCGGCTTGCCGTTTCCTGCCGTATGCATACGAACCAGCACAGAGCGCCCTGAGGCACTTGATAAGGGCAATTTCGTGCTTGCCGGCATCACATCCGATCAGGTCCTGCAGGCGGTTGATATTGCCGTAGCCATGGTGAAAAACGGCGATCTTGGTTTGCCGGTCAGTGACTACATGGATATGAATGTGAGCAGTAAAGCAGTAAAAATCATTCAAAGCTACGTCGGCGTAGTTGACCGGCTAGTGTGGAGAAAATACTAGTTTGAAGAATGAAAACTATTGCAGCTTTTCATAGATAACGACATAGGCGGCAGATATAAAAATACATCTTACATGCACGGAATAAAAAATAGACAGCGGTTCTTGTCTCTATTAAGAGTGCAAGAACCGCTGTTTCTTAGGCACATGATTGATCATACTCATCCTTGCCGTTTTTCCTTCTATTTCTAACCGACGTTTTGGTTATACAGCTTATCCGTTTGTTAGCGCCACAAAAAGCCTCGGAATTGAAGCATACCGCGAAAAACACAGTCTAGAATATATCGAGACAACCCCAACCTGTTTTCGTAAGAACTGGAAGTGGCTGCCTCGATTCGTTGTTACCAGTTTTATTCGTGCTTGAACGATATGCAAAAAACCATTGCGAAAAAACCGAATACCATTATCCCAAAAGATATAGCATCAACAAATGCCAGTACGGCTTTCCACGTAAAAACCCAATCAATCGCCAAAAAGATCAAGCAGCCGATAATACAAACTGCAGAAGAGATTAAAACCAACGGAGAATACTTGCTCAAGCTGCAGCAAGTGGGACTTTCATGAAATTCCTGACGGCATCCCCGATAAGGATTTCCGCATATAGCCCTAAAAATAACAGTTGTAGCCAATAAAACAATGGCGAAGGCGAGAGCGTATGGAACCATTGCCCGGGTGAATACAGCAAAGCCGAAAAACCAGACCAGCGCAACTGCAACACCGAACAAAATCCCAAACAGTACGAGTAAGCCAATTGATATACAGTGCTTGTTATTACAACACACTTTAAACACCTCCTTAACGGCCAACTGATTCTCGTCTATATTCAATATATGCGAAATCAAAGTGAAATGATAATAAGTACTATACAATAAAAACTGCCCGCTTCATGGCGGGCCTTATAGCGAGCAATCTTTTTTCTGCTTACAAACTACAATATTATAGTCGGACATTGTGATTCAGCCGTGTTTTCTGACAAGCTATCCTTACGCTTATAAGGCATATTCACACCTGCTGTATTTCGGCTTGCTCTCACCAATGATGAAGATTTTTAATATACTGCTTTTGTAGAGAGTTGTTATGATCATTAGTTTTTCATAGACAGGAGGAAAAACATTGGATGGGTATAGAGAAATCAGCTTATACGCGCTGTTTGCACGTATTTTCAAAAAGCTCTGGATCGTGGCAATAACCATAATTGTTTTTGGTACATCGGCCTTCATTATTACTGATTTTGCAATAAAACCACAATATAACGCAACAATCCGTCTTTATGCGAATAACAAAACTGAAGACACCAGTTTATTAACTTCGAGCGATGTATCTGCGTCAAAATCGCTTGTTAGTACTTATATAACAATTATCAAGTCAAACTCTTTTGCTGAAACAATAGCGGAAAAGGTCGGTCTCGGATATAGTTCTGAGCAAATAAGAAACATGATCAGCGCAGATTCGGTTAATGGTACCGAGGTATTTGATGTTTCTGTAACAGGTGCTGTACCGAAAGATTGCGCAATCATTGCAAATGAGATAGCCGAGCTTGCACCCGGCAGAATTTCCGAAATCGTAAATGGCAGCTCTGTAAAAATAATTGACAGAGCCGAAACTCCAAGCCAGCCGATTTCTCCCAGCCTGCCAAAAAATGTTGCGACAGCCTGTTTTCTTGGAATGGTGAGTTCCTGCGTCGCAATTGCTGTCACGTACGTGCATGATACCACTATTTATAATGAAAGCGATATAAAAAAGTTTTGCTCCCTTCCGATACTGGGTATTTTCCCTGACTTGAGCGAAGTCGGCCAAGGTGATTTTCGCTACACGTATGTAGCAAGGAGTACGGAAAAATGAAAATATTCATAAAGAAGTCTTTGAATAGAGTATTCGCAGATATTGACGAACCCCATGACAGAAGCCTGATTATCAGCGAAAAAACTCCATTTTCCGTTAAAGAGGAATATAAAACTCTCAGAACAAATGTTTTGTTTTCTTTTCCCTCATCAGGCTGCAAAGTAATTGGGGTTTCAAGTGCAGAGCCGTTGGAAGGAAAAAGTACAAATTGCTTAAATCTTGCCATAACATTTGCTCAAGCGAATACTCGAGTGCTGCTTATGGATTGTGATCTTCGCCTGCCAAGTCAGGCCAGATTAGTTAATTTAGATGCAATACCCGGAATCAGCAACATTCTGGTCGGAATGAACACTGCTGAAGAGGCAATCCAAAAAACCGATTTTTCAAATTTACACGTGCTTTTGTCAGGCAACATTCCTCCAAACCCCTCAGAGCTTATCGGCTCGGAAACCATGAAAAAACTAATAGAGCGGCTTTCAAAGGATTATGATTACATCTTTGTAGATCTGCCGCCGATTAACATCGTGGCTGATACTGCAGTAATGTCAGATTATTTATCAGGCTTAATTCTTGTTGTCAGGGCGGCCGAGACCAAGCGTGAAAGCATTATAAAAGCATTAAGCAAGCTTGAGTTTGCAAACGCGAATATCATAGGGATTATTTTAAACGGCGTTAAAAATAATAACTATTTTCTCAAAAAACACCAGAATATCAATAAGTACAGCAAGTACTGCAATGACTAAATCATTCCGGCATAGTGCTAGACAGCTCGAGCTGATCGCAGATGAATAAGCTGACCTTCTATCAGGGGGCAAAACCGATGATTGATTTTCATTCGCACTTCCTGCCGGAAATGGATGACGGGAGTTCAAGTTTCAGTGAGTCCATACAGATGCTCAAACTATCTTACGCTACGGGTATTGACACCATAATCTCAACATCTCACTACTTTTCAAATCGCGAAAATATTGACGGATTTTTGGCCAAACGTGATGCGAGTCTTCAAAAATTGATTAAATTACTTGAGGAAATTAATGATATTCCTCAAATTGCGATGGGTGCTGAGGTCGCCTTTTTTTCGGGAATGAGCGAAGTTGAGGAAATTACGCAGCTCTGTATTGGTAATACAAAATTTATGCTGCTTGAAATGCCGTTTTGTGAATGGTCGACACTTACTATGAAAGAGATAAGAAGCCTTATCACAATTCGCAGAATAACGCCGATACTTGCTCACATAGAAAGGTATTTCCCTTATCAGAAAAGAAAGGACAATATCGAAGAGTTGCTGGCTCTTGGGGCTGTTTTACAGATAAATGCCGAGTCTTTAATTGAAGGCCCTCAGAGGCGCACTGTCTTAAAGCTATTAGGTGAAGGAAAAATCCATCTGTTGGGCTCAGACTGTCACAATATGAACGATAGAAGGCCAAATCTTGACGGCGCAATAAAAATTATTGAGAAGGAGCTCGGGAGTTCTTGCCTTGAAAGGATTAATTCAATTGGGCGAAGCTTACTGGATACAACTAGTTTGACATAGTTCGATAGTTACCACTTTTCTTTGATACATGAGAACGTGAAGTTAAACCTATCTTCTGTTTTTTACATATTTAATTTGGTGAAGTGGTGTTATGCATATAATTTTTGCAAATAAAACATTAAAGTTAATCTTGTTAATTTTTGTCGATATGCTGTGCGCGGCTTTATCAATATACCTAAGTGCTTTTGTTAGCTTTATGATTGATTATTCAATTTTTCCGCATGAAACCCTCGGAAAAATAATGCGGGTTCTTGCATATTGGCTTCCGTCTAACCTGATAATTTTTATTATATTTAAA
This sequence comes from Oscillospiraceae bacterium, assembly GCA_034927185.1. GTDB lineage: Bacteria > Bacillota > Clostridia > Oscillospirales > Oscillospiraceae > UBA2658. Next base: position 1,745 of record JAYFQM010000165.1, on the reverse strand, counting down.
ATGTATAACAAAATCTGGGAGTTCGTGGATATTATCGAGGCCCTGCGAATTGCGGCGGCAGTCTTTTTTTCATTTATTTCGCTCGTTATTATCGGAAGCATTGTCGGATTAACGACAAATAAAAGTTGTTATTTGCTGGCTTGGATTTTTCTGACATGCTTGACTCTTGGTTCTCGCTTTTCCTTCAGACTCATAAGAACCGCTCATCTATTCAATATCAGCAGTTCATCTGACACTAAAACGCGCAACATTATGATAATCGGCGCAGGGCATGTTGGAAATGCACTAATACGTGAAATTGAAAGAGACAGAAAGTTTTTAAACTTCAAAGTTGTTTGCCTTATAGATGATGATCCGAGAAAGATTAACCGGTATATCGGCAGGATAAAAGTTGTTGGCGGGCGAGAGTCGATAATCCGGGCAGCCGAGCGATATCAGGTCAATGATATTATTATTGCAATGCCATCCGCCAGCGATGAAACCCGTCATGAAATTATCAACATCTGCTTGGGTACGTCCTGCGTTATAAAAGCACTCCCAAGCTGCTATCAGATATTAAACCAAAAGTACTCCATTTCAATGCTAAAAAAAATAGAAATTACCGACTTGCTCAAGCGTCCCCAGATTGAGCTGGATCTTGCCGAGCTTCGTAATTTTATATGCGGGAAAACAGTACTTGTTACGGGTGCCGGCGGCTCCATAGGAAGTGAGCTTTGTCGTCAATTGGCGACATATAAGCCCGGAAAGCTTATTCTATTTGAAATTTATGAGAACAGCGTTTATTATATTCAAAACGAACTTAAGAACGATTTTCCTGAACTGGATATTGTCACTCTTATCGGTTCTGTACGTGATGAGGATAGGCTTGACTATGTCTACTCAACATACAGGCCGGATATTGTTTACCACGCAGCAGCCCACAAGCATGTTCCCCTTATGGAAGGCAGTCCCAATGAGGCTGTAAAAAACAATGTTCTGGGTACACTGAATGCGGTATGTACCGCCGACAAATACGGCGTATCCCGCTTCGTGCTGATTTCCACAGACAAGGCCGTCAACCCTGTAAACGTGATGGGAGCAACAAAACGTATCTGTGAAATGATTATCCAGTATTACAATAAGCACTCAGCAACGGAGTTTGTAGCTGTTCGCTTCGGAAATGTTCTTGGCAGTAACGGAAGCGTAATCCCAGTTTTTTTGAATCAAATTGAAAACGGCGGACCTGTTACAGTAACTCATCCTGAAATTATCCGCTACTTTATGACCATTTCAGAAGCCGTTTCGCTGGTACTTCAAGCGGGAACATATGCCCATGGCGGAGAGATATTTGTTCTTGACATGGGCGAACCGGTCAAGATACTTAGCTTAGCGGAAAATATGATACGCCTTTCCGGTCTTGTCCCTTACAAGGATATAAACATTGAAATTACAGGTCTTCGTCCGGGTGAAAAGATTTCTGAGGAACTCCTTATCGAAGACAAAGAAATTATTGAAACGTCTAATAAAAAAATATTTATTGAAAAGCCAATTGATATGAATGATGAAAAATTTATTATTCAACTTGAGCGCTTAAAGTCTGTGATGAATGACGAGAGTCATGATATACGCCCTCTTATCAATGAAATCGTGCCAGCTTATAATTTCGATATGAATCAGAATGTTAAACCAAATAGCGGCAATACCTGTGCGGGAGCTATAGGCTAATAAAAAAGCAGAGAAAATATTGGAAGCGGCCTGCAAATGAG
>JAYFQM010000048.1:0-35552 GCA_034927185.1 Oscillospiraceae bacterium | reverse complement strand
CATCAGCGACGATAAGGAATCGCGCTCTGCGGTGGCATCGTAAAGTGCTGCGGCTCAAATAAACTCTCTACAGCTGAGTAAATATCCGTATTTGTGGGGGTAGGCTTTGTGGGGGTGCATACCCGATACTTCGGGAGAGCGTCTGACTGGCAGTCAGAAGGTCAGCGGTTCGATCCCGCTTATCTCCACCAAATTCAAGGAAAAGTGCTTATAGATACCCGCTGAAGTCTTCGGATTTCGGCGGGTTTTAGTTTGTTTCAGGTACAATCGCAATCAATGTTGAACTGCGACAGGTCTATATTGAAGTCTATGTGAATGTCATAGTCCGTTCCGACTTCAATGCGGTTTATCAAATTGGCGACAATCATCTTTTTTGCCGGGAGGTCTGCGGCATCGTATAGTTCTGTCCATGAAATGACTTCATTGTACTGCGCCTGTATTTCCTCCAAGCGGTATTTGCAGCCGTCCAACTCCCGCTTTGCTGTGTCGCGGACGGCCTCGATGCCGGAAAGCTCTTTTTCCGACTCTGAAATCAATTCATTCAGCAGTTCGGGCGTAAACTTGCTCTGGCCCCGAATGGCTTTCAGCACTTCGGATTTCAGTTCGGCAAGGTCAGCCGCCGCCTTTGTGTATTCGCGCTGCGCGGCCTTATAGCGGCTTTCATGCTCCCGCTGTAATGCGGAAAGGGCGGAATTGACAACCTCGCTTTTACTGATACTTTTCATACTGTTGAAGATATGCCGGATAACGCCGTCAACCAGGCCGTCAAGCCGATTTGCCGAATACCCCGTCTGACCGTGGCAATCGGTCTGTTTCCGCGTTTTACCGTAGCACATATACCGAAGCTTTTTCATCTTCACGCCATTTTCCTCAATGTACCTGCCGTTTGTTGCAACAATGAGCCGAGAGCCGCAGGAGGCGCAGTATACCTTGCCGTTAAGCAGGCAGCGGCTTTCAGTATGCATCGGATAGGTGCGCTCGTCAGCGGCATCTGCGGAACGCTTTTTCAGAATGTCCTGCGCCATTTCAAAAGTTCGTAGCGGTATAATCTGCAACGCCTCTATCACTGGGGAATGGCTTTCGCCGCTCCGCAGGACGCCGGTATAGGTCAGGTTTCGTATCATACCATTGATGCTGGCGTGATGCCAGTTCTTACCCACCCGTGTTTTGATACCTTCCTCGTTTAGAATGGAAGCGATCTTGTGAACGCCGTAGCCGTGCCGCACATAGAGGTCAAAGATTTTTCGGACAATAACCGATTCTTCCTCGTTAATAGCAAGGTTTTTCTTTTCGTTCTTTTTCTTGTCCAGCCGTCCGCTTTTAACAAGCATGTAGCCGTAAGGGGCGTTTCCGCCTTTGTAATAGCCGTCCTCGACAAGCTGTCCTAAACTCATTTTAGTGCGGATAGAGGTTTTTTCGCTTTCTCCGTCCGCTTGCCAAAAGCGGATGTAATTCATCAGTTTGTCAGTGTGGTTATCAAAGCGCTGTTCGCCCTCCTGAGTGCTCCATACATGGACGCCGTTTTTGGCAAGCCACTCCACGACGAACGGGGTTTCATCTGCAATTCTGCCGATACGGTCAAACATAAACACAAGGAAGATATCAAATTTTTTTGCCTTGGCAAGCTCCTTAATAACCTGAATGCTGTCCCGCTTGTCGGCGCGGACTTTATGGCCGGATACTCCGTCCTCCCGCTCTTCATGGACGAGAACCCAGCCCTGCTGTTCCAGAAATCGGCGGCATTCGCGGCGCTGCATGGGTATGTCCGCTTCGTTCCGCTCGTTGTATGTAACCTGCTTATCAGTGGAAACACGGTAGAGGCAGAGTACACGCCTGCCTATGTCTGTCTCGCAGGGAGTGTAGTTTCGGATATTAACGAGCTCGCTGTCACGGATGTCTATGACATGCATTGCCGGAATCATGTTTATAGCTGTATTGGTGTAATTCATAATTCAATCCATCCTCTCGTTTTTATAAAGTGAGATGATAGATTGATGCGCCATGTTCAGTTGTCAAAGTACGCGGTTAAACACATGGTATTTACCTATATTTATTATCTCACTTTCGATCGCCTGCGTCAAAAAAGCTCTTGGCTATATTGCCCTTTGGCTGTTTTGTCCTGTAAGCGGATAAGAGAATTTCCCTGACTGTTTTCAGCGGGTCGTCCGTCCCTTTCGGGGATGATGATATGGACACGGAGCACCCGTCAATGATAAACGACAAATCGGCTCCGTGCTTTTCGTGTATGTTTGTGCCTTTCATATTGTTCATATGTAATACTCCTATTTTGTTTTCAAATGCGTCTCAGATTGAGACGCATTTGCACCTCATGAGAGATAAGGAACAGCCGCGCTGGTTTTCACTTGCCTCGTTGTAAAATCACATTATGGCGCGGCTGTCCCTTACTTCTTTTTACATTGATATCACCGTATTTGCCACGCGACCCAGGCGATAGGGATATTGCAAGGCCGCTACTGGCGTAGCTGTCATAACTCTGCGATACCGCTGCTTGTGAGGCTGGCGCATATCGAAGGGTTCCCCCCAAGTCTTCAGGAGGTCGTGAGAAAGTATCATTGTCCCCCGCGCTGTCATCGCGCCCGGTGTGCCAAACCGGGTCTAAGGCTAAACGCTTCTCGCTCGGATAGCTTGTCCATCATACCCCCTTAAACTATCGTCCCGGCGACGCGCCTTATGTCGCTGACCTCTCGGCCACGCGGGTTTTTTACCTGCAATATGTATATTCAGTTTTCAAGCTGCATTAAGAACCTCAAAAAAGTTCCTTCACTTATCACAGAAAAACGGGTTGTTTTACCCCCTGCTTTTGAGAAACTATTTGAAAAATTTCTCGATAATTTTTCTGCCGCTGAGAATGGACTTGGAAACACGTTGCTGGCCCACATGCTCTATTTCGGCAATGTCACGCTCACTTAGATTTTTTACATAGTACAGCCATAAACGCCGATACTGTTTTTCGGTCAACCTGTTCATGAGATGCGATATGAGCGCGGCGGACAACTGCCTATGTTCGGTTTCGGCCAGCCGACTAAAAAGCTCATCCTCAACTGAAAGCACAGCGCCGATTACATCCAGCGTTTCATCTAGTGAGATGGTGTTGTCATAGAATCTCCGCCCGGCCTGTTCGTCGATTCGGTAGTTTTCGTCGGACCAGTTCTTCCATATCAAAAATTCCTCATCGCTGGAGAAATCTGCGTGGGTAAGTTGAATGGAGCCAGTGACGCTTATGTAGATAATGGTGTTTTTATTGCGCTTGTTCTGCGCATAATCGCTCTTTTTATCGAACATGATTCTTCCTCCGTTTCGATTTTTGGGAATAGAAAATCGAAACGGAGACGGCGGAGAGCGGCAACCGACAGTGAGTAGTACCTGGTTTAAGCTACAAAAAAAGCCCGCAATTTGACAGCAGCAAATTGCGGGCTTTTTTTCGTCCGGCTTTATTATTATCCAGTTTGGGAGATAGCCTTGATAAGTGTCTTCTTTATTTCGAACTCCTTATCAACGCTTTTGTTGCGATCTGCATGTTTGCTCCTTGTTGAGCAAAAATGTTGAGTCATAGAGAGGCTTGCAAATCACAAATTAGGAATAAACGCTCACTAGAATAAGCTCCTGCCCTCATTGAAGGCAGGATTTTTTAAATCCCGCTTTGGCAGTCAGGCTGTCATAGCGTTTGTTAGAACGCGTTAGACCCTATAACTTTGCGTCACTGCCTTTAAACAGTTTTGCCCTTATCACGTATTTGATTAGTTAGTTCACTTTATGCCTATTTTCACTTAGTTCCATTCAATTATTAAAAACAACTTAACAACCAAATTGCAACAAATAAACAACAATTTTGTATTATATACGCACTTATTGTTGCATTATGCATAATCAGCTGTCTTTTGTTAATGTAAAACAAAAAATACAAAAACAGTAATTTTATGAAATACATCAACACGCCTACTATGAGAAAAATTATAAAAAAGCAGGTGTTGCGGCCCGACTGCCACAATACCTGCTTTTTTTATCAAACGAGGTGACGATGATGCAGAAAAATTAAAATATTACTTTTTTTACGTTTACAAAATTAAGCATTCCATCTCTTTACAAGTTGAAAGGTGGAATGCACGATGATCAGTGAGATTATTGCAAAGTCGCAAGAAGGTGACAACGACGCAACTTTATTCCTTGTCAACAGATTCAATCCATTGCTAAAAAAATACTCTCGTATGCTTTACTATGAGGATGCTTACAATGATCTCCTTGTGGATTTTCTTGAAATGACCAAATCTATGCAAATAAACCGCATCTATCGCAACGAAGATGCTGGTGTAGTGTCCTACATAGCAACATCAATACACAATAGCTATATCAAAAGATTGATACAAATAAAGCATTATCATGCCATAATACTTTACTCGGATTTAACCGAAGATGAGCAATTCCATATAGAGTCTATTTGCTCTACAGTTGATAAATATTCAGAGTATGATTATTCAACTATAAAAAACATTTTGACAGAATCTGAAATGTCAATCATTACGTCGATATATTTTATGGGTTATACAGTTGCTGAAACCTCACATTTTTACGGTATATCAAGGCAAGCCATCAATCAAACAAAACTAAGAGCACTTGAAAAACTAAAAAAATTATATTCGGACAAGCCTGATGAGGTGAGGACATGAATTCAGATATAGATTATTTCAAAGTAGCTATTGCGTCAATTGGAGGTGTTTTAGGATGGTTTCTAGGTGGTTTTGATTCTCTTTTCTATGCTCTTATCGCTTTTGTTGCATTAGATTACATCACAGGAGTTTTGCTTGCAATTCATAATAAGAAGATATCAAGCGAAATAGGGTTCAAAGGCATATGTAAAAAAATACTGATTTTCATGCTTGTTTCTATGGGAAATATAGTGGACAAATATATCCTGGGTTCAGGAAGTGCTTTAAGAACACTGCTCATTATGTTTTATTTGTCAAATGAGGGTATAAGCATCTTGGAAAATGTAGGACTGATTGGTCTCCCAATACCGCAAAAGCTTAAGGATGTAATTCAACAATTAAAGAACACTGATGAAAATAAAAACGATAGCAAATAATCGTCTATTGACCATAATAATCGCCAGCGACATTTACTAGCGAAATTATGGTCACTTTTCTAGCTGTTAACAATATGAATATTAAGGATTATTCTATCCAATACGGAAACACAGAAATTAGATATACACAGCTATTTACAACATTTATATTAAATATGCGAAAACGTGCGTTTCTGATTCGCAGAAACGCACCTTTATATGTAAGCATCAAGCAGGAGTGTCCGAATTTTTTCTGCCGCACGGATATAATACGTGACAAATGCAGGTCACTCTGTCTGAGGCCGACGAAATGGGTGGCAACAACTGCTTAAGACAGTTGCTGCCACCCCCGTATGCTTTTTATATTCACTTTTCAATAGGCACATTTGCGGACAGAGCCACGAGCTATGTTAAATCAGTTTATTTCACATAAGCACATACGGCTGTATTAAGAGTGTGCCCTAAGCCTGAAGTTACTTTGCCGTTTGCACCATATCCCGACTTTATCCTCATTTCATAAGGCGTGCCGCAATCCATGGCAACAGCGTAATCACAACCCAGATCCTGCATCATATTTGCCGCGGTTTCAAGAAGCATCGGAGTATCTGCACATACCATAATGTATGTACCAGCATTCCCGTAGTACGGTACATGCCCCAATAACGTCCTTTCGCTTGAATAAGCACTACCAGTACCGATGCCCTCATTAAACCTAGTACCATAATTAGTAGAGCTGTATATTGTTACACCAGCAGAATCTTGTACACTTTCATTAAATACACATTTGCTATAGTAAACCAAAGGATGAGCTGAGCCGATAACATAACTGCAATATTGCAGAGCAGTACCAAGCTCAGATGAGCTACTGAACCATCTGATAGTTGCAGATCCGTCACTTTTAACACAGAAACATGGGTAGTACTTTGGATCATTATACAGCCAAGAAGAGCTGGGTATATCTGTATAACTATAATAAGATACCCCGTCTACATACATTGGATACCCTGATCCCTGATAGAAAAAGCCATAGAAATTACTTGAATTATAGTCGAACATACAACCGTTAATCTTTGCTATTACATTGTTCGAGGATACAGTTGCTGGATTAATGCTGGATAGTGCAACCCTATTAGTTGAAATTGCAGGTGCAATCGACTGTGCCGAGTTTGTCGCAAATACGTGGATATTACTGTAAGAAGCACCTGAATAAGTGTAATTGTATTTTTTATACTGTAGGTTGCTGGATACGAGCGATAACGTTCCGTTAGACATTTTATTAACTCCTTATAATTGTATTTTGTATGCATACAACAGATAAGGAGAAAAACATCATATATTTGTAAACTCAGTTATGATTTTTTATCCAATTGACTGCCATAATAGCGCGTATAAAAAGTGAATGAAGTTACCAATCCTTCGTCTACCTTAAAAGAAAATGAGCCCGTGAACCGCTCATAACCATATATCAGCCAAGCGCGGTCTTCAGAATTCCCGGTTTTTAAACCGCGAGGCGTGCTATAACCGCTGCCCACAACATTAATTGCACAGACTCTCCCGTCCATACTTTCAATGTCTTCATACGGCTCATTAATGCGCATGACATATACCTGCAAATCATCGTTTTTATATTCTTCAATGTCATAATTAATTACTTCTCCGACAACTCCTGCATACTTCAACTGTGATTTAAAATTTTCAGGTAGACTGTCATAAGAATCCATTAATTTGACTTCACTGACACCACGTTCGTTTTTAAATCCGCCTATAATTACCATGCGTGATTCCGGACAAGGACGAACATCATTTATACCGTTATAAGGTGAGACAGGAAAGCTGGAGGGTACAAAAACAGTTCCATTCAATTCTATGGGAACATATTTATCATCTATTGCAACGGTGTCCCATGCTTTGCTGAAATCAAATCTTGAACCAGATACTTCATAGAAACTGCCGTTTATTGAAACAGTACGGGAGCCTATGCGGTATTGTGTAATATATCCGAAAAGCTCAATAGAGACAATATCGTTTTTAAAGAAATATGTTCCGCCAAGCAGTTTCGTTACCGCTTCAAGTGGCATATAAAATATACCACTTTGGATAAATGGTGGAGTTGCCAAAGCCTTAGATTCACCATTTAAGAGCGCCTCAGTATTATCTGCTACTAAAGTTAAGGCATAACCGTCGTTACTTTGTAGGCTTTCTGAATTGCGAATCGACACTTTGCGGTTTTCCGAGTCGATTTCGGCCGAAATGTCCATACTTCCCGCTAAATCGTTAAGATTAGTATAATTGTTTCCATCAATATAATAAGCAGAATTAAGCGCTTCTTTGCCGTCGATATATATAACAGACATTGACAGCGATGCGGTTTTGACACCTTCCGTTGCTGTCAGCTCGCCACCGGATATTTCATATGGCCTGCCCATTGTAATCTGTACAGCATTATTCGTGCTATCCCATTTAATTTGAAACTGTTTTTTCGTTCCGTTTAAAATTATTGCAATATCCCGTAATTTATAGTAATCATTGCCGTTAATGGTATAAGCTCGCAAATTATAATCCTGACCATTCAGCGAAACGGTATATCTAACAGGAGTGGCCGTAACATTTACGCTCTCTTTATTCCCTGCAAGTGCCGAAAAACCGCACCCAACAGACAATAATACAAAAGCGGCAATTAGTGACATACTGATTAACCTTTTAGTTCTTTTCATAGATAGTTCTGCCGTTCCTTTCTCATGATTATTTAAATCGGCTCAAAGAATATGTAATTAATGCAAGTGTGGTAATTATGCTGTTCTTAAACGTTTTTTCATAAATCTTCTTACTTTATAGTTTACAGATTAATCTTTCCCTTCTCTTTAATAACTGAAGTTAGTCAAAAGAGACAAATCGGCATGTCGGGTTTTGGACAAGCCTGCGCATTTCGTTAAGTCCAGAATATTTGTGCTTAAGATTAACAATATCAAATATTAAGGAAAGAAGGAAAAAGAAAAATGTCAGTAACAATAGTAACCCCAAATCCGGCGCTTGTTTGGAATGGTCAGCTCACAGTGAGATCTTCAACCAGCTATCTAATAATACATCATGCGGCAAGTACAGGTGATGTGTATGCAATACATAATGCACATCTTGCCAACGGCTGGAAAGGTATAGGCTATAATTTTTATATACGAACTGACGGTACGATTTATGAAGGCCGAGGATGGGATAAGGAGGGTGGCCATACCGACGGATACAATAGCAACAGCATTGGGATCTGTATGGAAGGTAATTATGAAACCACTCAAGACGTACCGATTGCACAGCAACGTTCATGCATAGCGCTTATGGCAGAAGCGCTGTCAAGATATCCGTCTATAACGTCCATTGGGGGGCACAATGATTATAACAGCACCGCTTGTCCCGGCCAGTATTTTCCCAAAACAAATGTTATTTCAAGCGCCCAGATATATAGCAGTGTAGCATCTGCAGCAAATATGCTGGTTCAAAAAGGAGTAATCAATTCTCCCGATTATTGGGTAGACAACTTTTTTAGGGTTCAGAACCTTGGCGCATTGATTATCAAACTCGGGAATAGCTGCAAATCTTACGTAACATATAATGCACAAACCGTCTATAATGCAATTAACAGATTGGCACAAGTAGGCATAATTGATAGTCCGGGATATTGGAATATAGCATACAGCTCGCTTCCTTATCTTGATACGCTGTTAATTAACTCAGCCAATAGATCCTAAGTTAGGGGCGCCCCTTTGAGTTTATCTCCAAGGGGCGCAGTTATTAGCGGTTTATTGACCATATTAAAAATTTATAAAGCACTAGAACTGCTTCCGCTCTTGTTGCCGCATCTTTTGCCCTAATATTATTGTTGCTATCGCCCTGAATCAGACCCATTTTTGATAGTAAATCAATGTTGTATTTATTCTTCTCGTCTATGCTTTCCATATCGGCAAACATCAAAGGTTTATCTGTTTTTGAAAAATAAACGTTATTGACACTGATGTAGACACTAAGTATTGCAAACATTTCCTGACGGGTCAGTATGTCACGAATTTCAAGCTGCATACCATTATTCCCCTGCATTAAAAAGGCAATATTACTTTCAGTAAGTGTGTCTTTTGCCCATGCGGGTATTTCCATATTACTTGACGTGCCTTTTGGTAGATTCAAAAGTCGGGCAAACAACGTCAGAAACTCCGCATAGGTAATTCCTTGGTTCGGGGCAAAGCTGTGCTCCGAAACGCCGAGAGTAATCTTCCTGCTTGACAAAAGATTTACGGGAGCGCTCATCCATTCTTCTGTCAGATCATCAAATTTTTTAGGTTCACGATGGGTTATTATGTATTTTCCCGGGCGATCAGCTAAAAGTATAACGCTTTTTTCTGACGCCATACTCCGCGCAATAGTTTCGTTTTCCTTGTCACTTGTTTTCACAGCTACTAAATCTGCTTTGTTGTAATGAAAATCATCATAAGGGATAGTTATATTAATAGGATTTGTTGTACCAAATTGGTCAATCTGGGTTCCATCCTTTAGATAAGCCGATAATTCCACACCTTTCATTGGTTGTGAAGAAGTGCCGGAATCAAGATATTCTAGGTGAAGTGTCATCTTCTCCCCGGAGGCTCTATCTGCGAGCTGAGCCAAATTGTTTGCGTCAAGCCGAAGTTCGGCGTCGGGAAAGCTTATGATTCGAATCTCTTCAATACGCGCATTTTCAAATGCACGCGGATCAAATGTCAGGTCAAATCCCTTTGTAAATTTAATCGGGGTCAAATCAAAAACTAAGCTGCCCATTTCGGTATTATCAAGAATTCTCTTACTTTGCTCATCGCTAAGTGATATCTGAATCAGCCCTGTGTCGCCGATGTCGCAACGAATGGTAACCTTGTTAACTGTAAGCTCATCGGATGCGACTGTTGCGGAAGCTTTAAGATTGAGAACGAATGGAATAAGAATAAACAGAGAAAGTACCATAGCAACATTCGTCTTAATTTTTATCATAAGATCATCCTTTCATAAAATCTGAAAATAGCTGTTTAAATCATTGCGCTCGCCGATAAATTTTTACATAGCATTTCGCATTTTTATTCCGCGATTATACCATCCTTATCTTTGTAAAAGAAGAGTCCAATTAATAATTCTCCTTTGAAAGCGAAAATCTAAAATTCAACTATTGCCCTGATTAGTATTTTTATGTCTCGACTCGCGAAATATAAATAGTATCACTCCGCTACCAACCAAAACAACCATCAAAGGAATTATATAGAGAATTAAATCGGATTCAGCAGGAACAATGCTTTTCATAGAGCAGCTTTTGGAGAGCCCTGAGGTTTTGTCAATGAAGCTTCCCGTCGGTGGTGACGGTAAGCATAAAACCATCAGCGCGTCCTGTTGCCGATGACACGTTATCCATGACTTTTTCGAGAACGCCGGATGCTTCAACACGGTTCCACATCCATAGGGAGCCATCCTCACTAATATAGCCGGAATTAGTAATCGAGCGAGCTCCGCTTGCTATATCAGAAGATATAACAGCTTTTGAAAAATCAAGCTCTCCTGTGTCGGAGCCGCACTTATATTGCAAAACTTTGCCGTCTGTGGTCAATAACTGATATTCATTTCCCTTCATAAATGCAACGGCAGAAATACCGGATGTCACGTAATTGGGAGTATTAACTCCAGAGGCACTTTCGTCAGTATAGCCCCCCCAGGCGTATAGTGAGCCATCATCTTTTATGGCAAAGGTAGTATCGCTAAATGTATAGATTGCGTTCACATGATCCATAACCATTTGAGGCATATGAAACTCGTCATCCTTGTACCCTAACCCGAGCTGGCCGTAATTATTGCTGCCCCAAACCCACACGCTGCCATCAGATTTTAACGCAACACAATGCCTGCTCCCGACAGCAGCCATAACGACATCATCCATAAGCTTTAAGCGAAAATCATTTGCTTCCGGAGATAAACCACAAAGCTGGCCAAAAACATCAAATCCCCATCCGAACAGCGTTCCGTCGGTGCCCAGAGCCAAGACACAAAAGTTGCCTCCATAAACGGATTTGGTATCTTTCATAAGCACACGGCGCTGTTTAAAGCTGGCGGAAGCAAGATCGTCCTGATTAAGAAGTCCATACTCGTTATCTCCCCAGCCTACAAGCGTCTGGTCCGGGGCAACGACAAAAAACGTATCTCCGGCAATCGCCAGAGCGGCTGAAGACTCGTATTGACGGGTCGCGGCATATGCGGGAGTGGTCAATACAAATACAAATATAAGTAAGGTATGTAGCAGGAAACCAGCCGCTTTCTTCATAATTTACCTCCTCAAATAAAACATGTTCATATACTTTTTGAGATACATGCAACATTTTCTCGGCTTTGAAATCCGAGTTTTCTTATTGATGTGTATAATCGCTTTTTTACTAAGAATGTTGGCAGACATATGATTCTAGCAATCTCTTTTGGCGATAATCTAAGCCAGCAGAAGAGCAATATGATATATCTTTCATTATAGTCAAGATCAAGTAATGCTGCTAAAAGTCTTCTTGCACCAGCGTTTGTGTCCATGCATAAGAGTCCACTGCAATAACTAAGCCTCTTAATTTTTCGCCCATGTTTATATACTTCTCTAATAGCTTTTTTCATAAACAACTCGATATCCGACCTATCCGTAACGCGATAAAATGCATCGCAAAAAGCATCGGTTGTAATTTGCTCTGCCATCGACGAATTTCCAATTGTATATAGCGCCAAGTTGTATATAAGTTTCACCGTTGCATCGTAGAGAAATTCAGCCTGCTTCAGTATTTCTTGATTGTTATCCAAGTTACGCTCCCCTCATTAAAATAATGTAGGCAGTTCCTTTACCTAACATAAGTAAAAACAACCTATTTAGTAAAATGCAACACAAAATCCGGAAGTTTCGTAGCTTTGATTATGTAGTGATTCTAACTAGTCTCTCTATTTTATAAAATCAGGTTTAACCTTCTTTCTAATGCTAACAATAATAAAACATGGTTTTCTTGTATTATATTACCAGATTATCGATTTGTAAACAACAAGAAATACGATTTATATTTTACACGTCAACCTTGTTACAATTGGTCAAGGGGTGATCCTTTGGATAATTTGAAAAAACTTAGAGAAAGTATAGGGCTAAGCCAACAGGCGTTAGCTAACAAACTCGGCTCAACACAGCAAAAAATATACAGTTATGAGAACGGTATTTACGAACCCGATATAACTACAATGAAGCAATTTGCAGAATTTTTTAATACTTCAGTGGACTACTTGATAGGCAATACTGATATACCTAATAAGATAGAAAAAGTTGAAGAATTTCAACTAAATGAAGAAGAAGCGGATATCCTTACAAAATATCGTTCTCTGTCTGCAAAAGGCCGTAAAAGTTTTCGACTGATTTTAGTTAGTCTCATTGAGGATTAACTCCGCTTGAAAATGACTGTAGTTTCTTTGGCAATCGCTTTTATAAAATATCAGCGATCATGCATTACCGAATAATGGGGGCGAATTGGTTATAATGTTTGCTACTGCAATCGCACATCTTGACAATGATGACCGGGCATTTATGCTCAATTTATATAAAAATTATTATAATCTTGCTCGAAAGAATATTTTTAGCATAACGCACAGCAGAGAAGATGTTGAGGATCTGATAAACGATGTGTTTATTAAACTGATTGAGAAAATCGCTCTGCTTCGAACATTTGATAGTTGCAAAACCACTACCTATATTGTCTATACTATTAGAAGCGTTTCAATAAACTATGTAAAGCATAAAGCGATCGAAACAAAGCATCTGTATTTCAGTGAATACATGGATATTTTAGAGGATTTTCCCGACTCCGAAAGCGGCTTGGATGATAGGCTCATTCAACAGGAAGAATCATACTTGTTAGAACGGGCAATTTCCTTACTCCCTCAAAGTCAAAAAGATTTGCTTTATTTTAAGTACTTACTCGACATGAGTGACCAGGAAATCGCCGAAGTTCTGGGCATAGCGCCCAATAGTGTGCGACAATATCTAACTCGTGCTCGACGGAATGCGAAAAAACTCATAGAAAAGGAGATGAGTTACGATGCCGAGTGAAGACCAGATTATTAAGCTGAATGATGCTTATGAAGATGCCTTATTTCGTTTAGCCGTGAATAATGCAGCAGAAGAGGAAGGAAAACAGCTTCTCAAAGAAAATGAACAGTCGAACAGTAGCCAGGATGACTTGCCGTCCGCGGAGAGTATAAAGGCATTCACCAAGCTTTTAGATGCACATCTAAAGAAAGAAAAAAAGCCCATAATAAAGTGCACTTATCAAATCTGAATAAAGCCGCCGTTGCTGTCTTGACGATAGTTGTCCTTTTTTCTACGATGATGCTGTCCGTGCAAGCGTTCCGTGTTAAAGTACTTAATTTTCTCATAAGCATTGAATCTGAATATACTTCGTTTAAATTGGAAGATGACGATCAGACAACTGAAAAGCTGATTGTTGATTGGAAAAACGCATATGTTCCAACGTATATTACTAAAGGTTATAGCGTAACCGACATGTCGTATTCTGATGCAATTAAAAAAATTACCCTTGAAAATGAGGATAATAAATCTTCCATCATCTATACCCAATTTGAATCAGGCAGCATATCTATTGATACAGAAAACGCATCGTTAATTGAAACAATAAAAGTCAATGATCAGGACGGTACACTATCAATTAAAGATACCACAACTACTGTGGTATGGAAAATGGACAATCATCTTTTTATAGTTCAAGGCCAAATCTCCAGAGAAGAAGCGATTAAGATTGCTGAGAGTGTAAAATTTATTGAATAATTCTTAACTAATATCTGTTGCAAAAAACCTCCTTTATTGTCTTTTACTTATGAAAGGCAAAAAGGAGGTTTTATTATGAAAAAAATAATGGTCACTTTCCTAGCTGTATTATCATTAATCCTGTCCGCAGCCCCAGCGTATGCTGCTGAGGTAAGCAATCATGTAAACGAAACCGCGATGACACCAAACTACACTTATATTTGGCTCTTAAGTTCTGGACTTGATATAAGCTCCTCAGGAAAAGCGCACTGCGTAGGTAGTGTAGATGCTTCAAGCAACTCGTACAACGCAGAACTTACAGTAACATTGCAGAAATACTCAAATGGTTCATGGAGTAATGTCAAATCATGGAGTGATTCTGGAACAGGTCAATCCAATTTAATTGTGGACAAGTACTACTACGTAGAGCGTGGTACATACAGGGTTCGAACTACTGCCAAAATATATGATTCCGCTGGAAAACTATTGGAAGACAAGTTCTTTGATTCTGATGAAAGAACATATTAACTGGGAATACTGCGTTAAAAGAATGCAGATACCACATTAGAAAGAACGGATTCAAGACTAATATAATGTGAAAGCATAAAGCCCTTAATATGCTTGTATTTAAACTATCGGCCTATTGTTATACAAATGAAAGGCGGTGGTTCCAATGGGCTGTTCTATAGAGAATTGTTTGGCCAGGAAAAACTAAATGATTTGCACATATCCACAAAATGTAATATTATCAAATGAAGGATAATGAAAATGTATAAATCGATTTGTTATGACAGTATTTTCAGTTCACATGTACTATGATATAAAGGAAAATTATGTAAAGAGGTGAGCCCCTTGGATTAATTAATTTTTATTTGCTTATTGAAGGTTTACTTAGTATTATATACGAAGGAGAATGTTTATGACTAATTTAAAATCGATTAGAAAGCTTTCTTTACTACTTGTATTAGTAATTCTTTTTTCAACACTTAATGCTGCATTAGCATCTCCTATTTCTTCAGAAGCATCTTCATCTAGTAACAACAAACAGCAACTTTATCAAGACCAAGTTAATTCCATTCAAGAAAATACTGCTATATCTGATAAAGTGAAAATTGAAAAAATAACAAATACTTTTTTTACAGCAAAAGAGGCAAATTATAAAGACGACATAGTAAATATTGATCTTTCAATTTTCTTGGAAAATTCTAATGATGATAATTTTAATATCAAGAAAATACTTAATGAGTTCTCATTAGAAAAAGGAATAAGAAAAGGTGTAGGCGCCGAAATCAGTTCGGATAATCTAACCATAACGATAAACAAATTAAACATTGAGAACAATTCAGCAAAACTTGAAGTATATGAAAACTATCAATATCAGCTTGTGGGTTCAGATGCCGAAAGTTCAAGGGGCACTACATATAATATTGATTTTACTAAAATTGATGGAATCTGGTTGATAACAAAAATCACTTCTAATAATGAACTGGAAAGTGATTTAATGGGGAATGATCATTATGATGTTTCAAGTGTATTAAATAACCTTTTATCTAATGATCAAGATGCGCTTAGCAAAGAATCAATTGCGAACGAAGAATCAGTTTTAAATGAAAAGTTTCAAGTAAAGCTAAATAGTTTATCAAAGCTTCTTTATAATGGAAGTAATGCCGCTGCTTATGCTACAACATATTCGAATAGCTCGGGTTCGACTTATGACACATCCCCTTATAACTCTCTTTTTGCAAATTATAATCCTAGTGATTGCCAGAACTTTGCATCTCAGTGTGTTTGGTATGGTTTCGGAGGAACAAATAGTTCAACAAATATTAACAGTAAAGATTTCCCTATGATCGGTAGCGGAACTAGGGCGTGGTATCAAACATCAACTCAGTATGATGACTCTCTGTCATGGATTAATGTGATTTCTTTTGCTGATTATGTAAGCTCTAGCTCAACTAGTACAAGGGGTATATTTGGTTGGGTAAATACTAACAATTTAAGCTACGCTGAAGTAGGTGATACAATTCAGATATATAGTAGCAGCCAAGGCTGGTATCACACATATGTAGTTAATGCTGTTACAGGAACATCAGGCTCAAGAACAAATAGTAATATTTGGGTTTGTGCCCATACTTCAAATCGAAACAACGAAAGACTAGATACTGTTATTGGGTCATCACAGACCAATACTCGCAATATTAGAATTAATGGATATTATTATTAACCCGTGTTATCCGTTGTATGAAAGAGGGGGAAAGGTATCCCCCCTCTTTTATATATAATTTATGGGAGTTGAGTACATGAAAAAGCCTTTTGGTTATCCAATGATATTGCTAACTTTAATATCCTTCTCTTTTTTATCTGCTTGTTCTTCTCCGTCTAATATTCCTACTTTAAAGACTGAATCGCCATCACCAACCATTATGACAGCAACTACAGACATTCTCACAATAGAGGATATTAAACAGATGTATACGGATTCCCAAATATTAAATATAACTAATATTAATGATGATCATGTACTAATCGAATCACAGCTTGAAGGATCTGCGAATAGATTTGATTTATACAATCTAAAAACAGGAGAGGCAGATAACTTACCGACAATGCCTGAGTATGCTACACTAAAAAATGTTATAAGCGAAAACTTTTTTATCTTTGAAGCTACCGGTAAAAACAGCGAAAGTTCATTTGTTTCTTTTCCATATATAAAAAAATGCTTCAGAGTTAGCAGCGATGTAAATAGGCAGGATAATTTTAATGCAATTAATGAAGCCGAATATTATGCCTTGGATAGATCTGTTCAGGCGGGGAGTAAGAAAAACAGCGTTCTTTCAGAAATAAATGAAACTTTTTCCGGACTTGAGGTTATGTTTAAACCAGACAATGGTAAAGACATGGAATTCTACGCGGATTTTGCGGATATTCCTCCAACAAAAACATTCTACGATTCAAAAACCAACAAACTTACTCTTGAAATGAATACCAATCTTTTAAGTAATAAAATAAAAAATAATGTTGGAAATGAAATTGAAGACCATTATTATGTTTCATCATATAAAATCACTCAAAAAGACAATAAATCTTATATTGAAATATACTTAAAAAACAATGTTAAAAGTTATTCTATTACAACGGAGGTTGACGGCTATCCGTATTTTTTAATTCAATTTTCTGATTTAGATAGTACTTCTTTTGATCACTGATAATTTAGGAATACGTAGGAAATTGCTACCTTACATATGGGCAGACTGCTGCTGAGGGAGCTGACGTAGCATGTAAAGTAAGAAGCGGCGATTATTTGCTGTTCATGGATGGTGAGTATGATGCAAGCGGGCGTTATTGGGTAGAGGGGCAAATCCAAGACTCGCATCCAAACAACGGGTGGTATGTCTGGCCACTTTATGATTCAAATTATATGGATATTGGTTATTAATTCAATTGCAGTCTATTCCCGGTGGGGCTCTGACGCGAGTCCCACCGGGAACACTATAATATTTCGCTAAAGGTAAGCTTAATGTAGTGTGGTATTTGCCTGTAAAGATTGAGCAGCAAGTCTTCCGGATCGCTGAATCTAATTGGAATTTTACGTTTACAGTCATTATGTTCCTGCATACGATGTTCTCCTATAACATATCCCAAAATTTAATTTTTTAACAGTGCGCTCTTGGCTTCATCATTTTCTATTAACCGGATGATATTTTAGCCCCAGTAATAAGCTAAAGCAAAGCGGTGTTCTCAAAATTCTCATTCAACGCGCAGCGTAACTTCGGCTGTATTAAGGTTCACGAAATACGTATACGTTCCCTTCTGGTGAATGTTTTTTTCCTTTTCGGTTCCTTCATTTATCACCAGACTACTTTCAAATAAAACCGTGTATATCAGTCCGTCACTCCGGCCTTTCGTGACGGAGGTAATCGAAAGCGTGTCGGGTACCGCAGCGCATACTTCCGTTTGCATAGGCAAAGGCAATTGAACCACAACTCCGTCGCCTGTTCCTTTTCCAGTTCCAGCTATCTGGCTGTATACAAGATAAAGCTCTGGATTCCCGTTGAGTTCTCCCAGAATCACTTCACAAACAAACGGAGGTGATGCTATACGTTTTTTTACAACGAAGCCGTCTCTTCCGATGATTGCGGCGATTGCATCAGCCTGTGTGTCGCGGGTAAATTTGCTCCAATTTTTAAATATTAGCTTATCGATGGTATTTTGATATTGCACTGGGTCAAGAACGCCCTGTGAAATCAGCTTCTCTGCTAGAGTCTGCGTTCCATTTTTCAGCTTCGCTTGAAGCGCGGCATAACTGATCGTCACAACATCTGCGCGGCGGAAGTCATCGAACTGTACCCGCAATGGCAATATCCCGCAGCATTCAGCAAGCGCACTCGGCGAATCCCATGTAAAATCTCCGTTGGCACCGTCAGAATATCCCAGTACTCGAAGCACAAATGTCAGATACGTATTCGCTGTGGCGCCATCAGTACTTCCGTAGAGCTCTGTGGAAACGCCTTTCGTTAAGCCGTTTTTATAGGCGTAACCGACATATTTATCCGCCCAGGCAGGAACATCTGTGAATGGATGCGTCCAGGTACCGGCAAGCGCTTCATCTTTCTTTCCCAGAAGTCGCACCAGCATCGTAACAGCTTCGGCTCTTGTTGGCACCCGGCTAAGAGCATAGTCCGTGCCTGAAACACCTGTGAAAAGCCCCAGCGATTTAAGATCATCGGCAAGTCCTGCTTCAAACGTGGTTTCCCGTTCATTTGAAGTATAGATTTCTTTGTCGTTTTCGGTTCCGTTCGCGACGGCTAGACATACTGCACCCGAGGGACAAAGCGAAAGGCATAGAACTAATGTGATAAATTGTTTAGAAAGTTGCTTCATAATACTTCCTCCTATTCTTATTAAGGGTTTTTATTAAAGATCAATACTGTACCGCAGATCGGATAGGCACAGCATTCTCATACCCGCAGCGATAGCGATTACGTTTCTCGTCATTCTAAAAGTTTCTGGTTTATCTGTTTTTAAATAACCCCCAAAATTTAGTTTACGTTGCAAGGCACTGACTTTAAAATCTAGAACTATGCCCTATAGTTAATAAAAACAACTTACATAATAAAATGCAACAGAGTCTAAAAGAGTATATGAACGTTAGGGTGACATATAGCTGCTGAAACATTTTCTCTTTATATTATATAACAAGAATAACAAGTTGTAAAATACAAGAATTTCGGATTGTCTCGCGAGCCACAGTACAATTGAAACGGTCTTTAAATTCTGTTTAGACGTTAATAATAACGACACCTATGCCGACAACATTTTTAAACTATACCGCTCGGGTTACGTAGTACGTCAAGCGGCTGCGTGACGCATTGCAGAATATAACTGCCCTGTGACGAATAAATGCCGTCACAGGGCAGTCGATTTTAATGAGCCTCAAACTGAGACGCATTATGACGCAGGAATTCAATCGAAGATATCCGGCCTCCCAATGGCGGTAAAACCGCTGGCCGCGCCATCTGTAACGACCACATTGTTGTTTCCGCTAGAACAATGAGCCACTAGGATTCCACCCGTGTCGTTTCGGCCCACCACAATTCCGACGTGGCTGTCATCCGAGAAAAAAGCTAGGTCTCCGGGCTGGGCTTCATCCCATGAAATGTCTGTGCAATAAGTGTGCTGCGTGGCAGCACCTCCACCGTGGCCAATCACATATCCTAAGCTGTTGTTGAATACCCAATCCACCCATCCGGAACAGTCAAGGCCGTATGGACGGTAGGTACCGGTGGTGGAGCTTCCTGCCGCCGTGACCTGCCGCAAGGTTCCCCACCGGTTGTCCCAGCCGATGGCGCTGCTCTTGCCGCCCCAGAAATAATTGACCTTTCCGACAAGGGTTAGGGCCATAGTGACTACCTCCCGGCGCTCCATGGACAGATCGTCCGGCAAAGCGTCCAGCACCGCCGAAACATCCGCATTGGTGATAGTCAGGCTTCTAGCCAGCGTGGCCAGTGCATCCCGTTCCTCTAGCAACGCGTCCAATGCGCTGTTCTGATACTTTGTAAAGCTGTACTGTGTCCGCATATCGTCGGCAATCTTAGCCGTGATGGTAATATGTAGAATGTGCTCCGTCCAGCCAGGATCATCTTCGCCATTACCCGTATGGTCAATGGTTTCCACCTCCGTTGTGATAGCGGTCATATCCCAAAATACATTAGTCAGCCGCTGTACTCGGTCGGCGTCCAGTGTGGTCACATCTACGCCGTCCTCAGCCCCGGCTGTTTTCGCTGCGAACACGGCCAGAACCTCCGGCCACTCCGCCGCCTGCCCTTGAATGACGATGCTATCATAGTTACCAGACTGCAATTCCTCCAGCTTTGTGTTGTATGCCATGTTGACCGTTGATATAGCCTCGGAAACAGAAACGGCATCAGACGCGCCATGCTCCGCTGCAAAAAAGATTCCGAATGGGGAGTTACCAATCGCCGCAACGACAAACACCATGACAATTACAATCAACAGAATACCGCCTCCGGCAAAGCCCACAAGGGAACCAATCATCTTTGCCATGGCTTTCGTGACAGTAACCGCCGCCTTTTTCATCAGAATAGAGGACGTTCTGGCCGTCTTGCGGGTCTGTGTAACCATGCGCCGGGCCATTTGCCGCTGTGCGTTTTGCCGCGTCCGACGGAGAACCTGCGCTGTAGCCTTAGACTCGCGGAGCTTTATTCCGGTAATGCCCGCTCCGCCGGACACCTTTGCCGTCACCGAGATGTTTTCACGAGTTTTGAGAGTAGCCGCAGTTGCGTGGGGGCGCTCCTCAGGTATACCTGCCTGCCGCAGACTGACGGCGGGAGAAGAATCCGTCGCCTGCCATGTTTCATTTGCCGAAGGGGGGCGTTTTTCCATAAGTGCCCTGCGACGGTTGTTCCGGGCGGCTTGTTCTCCGGGAGGCTGGCTGCGCTGTCCGGTGCTGGCCTGCCTCTGTGCTTTCATTCTTCGTTTTCCGTCAGGGAAATGGGGCAACCCACTGGTTAACTCTTCCGCTGTGCGTTTTGCCGCGCTCTCGACCCTGTCGGTGGCATACTCGATTTCGTTTTCCTTTTCGGATACGCGCTGTTCAAGATGGCGTTGGCAATCTGACATAAGCACTCGTGACACCTGTTTTGGGGACAGTACAGACGGATTTTTAGCTTTCGGTTTCTCCATCTTTGGTTTTTCTTTCAGTTCGGGCAAGGTATCGCCTCCTTTTGCATAAAAAAAGCGCCCTGTTACGGGCGCAGATAAAATCGGGGTATTATAGGCTTACACTGAGCTTACTCTGTTTGAGAGAAATCTAAATTACTCAAATCCATATCAGCAATATTCATCCATCCTGTAATCGCAGAGCGATTTTTAACAACTGAACGAATATGTGGATATGCATACTCAGGATATAATAATGTTCTCACCTTATATCTGTTAACGTCATCTATAGGTTCAAGAGTAGCGGTTAAGCTGACCTCGTCTGGGTTGTTGAGATACAAAGGCATAAGAAACTGATATTTACTATAATACCACTGAGCCATAACATCACTTCTCTTCTTCTGTAGTTCCAATTCACCTAAGATTGTTCGAAACAACATATGTCCATTTTTTGATAAATCTTCACCAAACACACGAACCAGTCTCTCCTTGTTTTCTGACATTATGTGTTCAACAGTATCTGGCTCTAAAGTAAACTGCCATGATGAATGGAAAATTGGAACATTATATTGGATTTGAAAATCATCTATAGTTTTGTAACTAACAACAGGAAGTGAGCTTGCATAATAAGCTCTTTGAAAGTTCCATTTTTGTTGCCCACGTTGATTTAATTCATACATAAACCACAGAGGGTCGCCAGCAATACTAACCAAATTTCCAACTTTCCAAAAAGCTATATTATTTGTATCATCTTCATAAACCTTGTTTTCGGAATACGCAATCTCG
Organism: Oscillospiraceae bacterium; assembly: GCA_034927185.1. GTDB lineage: Bacteria > Bacillota > Clostridia > Oscillospirales > Oscillospiraceae > UBA2658. The sequence goes on along the minus strand of JAYFQM010000048.1, from coordinate 13,677 downwards.
AAGTTTACATTTATGTATGTACTGAGTATTTTACAATTTGCTCCCCATGGTTCGGACATTAAATCTTTTTTCAAATCTGACAGAATTACTGGCATATTATGATTCGCAAAATCTTTCAGTTTCATATTCTTGCTTTCTCCAAACACAATACAGAGTTTAAATCTTTTTAATTTCATATTGAACTACTTATTGTCGATATCAATCGTATTCCTGTAAAATGGGTTCAGCATAAATGTGCCAATTTTAAAGCCTTGTTTAAACTTCCCATATGATATTCGGAGGCCCATCGGCCAAATGCCCGAGTATGTTTAGTTTATGGATTTAAACAAAATTCGCAACAGTATTTAAGTTGCCCATCGTGCTCATTGAAAACGTTTATTTCTTATTTACTGTTTTTTAAGAAACCATATCGACAATTCTCACAAATAATTAGTAGATCACTTGTTTTCTCATTTTCTGCAACAATTAATCTTCTACTTCCACATTTTTTACACTTCAATCCAGCTATAGGATCAAAATATTTGTTTAGTAAATTTTCAAATGATGAAACTAATGCTACTGTCATAGTAAGACAGATTGAAGCTTCATACTTTGTCTTTGAAGTTGAATGTGTAATGGAATTTGAATAATCCCAAGCACCATTTAGTAGATTTTTAATATATTTCCTCAATTCAGCGTTTGCTGAACCAGCAAGATATCTTTCAATTATTAACTCTCCGCGATTCTTAACATCTGATTTTTTATATTCATCCTCACCATCAAAGGAATCAATGTCGTAAACATAATTTATTAGTTCAATTAATGTTTCACGACATATAACTCCTATTGATTGGATTTCTTCTATTTCAACTGCTACATTCAGTTTTTCTGAAGCTAAAGACAGTTTCCTTTTCAGAGCCATAGATAATTGAGTACCATTCGATATATGTTCAATAAAGCTTTCAGCGTTCCTTGCTTCATCGTTCATTAGCCGTAGCATGATACCCAAATGGAAAGAGAAAACTTCATCAGTAGAAAAATAATATGCCTTATCTTGAGGATATAAATTCATTGGAAGGTCACCTTGAACTACCCACCATGCTCCATCATTATCGGTTTTTACATTCCATATTGTTACACTAAAACCAAGTTCGTTGTATGTTTGCTCAGGCTTTGAATGAATGACTTTTGTTTTGCCGCCACATTGTTCCTCAACATATTTTTCAACTTGTTTCTTTTCTTCATTTGATGACATAAAAATCCCTCGTTAAATATTATAAATAGACATTAAATCCAGTACTTATTTATATTTATTATAGCACTTATTACTACATATTTCCATTACTTTGTGCATGACTGCACGGTTAACCGTAAATTTATAACTGAAAAAGTCGATTTATCCATAAATGCGCCTCAAAGTGAGACACATTTATGGATAATCTGTGTTTTAGCTCTCTCCGGGGGTCGTAGTCATTAGGCGGTATAGCTCGGTGTTCCGTGGAAACTCATTGATAAACGGTACAATAGAGCCGCCAACTTTGACCAGCCCGTGTCCGGCGTCGGCGTTGGTGATATAGGACATCTGGGTTGGCGAGATATTCAGGAGCTTGGCAAGCTCCTTGCGGTCCGTGGCCGCCTGATTAAAGAGCATGAGAAATTCGGAGTTTGCCAGCATGAGCCGAGCAGTATCGGAACGCAGGCATTCCTCCACATTCTGTGTGATGCCAGTCACGATGCCGCCGTACTTCCGGAATCGCTTCCAGCATTTATAGAGGAAGGACGCAGAGTATTCCGTGGTGAAAAAGAGGTAGATTTCATCAATATATATGTGGGTGTAGCGCCCTTTCTGACGGTTGCGAATAACGCGGTTCAGTATGGAGTCCAACATGACCAGCAGCCCTAACGGTTTCAGGTTCTCGCCCAAATCGTAAAGGTCAAAGTTGAGGATACGGCTGTTTACGTCAATATTGGACTGGTGGGCAAAGACGTTGAGACTGCCTGACGTAAAAAGCTCCAGAGAGAGCGCGATGCCCTGGGCCTCAGGCTCGGGTTGCTTTTTCAGCTCGTTATAAAACTCCCGGAGCGTGGGCGGTTGGCCCTTGTAGGACCGTTTCATGTACGCGCGGTAGACGTTGGCCGTGCATCGGTCAATAATTGATTTATCCTTGGCGGAAAGCTGCCCGGCCCCCATGAGCTGTTCGCACAGCGACATGACAAACTCGCTTTTGAGGACAACCGGATTCTTGCCGTCCCCGTAGTCCTCCGCCATATCCAGAGCATTGATGTAGTTTGAGCTGGTAGCTGAAATGTTGATGGTCTGCGCCCCCAGCGGAGACAGCGCTGAGACAAGGTTTCCGTACTCGCGCTCGGGGTCCACTAAAATAATATCGTCGTCGGTAGAGAGGGCCACGGAAACGATTTCCTCCTTGGCGGCAAAGGATTTGCCGGAGCCGGACACACCCAGTCAAAAGGCATGAGGGTTTAAAAGCTGTTTACGCTTGCAAATTAGTAGGTTTTTGGAAATGGCGTTTACGCCGTAGTAAATACCGCCCTTGTCCTGTATTTCCTGTACGTTGAACGGCATTAAAACCGCTGTGCTTTCCGTGGTAAGGGTACGCATGGCTCGTATGCGGCGCAGGCCGTAAGGCAGAGCTGTGTTCAACCCATCCTCCTGCTGATAGCGCAGGGGCGCGAACTGGCACAGGTGCTTGCGGCCGACGGAAAGCAGGGTTTCCGTGTCGGCGTCGAGCTGTTCCATCGTGTCGGCTACATGAACAAGGGTAACGGTGCCGAACATCATGCGTTGGTCGCGGGTGGACAGATCGTCCAGAAATTCCTTGGCCTCCGTCCGTAGCTGCTCCAAATCATAAGGAATGGCGGCGGTAAAGTTGTTATTGGCGTTCTGCTTTTGCTGCCAGCGTGTAATATCGGTCTCGATGGCAAGAATGCGGCTTTGCATTTCCTTCACAGCCTCGTCGGTGGGAATGGGCAGAATATCCACCGACAACATGAGGTTCCTGGAGAAGTCGGACAACTCCGTAATCATGCTATCCTTGATGAAGCTGGCAAACTCCCGTAGGAACAGGACGCGGCCCACCTTGCTGCCAATTTCAAAATGATCAGCCTTGAATTGGATACCATCCGGACAGATATAGTCCCGGAAGTCGTGTCCTTTTCGGATGGTCTCCATCATATCAAAGTGAAAATACTGCTCGTCACCGGGCCGGAAAAAATCGTGGAGGATGCGTAGGCGGTCGGTGTTGGTGAGTGGGCGCGTCCCGGAATCCAGCTTGCCGAAGCTCTTGCCTAAGTCGTTGTCCACACGGTTGAAGAAGGTGTGGGCCTCTTCCACGCTGCGCCGGGCGACGGATATTGTGACGTACTTTTCCTGCACAAGATTGTTGCTCTCCACCGCTTTGCCAGTTAGAATGCTATTGTACTCCCGGCGGTACTTGTCCATCAGGTCACCCTGTTCCTGCATGAGAACGGTACGACGGAAATCGTCCGCGTTTAAACGGCGGTTACTGATGGTAATTTTCGTTGTAGCATCGGTGGGCAGCGCGTTGAGCACGCCACAGTAGGCTAGAAATAGCTCCGTCTGATCGTCGTGGCCTGCCACGGCATAGTTGATATCTGCAAATCGCCATGTCCGGCTGAATTTCCCACCAACCTGCCAGATCCCGTCCGGATAAATTCGTCTGATAGGGATGGACTGCTGGACGCTGCGGGGAATGCTGAAACGCTCCCGTTCGCTGTGATTTGCTGCGGTCAGAGTCTTAATCATTGTTGGCCTCCTTGTGGTGCAGGGCCTTATAGTAGTAATTTTCTGCGAGGAACGGACGCGGAGTAGCACAAAGAAGCTGGGATTTGACGAACGCCCATACAAACTGCTCAAACGTCATACAGTTAAAGCTGAAAAAGCCAGCCACAGCTACTGGGGCCGCGCCGATAATACAGAGCCAGCTTGTCGCTTCCTGCCCCAGCACGTCGCGCAATCCAAGATAGATGCTAACGGCGGTGCCAACTGCCAGTACGGAACAAAAAAACTGACGGGTAGACAGCCCAAAGAAAATCGTCTCCTTATGCTGCCGGACCTCTTTCGGGATTCTAATTTCCATTATATTTTTCACCTCGTTTGTGATTTTTTGACATGTTTTGGGCTATGTGAGATAATATTAGTAAGAAAATCCTAACTAAAATCTCACATAATGGAGGTATCCAATATGAGCCCGGTCAAACAAATTGTATTGATGCTCTTGATTCTCGCGTTGCTTCCTCTGGTCTTTCGTCTAGTGGTTCGCCTGTTGGTGAAACTCCGTTTGCTGCCGCTTGTCCTGTATCTGCTTGCGGTTAGGTTTTTCTTCCCCGGCTGGGCTGCGGCGCATGAGCTTCTGTGCATTGGGCTGCTGGCGGCAATCATCGCCGGAACGCTGGCCACATGGCTGGCTCCGCTGATTGTCCGTCTGAAAGAAGAGCACCGGGCCAAGGAAGTTCTGTGTAGTGAGCTTCAGTTTGCCAGAGAGCGAGGGTCGTCTACGAATGACTACCACTTCGTAGTACATAATGGTATTCCAATCTTGGAATACGACAAATAAGGAAAGGCGGGCTGCGGCCCGCTTTTTTGCTATGTGCCAAACATTTCCTTGACGACCCTATCCGCGCCCTTAACCAGACCAACCAGCACCAGCATATTGAAAATGGTCTCGCCAATATAATCCCAGCACATGGTAACGGGCGACAGAGACGTATCAATCGCCGGCGTGCCGCCGGAGGCAAAGGCAGAGAAGATCACGCAAGCCAGCACAATGACCGCGCCCTCCATACACACGCCAACGTAGGATTTGAGAAAGGCTTTTCCCGCAAAGGAAGTCCCCTCACCGGCAAAACTAGCAAGGGGTAGCGGGGCCAGAGCCGTATACATGTAGATTTTAAAAAAGCGCCCATATACCGTCATAATCAGGATAAAGGACATAATCGTGATAAACAGACTTCCCAGTAGAGAGACCAGCCCCAAAGGGATAGAGGCAAGGAAGCCCACGTTCTCTGTCGCATCCACAATCTCCTGCGGGAGCGTCATACTGGCCGATGCCATCAAGCTGACGTTCCCCATGACTGTCTGCACCACGCCGCCGCAGATGGAGAAAATAACAGTCATAATGTCCATCGCGTAGCCTACTGCTACCTTGGCGACAAAAAAGCGGATTAAATGCTTCAGCGCAAATTCAGGCCGCTGAAAGTCCCTAAACGTTGCCGCGGACCGGAAAATGCTCATGGCAAAGAACAGCACCAGCAAACCATAGCCAATGGCTTTCAGTCCTCCGTTGATCGTTATAATTGTTGTCCATATGTTCCCGCCCTTAAAGGTCTGCGGTGTCTGGGTCAGTAGTGACCATATCTCAGTCAGCTTACTGTTCCATGTGTCAAGTGCAGACTGCAAATTTCCCGTAATCCAGTTATCGCTCAATCAATCTCACCTCGATTTCATATTGAAATGCGTCTTGTTTTGAGACGTATTTTGCCAGCATGGGAACGGGACGGACCAAACGTCCCGCCCCATATAACAGCTTACGACACGCCAATGGCCGTCAGAATTTCCTTGGCAAAGGCAATCACCAGCCCGCCAAACAGGCCGAGAAAGCCCTGGGTGCGCTGGCTGGCGTCATGTGACTGGATGCTCATGCCTATCTGTACCAGCCCCCAGCCAAGCACGATAATGCCAATGGCGCGGATGCAGGAAAACACAAAATTGGATAGGTTGTTGACGATGGACAGCGGATCGTCCGCTGCCAGCGCGGTACTGGACAGAACGGTGCAGAGCGCGACGGTTACAATATATGCACGAAAAAAGCGGCAGGCGCGTTTGTCCTGCCGCTTGTTAAAAATGCGGTCTTGTTTCAGTTGCTTCTTTTTCATGATATGGTCTCCATTTCATCAAGAATTTCAACATCTTCCAGGCTTTCCACCAGAAAGTCCAGATCGTCGATGGAATAGTCCGGGCAGGGGGTGTGGACATACGGCTCCGCGCCGCCGTCCTCAGTAAATTTGAGATTGGGATGTCGGAGAATGTCATACTTTTTATCCATGACTGGGCGTTCCCCCCGAATGAACAGCAGCGCATAGTCGTTATCCATTGCCCTTACCTCGTCGGGAGTCATCAACTCCCGGCCTGTCTGCTGATGGCTAACAGAGCTAGAGCCATGGGAGCCGCGTGTCAGGCTGCTGCTACGGGTATCCAGCGTTTCCTTGCCTAGCAGCTCCGAAACGTACTTGTGGGAGGATTGCTCGTTGCCGTTTAGAAAGAGAAAGGAATCCGCATTGCCAGTGATGGATTCCCAGCTATCCTTAAACAAGGTTTTAAGCTGCGCCATGTTCTGAATTATCATGTTGATGGAAATTTCACGGGAACGGCATGTTGCCAGAACACGCTCGAAATCATCGGGCAGGGCCACATTGGCAAACTCGTCGAAGATGCAGCGTACCGGCACCGGGAGCCGCCCGCTGTAGAGCTTATCGGCCCGGTAGTACAGCTCCTGAAAGCATTGGGTATACAACATCCCGATGATATAGTTGAAGCTGGTGTCATTGTCGGGAATGACGCAGAAGATGGCCCGTTTCCGTTCTCCGAGACTGCCGAGATTCAGGGTGTCATGATTTGTCATACGGGCAATTTCGGGAAGATTGAATGCGGCCAGCCGGACGGCGGCTCCGACCAAAATGCTCTTGGCGGTCTTTCCCGCCGCCTGCTTGAAAATCTTGTACTGCTTGACGGCGATGTGGTTGGAGTCTTCCTCCTCCAGCGCCTCGAACAGCAGATCTAGAGGCGATTTATAATCGTCGTCGTCCTCTCTCGCACCGCCGTTTTCAATCATATACATGACCGTCTCAAAGTTCTGTTCCTCCGGCGGAGCCTCGTGCAGCAGGTACAGGATCAGCGCTGAATCCAATGCGATTTCGCTTTTCTCCCAGAAAGGGTCGCTCTGCTGCGACATTTTTGGGGTGGTGTTTTTAATCAGATTGTTTATCAGCTTGAGAACATCCTTATCGTCTCGGAGATAGGCGAAGGGGTTATAAAAATCCGAATGGGACGGGTCGATTAAGTCGAATACCTGCACGTCGTACCCCTGCTGAATCAGGAACGGAGCCAGCGCCCGCACGACCTCCCCCTTTGGGTCTGTGACCAGATATGAGGTGCCAACACCCAGCTTGTCGCTGGCCTGCATGATGTTGGGCTTCACAAAAAAGCGAGTCTTACCCGCGCCGCTTCCGCCGACAACTAAAATGTTCAGGTTACGCCGGTGCCTGTGCCCGTCAAGTCCCATCTGTACGTTTTGGGTCAGGATGATGTTGTCCTCCGGTTCGCTCTTGTCCCGGTACTTCTTCCCGAGCTGATGGGGATCGCCCCATTTTGCAGAGCCGTGTTCCTCACCGGGTCTTCGGTTTTCACGGGTGGAGTAATACAGAACAATGGCAAACGCATAGAGGGTCAGCGCTCCCAGCAGAAAGGCTGGTGTGTGCTCCGTCCACCGAATAGCAAAGAGACGCTCCACGGAGACGCGCCCCAGTAGATCAATGAGGGTCATGCCGTCCTTATAGGCACAGGCAAAAGCTGCCGCTACCCAGAGCACCGGCACTGCCAGCAGTACCCACATCAGTGCGGCACTGCGAAAATTTTTTCGTCGTTTCATGGTCGGGTGTCTCCTTTGACAGCGTAAAATGCGTCTCAAATCGAAACGCATTTCCGGGCTAGCGCCCCGCATGATATGGCGAGGTGGCTCCGGTATGCGGGAAGTAGCGCACTCCGGTCGGAGCGGCGTACCTCCCATGATAGCCAAAGCCCGCGCTAGCGGGCTTTGAGGGTGTTTTCCCCTTGATTACCGACATTCCGGCGAACGGCCCCGGTCAAGGCCCGGCCAGTCCGCAGACTGGCCGGCTCGTGGGCGATTGCGCAAGCAATCGTCCAGCCTTGAGGGGGGATGGGCGGCGGAATATTCTCCCCGCAGGGGAAAACACCGTTTACCGTGTGGCCCTGCGGATAGGGGCGGCGCTGCGCTGTTGGGTGGTAATAGCCCGTTCAATGGAGCCACCGATCTGCTTGCTCATATCCTGCACGCAGTCAAGGGCCTGCCGACGTTCCTGCGGCTCCCAACCTTCATACAGTGTAGCCACGCCGGATACGTCGGGCAGTTCCCGGTTAATCCCGAACCGGCGACACAGGATATATGACACACTCTGCGCGTCAAGCTCGCACTCAGCCCTGTCGTAATTCCGATTTGTGCCCTTGGCATGGAATCGCGAATGGGCAACCTCGGCGGCAATATGGGCAAAGCTGATATTGTCATCGTAGTTGGGGTTAATCACCAGTTCCATCTGCGCCTCGTCATACAACGCGGGGCCGTCCAACTCCTTATCTATGGTGACGGGAACGACGGAATAATTGAGTAGCGTCGTCAGTGAGTCTTCCATTTCACGACTGTCCTTCTGAAGTCGGTTTTCTTTAACGCCGTGTCCCTGGGTCTGCCTGATATCATAGGCGTCTGTGAGGATGGTTCCCTTGCTGAAGGCAGTACGAGCAAAAATTTTTACGCCTTTCTCAGCTTCAGCGTCCAGCACGGAGCGGCCCAGCGTTTTCCAGCGTTCACTGGTGCCAAACTGCGTTGCCTCCGGGTCCTGAAGCATAACGAGGGCAATGTTACCTGCGCTATACGTTGGATTGTCTCCCTGCATATCCAAATACCGAGCATATGCTTCCGGGTTGCTGGTAATTTCCGTAATACCCGAGTCCTGCATGGCCGATGCGTTCTCGCGTTCGGCCTGCCGTTCCAGCTTCCATTGGGTATCGCTCTGAGTTTTCTGATTGACGATCTGTTCCAGATTAGCCATAGTAAAAATTCCTCCTATCTTGTTTTTGGTGATTGTGGTCGGCTGCGCTGGGGAGCTTTACCCTCGGAGCGCATATCTTCAGACGCGGCCCGCAGAGCGGCTAAACGGCCCTTGACGGACGGCTTTTCATCGGTCGTCCTCGTCTCCATCTTCGATGGATTCGAGCCACTCCCGCGCTCGGGTGAGGAGTTCCCGGGTTGAGCGCGGGGGTCGGCTTTTTTTGGTGCGTCTCCCTCCTGATCTTTGGCCGGTGCGATGTACCCCATCCGCTCCATGATGTGATTGACCTGCGAAACACAGTCCACATTGGTAATCAGGTCAATGATGCCGTCATTGCGGCGTTTGTCCTTGACGGCGGCATACAGGATGCCGTACTTTTTGGCGAGCGCGTTAAAGCTCTTCAGGTCGGCTCCCTTAATCCGAAACACCTTGATCTCTCGACGTTCTTTCAGCAGCCGTGCCATATTGGTTTTGCCCATGAGCTTTTTATTGTCACGGGCAAGGGCAAGCAAAAAGGCTGCAAGGTTTTTGCTCCCTGCGGCCAGCAGCTTGACAGACGCTTCGGTAATTTGGATACTCTCGCGTACCATCAGATCGGCGGCTTCGCTTCCCTCCATACTGATTACTCCCTTCTAAAAAATATGTTTCCTGTGGGTAAGAGAGAGGCGGCGGGGTTGCCCCGCCGCCCGTTCGCGCTATAACTGTGGATAACTCAGGAATTTCCCGAAAAATCATCATCATACATCGAACCCTTTACAGTAATGGTGATGCTTTTCGTTGAAGTCAGATAGGCGTTTGAGTCTGTAAGCGCCGTGGCTTGCGGGTCAAGCGCCTTGATGGTGAAGGTGATTGTATAGGTGCCGTCCGGGGTTTCAACAGGGATATAAATTTTTCGCGCGTTCATCGTGCTGGAACTGTTGATAGGGAACTGCCATGTACCGTTCACATATTCAAGGGAAACGGTCTTGGCAGAAGTGAAGTTGTAGCTTGCGGTAACGATGGTGCCGCTGACATAGGACGCCGTGACGGGCAGGTTTGCCGTTACGCCGTATCCGCTTTTTGTCGTGCCTCCCGCCAACGTACCGGAACCGCCGTCGCCGAGCGTAACGCTTCCGGCACTTAGAGACGCGGCAGAAGCAAACGTCACGCTGATCGAATGGGACGCTGTGACGCTGTTGAACGAATAAGTGGATGACGCGCCAATTGACGAGCCATCCACTTTAACGTCTGAAATTTTATACCCGGAGTTTGCCGTAATGGTGTAAGACTGGCTGCTGCCTGATGTAACAGATGTTGAGCCGCTGGGACTGATGTTGCCGCCTGTGCCAGAGGCAGCGGTTATGGTGTAAGTAGTAGGAGCGTAGTAGTAGCCGCCACCGCTATAACTGCCGCCGCCTAAAGGAATATACTGGTCGCCACTTTTGCCGCCAGAATAATTTCCAGCCGCCGCGCGCGCATCTTCTGCTGATTGGTGTGCCACGTCCATAGCATTTTGCGCCGTCTGTTTATCAGCGGCTGTAGTGGCATTCATATATGCGTCTTGAGCGGCGGCATAATCCGATTTTGCCTGTGCAACAGTGGTATAATTACCGCCAGATAAATACTGCTGGTCATACGATGACCAATATGTACCAGAGCTTGACGAACTAGTTGAGCTAGAAGAACTTGAGGAGCCTCCGCTAAAAATAGGAGAACTGAAATCGAAGTTGAAATTGAAATCAAAGTTAAAATTGAAATCGGCATACGCATTGGAACAAAGAGTAAATGATAATGTCAAAACGACTATCAAAGCTATACATGACTTAGAAAAAAGACGTGAATTTAATTTTTTCATACTGTCCCTCGTCCTATTGCAGTGTGCGAATGTTTATGCATCCAATTTTCCCCTCATAAGTGGCAACTGTTACCTCAACATCGGACTGATAAGTGCCGCCAGCTTTAGCGTTCGATATGTTGTACTTAGTTGCAATAGCGTTAACATCTGCATTTTGTGGAATTGTTATAGACATTACACCACGAACATATCCTGCCGCATTGTTGCTGTGTCTGGACGCAAACACGCAAGACAAATCTGTACGGAGAGTTGCTTTGACATCAGTAAATGATGTTGCTACACCAGTTTCAGCCTCATTCATTATCAACTTGACAAAATCGGTGTCAGCCTGTGTACCATACTTATAGGTTTTTCCTGTGAGTATGCCAGTATAAGTTACGGCTGATATAGTCGTATATCTAAGTGTTTCTATGCCATTAGGATTTCGAAGCACCCATTCATTAGCATTGTTGAAGCCGTAAGTACCATTACCAACAAAATAAGCTATCTGCGGATTTCTCTTAATCCAATCAGCTTCCGTATAGGTCGAAGTTTTTCCCGTGGAAGTCAGATATTCTTGATAAGACATATCAGAGTAACCATGCAGACGAGCAATTTCAGTCGGAGTAAGTACGTCGGAATAAATCTGCGCTGTATTAAACAGGTCTGAATAACCGACATATGCGCCTAGAGCTTCCGCGACATAACGGACAGGAACAAAAGTGCGGCTATCTTTCAATACTGCTTGCGTATCCATTGTTACTGTAGAAGTAGTCCCGCTATTAACTACGGTAAGATTACTCTTTCCGATAGTCACGCTGACCGCTATGTCGCCTTTTGCAATTTTTGCGGTCTGTGTGTTCCCATCCCAACTCACATTCGTGCCCATTGTTTCAGAAACAAAGCGAACAGGGACGAGCGTTCTGTTGTTGTCGTCAACGAACGGCTGTGCATCGGGGAATGCAACTTTTGCGCCGTTATACTCTACAGAAAACACGTTAGAGCCAATTACATAAGGCTTGCCCATAATATCCGTTACCGTTATTTCATTTGCAGAAGCAGAAACGGCAAGCGCGATCATCATGCAGATTGTCAGTATGCAGGAGATAAGGGATTTACTTAATTTCATATGACTTCCTTCTTTCAAAATGGATTATGATTTATTTACCCGCATATTTCACCTTCATGCCATCGCAAACATCAGAATCTGAAGGGCGATATATGCAGGCGCTATGTAGGAACACAGGGGGATGTGCCGTTTTACCGGCAGGTGCTTTATGAATCCGTAAATCAAAGCACCAATGCCGACGAAGAGAATAATTGCCGTAAGTTGCCGTAGTCCGCATGCGAAACCCAGGCTGCAGAGTAGTTTGAAATCGCCCCCAGGGATTTCGTTTTTAGTGATTTTCGCCGCTGCAAACAGCAGTATAGCTGGGACAACCAAGCTGATTATACTCCAGAATAAGGAAAATGCAAAGATTCCGCCAACGATGAGCAGGGCAAGCGGAACAAGGTCAGGTATTTCTCGTTTTCTAAAATCAACCGCGCCACCGTATATTAGCACAACGTCGGTTATCAAAATCGGAAGGTACTTTGTCATAGCCGTCACTCAATTCTATAGTTCGTGGACTGTACCGTAAAGTTAAAGGTCACATCGTCAAAGCCATACTGATGAAAGAGCGTTGAAAATGTCACCGTTCCCGTGACGGTTAGAGTTGGGGGCGTCTCGGTGCCGGTGATGGAAGTAACTTTTACGGTGTATTTATTCGGCATATCGGACGCAAGGTAGCTGTTAAAGTCGGCAGTCGCAGCTGATTCGTCCAGATACTGGATGTTGTCAGCCCGGTAGGCATCTAACATGTTCTTTTCCACGGCGCTGTTACAGCACCGTAGTAGAATGGTTTCCGCGTCGTAGTAATTCTCGTAGACCGCGCCCATCTCCATCACGAAAAACGACAGAATCAGGAGGAAAAACACAAGACCTATAAAGATGATAGAAACATTCCCGGTTCTGTCATTCAGTAGCCTTTTCATGTCTTCCAAAATACCTCCGACATTCCGGCCACCTTCACCTTGATCGGCAACTCGACCACGATCGGGTTCTCGCCAAACTCCAGTATTGTAATTCTGTAACTCGCAGTAAGCGTAACGCTGAAGGTCTGCCTTAGCTGAATTTCCCTGCCACTGAAGTACACAGCGTCAACTTGAACACCGATATCCTCAAGATCAGGGCTTTTCATCTGATTCACGATGTTTTTGGTTTCCGCCTCGTCGTACCTGCCAGTGATTTCGATGTTCCGCACGACCCTGCGGCATATGTAGCTTGCGTTATAGTATTGCATGATGTATATCATGGCAGAAACAAGCGTTGCGAAGATAAAGATGAGCATGGCAGTTGTTAGCAGAAATGAAACCGCTTCATCGCCTTTTTTCTCTCGCAGCAGGTTTCTCACCTTAGTTACTGCCGCCATACCCTTACCAGTTGGCATTGAGTTTATCCTGCATCTTTGAAAACATGCTCTGGAAGAAGCCCGGGAAAAATGAATTGATTGCCACGATAAGCAGGCCGACAATGACCACGCCCACGATGATACCGCCTATGGTATTGGTTGCAATTTCGCCCTTGGTCTCGGTTATGGCTGCAACTGCTTTGTTGCCAGCGTCGCGGATTTTCTCGCGGATGGACTGAATGAGTTTTTGCATGGTTTGTTTTCTCCTTTAAACAATAGAATTCAAATTATTAAAAACGTATACAACGAGTACATACAGAATCATGGCGATGCAAACGCCAATGGCTGGGTAATACGTCCTGCGCATCTTTCCCGGCCTCAGTGAGAGTTCCCTTCGAATGTTTTCTTTTGCCTGACGTGCCATATCGTCGGCCAGATAATTCAACGTCGCAGTCTGATCAATACCCATGCTCATACCACGGAGCGCGGCGCACAGCCGGGAGGCTTCCGGCGTTCCCAGACGATATTCAAAATGGAGAAGGGCCGTTTGAATAT
>JAYFQM010000119.1:0-16586 GCA_034927185.1 Oscillospiraceae bacterium | reverse complement strand
AAGAAAAAGCTTGGTTTCAATTTTTCCTTGTCGCCAAAAAAATGTGCTAATATTGCGGTAAAAAATGGTGCAATTGAAACAACTACTCCGATATTTGAAGCCAATGAATATATCAAAGCAAAATTCTGAAGCAGATAGTATAGAGTTACTCCACACAGTCCCGCCAGTGCAAAGACGAATTCATGCTTTTTGTCCGCGAGTTTAAGCCTGTGCGGATAAACGATGAGCAGCGCAATATAACCAATAGCAAACCGGAAAAACAGAATTTCTGTAGGTGAAAAGTCTACCAGAAGAAATTTCGTCGATATAAAGGTCATTCCCCAGATAAGTATCGTTATAAGCGCAGCTATATGTCCGATAAGACCTGTTTTTTCTTTCATGCTTCTCCCATGAACTACTTAACAAAATTTAATATTACTAGATACAATACTACCAGAAGCATGTTTAGTCAAGAACAAGCATTTCTTTTTTTACAATGAAATTCATGCGTTCCCTCGACGAATACAGAAGTTCATACGATTGCATATACTGCGGTAATATATTCAATAGAACGGGTTATATTATATGTAAATACAGTATCGGACAAAGGAGCGTTAAAAATGAAAAATAGTGACAAGACAGAGGCTGAAAAAGGAAAACTAGAGACTTTCGGTAATACCACAATAAAAACCGGGAAATCGACTTATACTTTTACACAGTCCTGGGTGGAAAATGAAGCTCTCAAAGATATATTGGTTGGTTTAATCGCTGATGATTATATCGGCAAATAAAATATTATTAAATGAATCCCACCGATATTCTTTTGAATACCGGTGGGATTCATTTTACCCCTTCCCTGCCCCGCTGCTTATCTGCATATCAACCAGCAGGCAAAGGCGAGGCACCGTAGTGCATAAGCTGCCTGTCACTGACATATAGCTTATAGCATCCGTTTTCGAATTCCTTGACAAGTGTCATTTTTGCATCTATTCTGCACGCATACTCCAAAGCTGTGAGGTGCTGATCGCCAAAGAACACATAAACTGCGTCTGCGTTTTCAGCGTCTCCGTAAACATTTTGTGGGTTAATATATCCAAGAATTTCAAGAGGATCCTTGAAGGCACACGCTGCCAAGGCTTTTCCGTTCGTGTATGCGGCAATCGGACAAACAACGCCCCAGTCGCCGTATATATAAGCATAGCCCTGATCGACAATGTAGTCGCTGATTATCTGTGCCGTACATGGCGGGTCGGTCTTTAGTGCGCTTCTAACCGCAGGCAAATAACCTGTAAGCCAGCAGCCTACACAGGCAGCGCAGAGAAAAAGAACGCCTGCGGCTTTTTGGCACTCGGATTTTAGATGGCGGAAGAGCACCACACAGGATATAGCCGTAAACGGATACCAAACAAACATATATATCACTCGAAAGTTTATTACAAAAATATGGTTGAGAATAAACAGCGAAATCAGAGATATTGCAAAAACTGAAAGATTGAACGCACCAAAAACATCTTCTCTCCCTCCGTTCAAGCCGTGTCTTCTGCTAATTATGCTGCGAACGGAAAGTATGGCTGCGAAAAGAACGACGCCGGTAAAAAAAAAGGCCGGTATATAGTAAATCAAGCCGTTATTCTCATGTATGGCATAATAAAAGCCGGTAATCTTCTGAAGTATTCTGACATTAACCTCGTGTACATTTCCCTGACTGGACGCGCCTCGCGGCATTAAGGCTCCATATATCTCGACATGAGGTATCTTGAACAGTCTGATATAGACAACTCCAAGAATGTTAGAGACGGCGTATAGAAAAACGCGCAGTGTTACAGCTCTTGTCCTTAAGATCAGCTTTCTGTTATTTCGTACGAAAAGGAGAAAAATGCGAATTATTTCGGTTGCGGCTATAGGGATTATCAGTATTGCAGTCTGCCTTAAACTTTGCATTCCTGAAATAAAGCACAACACTAGAGAAAGCATCAGAGCAAAGGACGGTTCCCTTTTTTCACGGAAGCAGAGAGCGTGGAAATAATCCCCTGTTACTATAAGTATTGTGATAAGATAAGCGCTATAATAGCTGGCAAAGATGTAAAACAGTTGCCCTTCAAGGGTCAATGCCGCGTTTGCTGTCACCATACAGCCAAGAATTGCCGTGACGCCGACAAAACGTCCGATCTTATCAGTGAACGGATATATAAGAAACAGCATACTCAAGACGATGAGGAAAGTCATGGTCGTTGTAGCAAGAGCCATAGAAAAATTGATATTTCCTGTCAAACCGTAAAACAGGGAGCAGAGAACGGGCGTCGCAAAGATATAATACTGGTTCCCAAAAATCCAGCCATCCGGGAAAAAGCTCTTCGCTTTCCATGCCAGCATCGAGTATGCAGTGTCCTCATACATGTCACAACTGCAGTATTTTGGAAAGCCCCTGAAGTTTATTATTCCGAAAGAAAAGAGAAACAAAGCCGATACTGCGATGAGCAATACAATGCACAGCGTCTCGCCTGTGCCGTTTCTCTTCATCAGGGCCCCTCCAATTCTAAGCGTCTCAGTTAAGTATATGATATGCAAAAGAAAAAATTCGGCGCACAAACGTTTCAGCGTACAGTAAACACCGGTATTCTTACGAATACCGGTGTTTACTGTACGCTGAACTCCTCTGCTCCGTTATTTTAGAAGGCTATACCTCACTTTTTTATTTTATAATAAATATGTGCGTAGGTCGTGACCCTCAAAGGATCTTACTACGAATTATTATCCAAGTGCAGGTAAGGCGTTAGACAGCATGTCCATGGTCTGTGAGATGCTTGCCTGCATCAGAGTCTTGTATATCTCTCCACCAAACTCATCTCCAATGACAACAATGTCATCCGTACCAATCAATTTGCAAAGCTGAATTTCTCCGATAGCCTTAAAGAACTGCTCTTCACTTATGCTCTCGCCATCAAATGTATATTGACCATTAGCCAATTTTATTGTATGCGCTGGAGTAACAGCCCCATTTTTCACCTGATATAACACATAACTTTGGTCTTGTCCAAGCGCCATAGCTGAATTTGATTCACAGAAATAAGTAGTACCATTCCATGTGGCGAGTGATGTATCATAATTACTTATGTATATCTGCATTGCAGCTCCATTTTGGAATCCCCAATACTGATATTCTATTGGGTTCCATTCATAATCTGCGCTGCCTGCCCATATTAGCAAGAGTGGTACGCCGTCCCCGGAAGCGTCAATAAGTACTGCATAATTTTTTTCATACTTATTACCAAGTTCCACCTCAGCATTTTGAAGTACCTCAATGTAGGCCTTTGCTTGTTCAGCTGACATTTTGCACTTGGAGACATCACCTATGTAAGGAATTGATTGAAGTGCCATTGCCGGACCCCCGGCAGACATGAGAGCGGACATCAAGCTATTGACATCATTGCTGACCCATCCAAGCATAATATAGTGCCCTCCGCACATGAGCAAATTGCTAAACCCTTCCTCAACTTGATATGATTCGTACCATTGTTTTGCCGCCGTTGCCAGTTCGGTCCAATCGTCACTTTCCATATTAACATTATCCACAGGTATATCGCCTGAATCCACGACATTTCCGTTTTCAGATATTGAATAGCTATAGATGACACTTTCGTCTGAGTATGTGTCAATTTCAGTATAAATTGAAGAGGCATCTATAAATTTACCTTTTTCTAGAGCCGCTGCTCCGATTGCGTCCTGAACCACGCCAACAATACCCTCGTCCATTCCCGTACCATACATATTGTTTCCGGATGACATCAGATAGGTCTTCCCGTCAATAACAGAAATAAACCTATTTTTCCCCATCGTAATATTAGACCCGTTTGATTCGTATGCTTCACTGTAAGCCTGAACCGCCTGCGCACCATCCCACAACCAGACTTCCTCTGTTAAAACGGGACTATCTCCATTCTCGCTATATGACTCAGGCTGCAAATAATAAAAGTAGAGCTCCTGAATACCATCACCGTCAAAGTCGATAAGCTGTGCATATGCTAAGCCAGAGCTGTTCTGCCAAACATCCCAATCCAGAGCCTGAGTTTCCGCTATTGTTTTGGTTTCTATATAAACTCCGTATTTTCCAATTATGCTGTTGAGAACTTCATAATAAGCCACAGCCTGTTCAGCAGTCGGTTCAATAACTTCTGGCTCGTCACTTACTAAAGTATCATCCGGTCCCATAGTAACAGATACATCTTCCACAGCCTCCGTCAAATCCGTCGGTGACGCTTCGGTTCCTTTGTCCTTTTGAGCATTTGCTATTATTGGAGCCGCTAGGGCTGCGATCACGACTGCGGCCGCCGTGCCAACAGTGACACATTTTGCTGTCAAACTCAGCGCAGCAAATTTCACTGAAAGCTTGGCTACTATACTCGGAGTTCCAGATGCAGTTCCTTCAAAACCCGCTACTAAATTGCCCCATACTGATTTTGAAATTGATGGTGCAACGTTCTGTGTTTTCGCATCTTCCAAAAATAGTTTTGCAAGGAATGGGAGAGGAGCTGCTGCATAAATTTTGTCCCCTTTTTTCTCAAGAAGCTCGACTTCTCGTTTAATAAATTTCTTTGCATAACTGATACGGCTAGTTACAGTACTCTCGCTGCACTCCATGACCTCAGCAATTTCTTTTATTGATAACTCGTCATAATAAAACAGCAGAATGGTCGTTCTTTGTAACTCCGAAAGCCGATTAATAATGTCCATGAGCTGCTGCCGCTTTGTTTCCTGAATTATGTAGTTCTCAGGCAGGAAGCTTTCACTTTGCTCTGCAAGGCTATCCAGTGTGCTGTTTTCATCATCCTCGGTGTTGAACAAATTAGGCTTTCTGCTTTTAAGCATGTTTTTACAATTATTAATTACAATCTTTTTAAGCCATGGAACAAAGGCAGACGGGTCTTTTAGCTGGTCCAACTTTGTAAATGCAGAGATGTAGCTGTTCTGCATAATATCCTGCGCGTCAGTTTCATTTCTCATGATAGAGTATGCGGTATAGTAAACCATTTTATAGGTTTCCTTGTAAAGCTTCTCAAGCTCCTCATGATTATCTGGGAAAGTTTTACTCTTATGTGTTTTCTGACTATTTATTGACTCCATCTCCCTTTTTTCTTTTTCCTATTATATAGACATTCCATTTTTTTAAGAAATCTTAATAAAATAAAATTTTTTATTATAATACGTATTAGCTTATTTTACCATTAAATCAATCTAAGGGCAAGGTTAGCCCTTCATCCAAGATGAAGACAGTAATACAATATCAAGAGTGTTGGATGCTATAGTATTTAGTAAATAGATTAAAATAAAAAAGGTGCTGGCACTTAAATTCATCAAAGAATTCAAGCTCCAACACCATATTTTTATAACTGGTTAATTGCCCTCAAATCCCTGGGGCACAAGGCTTTTACTTATCTAGCAGCCAATAACAGCCCTTATTTTGCGGACTATCTTGGATGTTTTATTGCCGCCTGTGCGGCTGCAAGACGAGCAATAGGGACGCGGAAGGGCGAGCAGGAAACATAGCTGAGTCCAATCTTGTGGCAGAACTCAACAGATGAAGGATCACCGCCATGCTCGCCGCAGATGCCGATCTTGAGATCAGGACGCGTAGTGCGGCCGAGCTTTACGCCCATTTCGACGAGCTTTCCGACGCCTGACTGATCGAGACGGGCAAATGGATCGGATTCAAGGATCTTCTTCTGATAATAAACATCCAGGAATTTACCGGCGTCGTCGCGGCTGAAGCCAAAGGTCATCTGAGTCAGATCATTCGTGCCGAAGGAGAAGAACTCTGCTTCCTTGGCAATATCGTCCGCAGTGATGCAGGCGCGCGGAATCTCGATCATGGTGCCGACTTTATAGTGCAGGTCGGAGCCGCTTTCCTTTATAAGGGCATCGGCGGTATCGACGACAATCTTCTTAACGTATTGAAGCTCTTTGAGTTCGCCGATAAGCGGAATCATGATTTCCGGCACGAGATTCCAGTCCGGATGCTTCTTTTTGATATTAATGGCGGCTTTAATAACGGCGTTTGTCTGCATAACGGCAATTTCAGGATAGGTCACGGCAAGGCGGCACCCGCGGTGGCCCATCATCGGGTTAAACTCATGCAGTGAAGAAATAATTGCCTTGATGTCCGCGACCGTTTTGCCGAGGTCGTTCGCAAGCAGCTTGATGTCCTCTTCGTCTGTGGGAAGGAATTCATGAAGAGGAGGATCGAGATAGCGGATAGTAACAGGATCGCCTTCCATCGCCTCATAAATGCCCTCGAAATCGGATTGCTGCATGGGCTCAAGCTTGAGAAGAGCCTTTTCGCGCTGCTCGACCGTTTCGGAACAGATCATCTCACGTATTGCGGGGATACGGTCCGCTTCAAAGAACATGTGCTCAGTGCGGCAAAGGCCGATGCCTTCCGCGCCAAACTTCCGCGCCTGCTTCGCGTCGCGCGGTGTGTCGGCATTAGTGCGGACATTGAGGGTCCTGTATTTGTCGGCCCAGGCCATAATGCGTCCGAACTCGCCGCCGATTGAGGCGTCGGTCGTCTTGATGGCTTCACCATAGATGTTGCCGGTGGAACCGTCAAGGCTGAGCCAATCTCCTTCGTTATAGGTTTTGCCGCCCAGCTCGAACTTTTTGTTCTCCTCATCCATCTTTATCGAGCCGCATCCAGCGACGCAGCAGGCACCCATTCCGCGTGCAACAACGGCGGCGTGTGAGGTCATACCTCCGCGTACGGTCAGGATGCCCTGAGCGGCTGCCATGCCCTCGATATCCTCGGGTGATGTCTCCAGACGAACAAGAATGACTTTTTCGCCCTTTTGTGCCCATGTCTTTGCGTCTTCAGCCGTAAACACGGCCTTTCCGCAGGCTGCGCCGGGGCTTGCCGCAAGACCGGTTCCAATAATCTGAGCCTTTTTAAGGGCGTCTGCATCGAACTGCGGGTGCAGAAGCGCGTCAAGCTGCTTGGGATCTATCATAAGAACGGCTTCTTCTTCGTTTATAACGCCCTCGTCAACAAGATCGCAGGCAATCTTCAGAGCCGCGGCAGCTGTGCGCTTGCCGTTTCTTGTCTGGAGCATGAAAAGCTTTTTGTCTTCAATTGTGAATTCCATATCCTGCATGTCGCGGTAATGGCTCTCAAGCTTGGCGCAGATTTTTACAAAATCTTCGTATGCTCCAGGCATTACGTCCTTAAGCTGGTCGATAGTCTGTGGTGTACGGATACCAGCTACGACGTCTTCGCCCTGCGCATTCATAAGGAATTCTCCGAAAAGCTTCTTTTCGCCGGTGGCGGGGTTGCGTGTAAACGCGACGCCTGTACCTGAAGTGTCGCCAAGATTTCCGAATACCATTTCCTGAACGGAGACTGCTGTGCCCCAGGAGCCGGGAATGTCGTTCATGCGGCGGTACACGATAGCACGGTTGTTGTTCCAGGAGCGGAAAACGGCCTTAACGGCGCCCATCATCTGCTCTTTCGGGTCGGTCGGGAAATCTGAGCCGACTTTTTCCTTGTACTCAGCCTTAAACTGTTCTGCGAGCTTTTTGAGGTCGTCTGCCGTGAGCTCAGTATCCTGCTTTACGCCGCGCTCATCCTTCATCTTGTCGATGAGCTCTTCAAAATACTTCTTGCCGACCTCCATGACAACATCGGAATACATCTGGATAAAGCGCCTGTAGCAATCGTATGCCCAACGGGGGTTGCCGGATTTTTTCGCGATAACTTCGACGACCTCTTCATTAAGGCCGAGGTTAAGAATAGTGTCCATCATGCCGGGCATGGATGCACGCGCACCGGAACGAACAGAAACGAGAAGCGGGTTTTCCCTGTCGCCGAACTTCTTTCCCGTCTGCTCCTCAAGTATCGTGACATAAGTCATGATCTCATCCTGTATCTCTGGCGAAATCGACTCGCCATCATTATAATACTTAGTGCAGGCTTCCGTGGAAATTATGAAACCGCGAGGAACCGGAAGACCAAGATTGGTCATTTCAGCAAGGTTTGCTCCCTTGCCGCCAAGAAGCTCGCGCATGCCGCCGTTTCCTTCGGCAAAGAGATATACATACTTTTTGTCCATAGATTTACTCCTTCTGTATATTTAATTTTAAATTGAACAGCAAATTTATTTTCCCACGCAGAATCTTTCAAATATCCGCCTGGTAACGTCCTCACGGACGGTTTTGCCTGTCAGCTCGCCGAGAGCGGAGAGAGCGTTCTCAGTCTCGGTAAGAACGATGTCGGGCGTAGCACCGGTTTTTAGAGCAGCGACAGCCTCTTCAACGGAGGCCAGCGCTCTTGCAACCGCATCGGCATGACGCGAATTGGTTAATATTTCTCCTGCCGGCGCTTCCGGTATAGGAAACATCGAGGATACCTCTTCGTCCAAAGCGCCAAGCCCCATTTTATCAAGAGCGGACACGGACAAAATCCTGTCAAAACTCTTACTTATAAGAGAAAGGTCGAGTTTTTGCGGCAGATCGCTTTTGTTAATAATCGCTATCCTGCGCTTTGCGCCTTTTGCGGCTAAGATTGCCTCCTCGTCCTCTTCTGACAGCTCTTCGGAGCCATCAAAAACCGCCAGCACAAGCTCTGAGGAAGCGGCCGCGCCGATTGCTCTGTCCACTCCAATTTTTTCTATTGGATCTGAAGTGCCACGCAATCCCGCTGTATCTATAAGTCTTAGTTTAACACCGCCGAGTGTCACACATTCCTCGATCGTGTCGCGCGTAGTTCCCGGAATTGATGTGACTATAGCCCGTTCAAAACCGAGCAAAGCATTCAAAAGCGAGGATTTCCCGGCATTAGGTTTGCCGACTATGGCCGCCTTCACTCCGCTCTTCATTACTTTTCCACGTTCAAAGGTCTCCAAAAGCGACTTAAGCTCTCCGCCGGCCCGCAAAAGCGTTTCCAAATATGCCTCAATTCGAAATTCGTCTATATCTTCGTCCGGATAGTCCAGAACAGCATGATAGTGAGATATTATGTCAACCAATTCGCCGTAAATTCTATCCGTTTTGCGAAGTATTGCGCCTCCAAGCTGTCCCGCCGCGTTTTTCGCGGCTTCATCCGTTTCAGAATCAATCAGGTCAATGACGGCTTCCGCCTGAGTCAGGTCCATGCGTCCGTTTAAAAATGCCCTTTTCGTAAATTCTCCCGCTGCCGCCTGTCGCGCTCCGCGGGAAAAAAGGGCTTCGAGAGTAAGACGCAGCACAACTGGCGAGCCGTGGCATTGCAGTTCGGCAGTGTTTTCCCCCGTGTAACTGTTCGGCGCTCTGCTCACTGTGCACAGACAGTGATCAAGCGTCTCGCCCTTCGCGTCGTTCAGCACACCCAGCACAAGCGTGCGGTCAGGAATTTCTGCCAGGCTCCTGCCCGAAGAAGGATGAAAAACGGATGATACTATTTCTATCGCATCGCTGCCGGATAGCCTGATAATGCCGATTGCGGAAATGGCAGTTCCCGTTGCGATCGCAGCAATTGTATTACTGGTATTAAAAGTACCAAACATCAGTATCACCTCTGGCTTAGATATACGGCCTTCCTTGATTATTCGGGTTGGCCGTTTATATCTTATTTCACTTTAAGGTTATCGATTGGCGAGAGTCCTTTTCAAACATTCGTGTGAGGACCGCCGCGACCTCGCTTCTTTTTATGCTGTTGTCAGGATAGAATGTTCCGCTGCTGTCTGAACCGATCAAAATACCCGCGCGATAAAAAGAATAAATGGGGCTTGCGTTCGCCGAAGTAAGCGTCACATCCGGAATTGCGTTATCCGATATACTGTTCTTCTGCGTATATTCCGAAATCGGCAGCGATGCATAGAATATCGCGACAAACTCGCTTCTTGAAATTGCGGCGTCGTAATTGCCATAGGTCTTTGTTACGATGCCCTTCCCGGTTGCATAGTCGAGATATGATTTATACCAGAGTGAGGGATCGTTTGCCAAAGTGACGCTTCCATCGTTATATAGCTGATTCATGCACGCAGCGAGCTTGATTGCCTCCGCAATGGAAAGATTCGCGTCGGGATCATAGACCGTCTGGCTGCGCCCGCTTACAAGTCCCTTCTGGACAGCGTAACATACATATGTGTAAAACCATTTGTCTTCCGTTACGTCTCCAAACGCAGGGGCGGTCCCTGAGTTTACCGTGACGCTGCCGAACAGTGCGAGCTTTGCGGTCGTGACAGCCGAAACTGTGGCTGTGGTGCTTTCGGCGGCTATGTATCGGTGGCCCGAAGACAAATTCTGCCCAGCAGAGACAACAGTACCTTCCGACAGGTCAATAAAGGTCCCGCTGCATGCGGTGAGCTTCGCGGAGCCGTTAGTCAGTACAAAGCCGGAGCCTGCGCCAAGAGAAACAACGCCGCCGGGCATTACGCTTGAGTAACTGACTCCAGAGGCCTTTGCTTTTCCAGCTATCGCCAGCTTGTATTGAAGAACCGCCATTGCGTCCGAAAGTGTGTTCAAGGGAGTCGTCAGTACGAGCCCGGTATAGGTATTGTCAACGTAGCTTTTCGATATGAGCGGGTCTGACGCGCTTCCGGCCGTTCCGGCAGCGGCGGCTGTAACAGAGCCGCATAACAAGACCAATGCGAGGGAGAATGATATAAGGCGCTTATTATTCACGTTTGCCTCCAAGAGTAGCACGGGTTATTTAATCTTATCCGTATTATCCTGTTCGTTAAGAAAATACCCTAGTGTCAGCAGACTGTCCGAAAAATGTATATTCTCTACGCGAACATTCTGCCTTGTCAGTTCCAACTCGATATTAGTAAAGTTCCAGATGCCCTTTACTCCGCAATCAGCGACGGTTTCGGCCATGCTTCTCGCTATTCTGCGCGGAACGGTCAAAACGACAATATCGGTAGGATTGCGCTTGAGCCAGTCTGAAAGAGTGGCACTGTCATAGACGGGTATTCCGTCGTAGTCTTTTCCAAAAACTTCCGGATCGGAATCAAAAGCCGCAACAAGGCGAAAGCCCTGGTCGCTGAAGCCGAAGTTGCCGATCAGAGCGTGGCCGAGATTCCCGACACCGACAATGGCGACTGTGAAACCCCTGTGCATTCCGAGAATTCCCGCGACTTGATTCCTGAGATCCGCTACACGGTAGCCGTACCCCTGCTGACCAAACTCTCCAAAACAGCTGAAATCCTGCCTGATTTGAGAAGGAGTGAGACCCATCTGTTTTCCGAGCTCGCCGGAAGAAATACGGTCGACTCCATGGTAAATGAGGTCATCGAGCTTACGCAGGTACATGGGAAGACGTCTTATTACATTGTTTGATATGCGATCTTTTTTCACTGAAATGCCCCCCGGACGGAACTTTTTATTATGGTATTGCTCCGGATTCGCGTGTTAGTGGCCAAAAGCAGATATAAATGTTTCTGCATTGTTATTGTTTATAATTATAACATCAGTATTTGTATTATTCAAGTCAAATACTAGAGATATTACCAAAAACGTACGCTCATATCGTACAAGCAGGCGTGAAAGGGTGCAATTATTGACAATTCCATCGTTAAGTATATAATATTACAATAATACAGGAATGGAAAGGATAAGTTTTAATATGAGTGAGAATTCTCCCAAGGAAGCTCAGGGGCAGGAGCTTCCGAAAATAACGATTAAAAGAGCTAAGAATTTTCAGAATACCGATCCCCCCCACGAGCTGACAAGAATCAAAAAGGTCATTGGCGTTGTAAGCGGCAAGGGCGGCGTCGGCAAATCACTGATAACCTCTCTGCTCGCGGTTAATATGCAAGCTATGGGCTTTAAATCTGCAATACTTGACGCGGATATAACCGGTCCCTCCATTCCCCGTGCTTTCGGCGTTTCGGGTCAGCCGGAAGCTGACGAAGTCGGGATGTACCCCATAAAAAGCAGAACAGGCATTGACCTCATGTCAATCAACTTCCTTCTGCCCAACGACACAGACCCGGTCATATGGCGCGGACCTGTTATAGGCGGGGCGGTTAAGCAGTTCTGGACGGACGTCATATGGGAAAACGAGGAATTTCTGTTTATCGATATGCCCCCCGGAACCGGCGACGTAGCGCTGACGGTGTTCCAGTCTATTCCGGTTAACGGAATCATCGTCGTAACATCCCCGCAGGAGCTTGTCGGTATGATAGTCGAAAAAGCCGTGAAGATGGCGCAGAAGATGAACATTCCCGTAATCGGCCTCATTGAGAATATGAGCTATACCGTCTGCCCGCACTGCGGCGAAAAGTATTCCCTATTCGGCGAAAGCCATATTGATGAGATTGCTGAGAAATACGGTGTCAGAACCGTCTGCAAGCTGCCAATTGATCCTGAGCTTGCCGCTATGGTGGATAAAGGGGAAATCGAGAGCTACCAGAAGGATGTGCTCCATGCCATCGTTAAGATGCTGATGTTCCTGCATTGAACGAAAACAGATTTTAGGACACAAGCCCCATTTCTTAAGGGCCTGTGTCCTTTTTCATCAGAAAAGGAGGTAATCCTTTCTATAGTCGGTGATGTAAAAATCGGAAACGGCCTTGATTTCTTCCTGAAGATGGTCCTGGGATTCGTCGAAGATACCGGCGACGGGAAACCCAGCGCGTTTAGCCGTTACTATGGCGTAGAGTGTGTCCTCAAAAACGATCGTCTCCGGTTTGGGCGTTCCAAGGCAATTGAGAGCTGTTTCAAAAATCAGAGGGTTCTCCTTGCCGGACCCGATACCACCTGTTGTAAAGATTTCTGAAAAATATACCAACAGACCATTTTTTTCAAGCACCATCTCGACAAGATGCCTGTCCGTCGCGGTGGCAACGACCATGGGCACTCCGCGTTCCTTCAGCCTGTCCAAGAGAAGGAAAATGCCCTCTTTCGGTTTTACCTCATCGCGGTACATAGGCCACAGAAGGGCATCCACGCCGGCATATATCTCTTCATTCGTCTTTTTTAGACCATATTTTTTCCTGAAATAATCCGCCGTTTCGAAAACGGTCAGTTTCTTCGTTTCTTCCCTCAGGTCCTCGCTTGGGCGGATTCCGCAGGAAAGCAGGTATCGCTTTCCAATGTCTCTCCAGATAAACATGGAGTCAGTAAGTGTTCCGTCCATATCAAAAATCGCGCCAGTAATCTTCATACTCTATCCTTTGCAGTTAGTTAATTATATATGTTTTCATATCTGTCCGCATTAAAGTCCAAGGCGTTCCAAATGACAAGAAGCAGGCCACTTTCAACCGATATCCTTGAAGGAACCCCGGTAAACTCGTTGCTCACTCCGAGAGGATAATCGTCCGTAAGCGTGTGATTCGTAAGTGGATACTTCAGCCCTGTCAGATTTACGCCCTCTGCCCCGCCGCCTTGGCTGAAAACCGAAATGGTGCCGGTCATGTCGCCGTCAAAAGTAATAGCGCCGTTTTTTATAACGGTACAGACACTTCCGCGCCCTACGAGGTAGCCTCTGGCTCCGCTGTTCGCAATAAAAGCAAGTGTTTGAAGGTTTGCGTATTCATGATCGATTCTTCCGCCAAGCCCGCCATAAATGACAATTGTCCGCGCCTTGCGCTCCAGAGCCTCACGTACGGCAAGCAGCATATCGGTGTCGTCCTTTTCCGGGCTGTGCGAAACCACATCCGGACCCGATGGCTTTTCTCCGAGAGAATCAAAATCTCCGACTATCAGGTCGGCGGATATTCCCGCTTCCCTGAGATACGATAATCCTGCGTCTGCCGCAATTACAAAAGCGCCGTCCGGAACCCGAAGCGACGTACCGTTCATATCCCCTGCCCCGACGATATAAAATGCCCTGCTCATTTCAGTAATATTTCCTCTGTCTGACGGAGCTGCTCGGGAGTGTTGACGCCGATTATCTGATAGCCAAGCTCACGATAGCAGACTCCGATTTTTAACCCTTTCTTTTGCAGAAGCAGTGGTGCGTCCGTGAGGTAATACTCTCCCTGCGAATTATCGCTGCGCAGTTCCGACAACACGCTGAGGAGCGCTGCCGCATCGAATACATAGACACCGCTGTTGAGCTCTTTGATCTTCTTTTGCTCAGGCGTCGCGTCTTTGTCCTCCACCATGCCAAGGAAATTGCCTTCTTCATCACGCAGGATGCGGCCATAAGGCAGGCTTAGCTCGCTGGTTCCGCTCAATATGGTGCATACGTTTCCTTCGGCGCTATGGGTATCTATCAGTGCCCGATAGGTTTCGCGCTTAATTAGAGGCATGTCTCCGCAGCATACGAGAAGCTGACCGTTATAGCCGTCAAGCAAAGAATACGCCGCCATAACGGCGTGACCGGTTCCGAGCTGCTCTTTCTGCTCGGCAAATGCATATTCGGGAAAGGCCTCAATAACGCTTTCCTTCTTATAACCCACGACAATAATACGGTCCTTTACCGGAATAAAATCCAAAGCGGATAGAACATATGCCAGAAGAGGTTTTCCGGCGGCCATACGCATGACCTTGGGAAGCGTATTCCCCTCTGTCTGGAGCCTTGTGCCTTTGCCGGCTGCGAGTATCACTGCCTTTATGCTGGTTTTATCCATAAATGACCCCCGAATTTATATTAATTTGGATCGTCATACCAACGTTTCGCGGAGAGGGAGAAGCGTGATGTGATGAAGTGCCGCATATGATAGGACGGACGGAATATACGTCTCGGTACTTTCGGTAATAGTGATCATAATCGATGTATAGCTTACTACGCTCTCAAGCTTATTTGTCACATCGGATGCATACCTTACGGTCGCAGCAAGCTCAAGAGCAGGATCGAAATATGCATAGCCGTTCGATTTAGCATACTCCTCTGTACTCTCCGAAATCGATGGAGCGGAGCATATCAGCACCGGTCTTACCTGCGCCGCTTCGAAAATCAGGTCTTCTGTATTCGGGCATTCTTCGGCCGGATCTTTGACGCAGTATATGCCTATGCTGTGGCCTGAGCCACAAATTCTCCTGATCGTGTCCGGTGAAGAGGCGACATCATCAGCAGTCACAAAAAAGCAGGCGTTCGTCGCATAGTCGTCAAGGCTGTCCAGAAGTTTTTCGCTTGGAAGGCCGATAAAGCTCAAAGAAACGGAGGCTCCCGAGTTTTCGTCGTCGCTCGGTATGGGCTGAGAGGGCGTGGGTGTTGAGGGAGATGAAGTGCCGTTCGATTCATTATAGTAGCTTTGCATAAGCGAAGCGGCGGCGTTAAAAAACTTGGCGTCCGTAAGGACCTCAGCACCGTTTTTTATTCTGACGATATCGCCGTAGCCATCGCCGCTGATATAAGAATAGTAGAGTCCGAAATACTGGCAGACCCAGGCAACGGGCACATATACCTGACCGTTTTTCATGACTGCCGATACTGAATAAGTATTTTCCTGACTGTCATAGCTATTGCCCGAGCTTAGATTAAAGAAAATGTTTTTTCTTGAGTTATAGAGCGTCGCAGTTGAATCGGATGGAAAATAGTTGTTATAGACTCCGAATGTGGAAAACACCTTGGCGGGGACGTATGCGATGCCACTTACAAAGGCAGTCATAGAGCCGAGATCGAGCAGCAAATCGTTCGTAGCGGTAAAACAAAGTCCAGAGCTGTCAGCGTTCGCAGCCTGAGTAAACGGAACCAAAAAGAGTATTACCAGTATAATGGCGATTATTTTTCGTTTCATGACTTCCCCCTGTAAGAACGAACAATCTATACTCAACAAATAATATAAACCGCAAAGAAATAGACCGGATAATATTTTACCACAGCTTGCCCGTTCAGGCAAGTCAACGCTGGTCAAAAAACGAAATATTACCTCTTAAATAGGGGAATTTAGTGTTGACAAAGCTTGAATAACATTGTACAATAGCAAAGCGCTTATGGCCCAGTAGTTCAGTTGGTTAGAACGCCAGCCTGTCACGCTGGAGGTCGACGGTTCGAGCCCGTTCTGGGTCGCCATAAATGCATCTATAGCTCAGTCGGCAGAGCGCGTCCTTGGTAAGGACGAGGTCTCCAGTTCGAATCTGGATAGATGCTCCATGAATAAAACCCTGTAGTACCAGTTACTACAGGGTTTTATTATTTAAATAGAATCGTATATTTTTGAGTAAATCTACAGATATTCGTCTTCAAAGCTTGCGTGATCGTCGGTAAAATCAAATAATACGCTTTTGCCGCGGCTGAAACGGAAACGCACAGAGCTTGATATACTTTCATGTATTCTTCGTGACATAGCGCCTTTTAAGGGGGCGGCCAACAGCTCGCCTTTGCCGTCTATCTTCTGTACGGCGAGGCTATACCCTCTCTGTCTTATGACGGCGGCTCCACTCCCAACGAAAACCGGTTTTGCTCCGAGATAGGTGGCGATTCTATATTCCTGACCGCCGATATTGACAATGCCGATTATCCCCGTAAAACGGAAGCCCATAAAGGGAATTTCCGCAACCGAAAGCATAAGCGAAATATCTCCGTGCAGGCACTGTGACCAAAGATACCGCTTGGGGAAGGAGCATCCTCTGTCCCCTTCTATATAGCCTGTTCCGCTATCAAAATCAAGTTTCCTGCCGTTAAGCTCGATTTTTCCGGACACCTTATGCATCACGCTGAAAACGCTGTGCCTGCACTCCATTAAAGGCAC
>JAYFQM010000038.1:0-61273 GCA_034927185.1 Oscillospiraceae bacterium | reverse complement strand
GCCGAGATGCCCAAAGGTACGGTAGCTGTATGCATATTCGTGCTTGCATCTTATGCAGTAAGGCGCGTCGGAAACTTCTGAAACGGGATTTTTGTATATAGGGACATCTATACCATAGAAAATGATCTTGTTGGGAACATGCTCAGCAATTGACGCTGTCAGCGAACAATCTGCGTTCAGGCAAACGACGGCGTTCGGGGAGTTTTTAATGCCGATCATGATGTTCTCAAGAGTGCCGGACACTTCCCCGTATCGGTCGAGCTGGTCACGGAAAACGTTTGTCACAAGCACGACAGCGGGATTTATCAGCCGGCAGACCTCTTTGGAAGCTGCTTCATCGCACTCGATGACGGCGTTTTCCTTTTTCGGCTTACCCGTCAAGGTCGAATTCTCAATAAATATGGAGGTTATGCCGTTGATGAGGTTAGCCCCGGAACGGTTGGCAAAATACGAGGCACCCGCTTTAATGTAGATTTCCTCGATTATGCGCGAGGAAGTTGTTTTGCCGTTCGTGCCTGTAATAATGACGCAGCGGACATTCTCAGCCAGACGCGAGAGGAGGTCGGGACAGATTCTAACAGCAATCTTACCGGGAATTGCCGTTCCGCCGCGGCCAATAAGCCGAAGCAGTCTAATTGAGAGTTTGCAGGCGGATACCGCCAAAAATACTTTAATCTTCATATACCTTACATTATACCGAAGCCATAATAGGCGCGATATGTTTTTTTATTTTTGTAAGCAGTACGCTATGCGGGCTATACCACAGGAATGAAGCGCTGTTGTGGTATGCGGACATTATATCACTCATCTGCTCAATT
Source organism: Oscillospiraceae bacterium (assembly GCA_034927185.1). Lineage (GTDB taxonomy): Bacteria > Bacillota > Clostridia > Oscillospirales > Oscillospiraceae > UBA2658. Next base: position 60,455 of record JAYFQM010000038.1, on the reverse strand, counting down.
TCAACCATATAGCCTATCGATCTGTCTCAATCATGCTCCTGAATTCGTCCTCCGTCAGTATCGGGATACCGAGACTCTGCGCCTTCGCAAGCTTTGAACCGGCCTCTTCACCAGCAACGACATAGTTTGTCTTTTTTGATACGGAGCCGGACGATTTCCCTCCGAAGCTCTCGACCAGTGCTTCCGCTTCATCGCGCGTAAAGGCTGTGAGCGCCCCCGTGAAGACAAAGGTTTTTCCTGCAAAGCGGTCATCCAGACGCTTTTCCCTGCTTTCAAAGCTGACACCGGCCTGACGAAGCAGCTCAAGCTGGTGCTTCGAATGTGGATCATTCAGCCATTCTACAAGATAGGAGGCTGTTATAGGACCGATGTCGGGTATGTTTTTCAATTCCTCGACTCCGGCGGCGCACAGCTCGTCCAAATTACTATAGTGCATGGCGAGCACCTTCGCAGCCTTTTGCCCGACCTGCCTTATGCCAAACGCACACAGAAGGCGCGCCATGCCGTTTTCCTTGCTCTTTTCAATAGCATTAATCAGGTTTTTGGCGAAGACCCCGCCTTTCTGCTTAGTCGAAGCGACCTGCGGAACGGTGAGGTAATACAGATCCGCGGGGGAGGAAATGAGGCTGCGGCTTATCAGAAGCTCTGCAACCGAAATACCAAGCCCTTCGATATCCATCGCATCCCGAGAGGCAAAATGCGCGATATTGCGCAGGCGCTGAGCAGGGCATTCGACATTTGTGCAGCGTGCGGCAGCCGCGTCCTCGTCGCGCACGACACCCGACCCGCAGGCTGGACAGGTATCGGGAAATTTGAAGGGATCCGTTCCTTCCGGACGCTTCTCACGAACGACCTCAAGTATCTCAGGTATAATTTCCCCAGCCTTTTGAATAAGCACGGTATCTCCTATGCGGATATCGAGCCTAGAGATATTATCCTGGTTGTGCAGTGTCGCGTTTGTAACAGTAGTACCCGCAAGGCGCACCGGCGCAACGATAGCTTTCGGTGTGAGCACTCCGGTCCGTCCGACCTGAACAGTTATGTCCTGAACAACGGTCTCCTTTTTTTCTGGCGGGTACTTGTATGCCGCCGCCCAGCGCGGAGCCTTGGCGGTGCTGCCAAGGACGGTGCGGGCTGAAAGACTGTTAATTTTTATGACTGCGCCGTCGATGTCGTAGGGAAGGCTGTCTCGGTTGTCGCCCAGCCATTCGACCTGAGCGCGGCAATCTGGGAAGCTATTGCAGATCTTGTAGGGTACAGTCGGGAAGCCCATTTCGCGCAAAGCATCGAGAGTTTCGGCATGGGTGGAAAACTGTCGGCCATCGGCGAGCTGAATGTTGAAGATGATGATATCGAGCCCACGCTCGGAGGTGATCTTGCTGTCCAGCTGGCGAAGAGAACCGGCTGCAGCGTTTCGCGGGTTCGCGAAGAGCTTTTCTCCGTTTATTTCCCGTTCCGCGTTGAGCCGCGAAAAGGTGTCGCGCGACATATAGGCCTCGCCCCGGACGATAAGTCTAGGCGGCGCGTTTTTTAGCTTTTTCGGCAGGCTGTGTATGGTACGGAGATTCTCCGTAACGTCCTCTCCCGTAACCCCGTCTCCTCTTGTGGCGCCACGATGAAAGCTCCCGTCTATATACTCGACCGCTACGGACAGACCGTCGATTTTCGGCTCGGTCACAAATACGGGAGTTGAGCCCAGAGCATCCCCCGTGCGTATTATGAAAGAGTCCAGCTCATCAAAGGAAAAAACATCGTTAAGGCTTTCGAGCGGCACGACGTGACGTACCGGTGTAAACTGGGAAAGAGCCCTGCCGCCGATTTTCTGCGTGGGAGAGTCAGGCGTTTTTAATTCCGGAAACCGCTCCTCAAGCTCAATAAGGCGGCGCATCAGCGCGTCATATTCGAAGTCCGAAATTGTTGGAGCGTCAAGATCGTAATATTCCCTGCCATGACGAATAATCTCTTCTCTTAGTTTAGCAAGTTCCTCTTTTGTATCCATTGCGTATCTCCGTTTCTACGGCTGATTTAAGGTGAGGTAGGCATTCGGCACATCGCCGACGAGAACAGTCTCGGCAATGAGCACTTCGCTTACCACTTCGGTTGACATAACCTGCCAAGGCATCATGACGTCAATCTGAACAGTGACTTCGAGAATGATCTGGTGCTTGACTTGGTTTATGCCGGCTGATTCGATTTCATTTCTGAAATCCGCGAAGGAGCTTGTTAGCATCGTGATTTTTATTGGTATCTTCGGGCCCCGGCCGAGAAGGAGATTGGAGCCCAGAAGGTTGCCGAGAGGTATATTCTCATTCATATCGCCGCTGTTTGTCGCTGCGATGACATCCTGAAGAATTTCCGATGACAAGGTGTTGATGCGGGACATATTCGCTGAAATCGCCGTAATCTTTCCCGTGTTATCCTTTTGAAGCGTCACAAAGTAATCATATGTGTACTGGCCCTCGCTCATTTTTTCGTTTATCTTGTTGTTAATTGTCGCAGTAATCATATCGGACGCATCCGAAAGCGCCATCTGACTCGAAATATTTTTCAAATAATTTCCGACAAGTGCAACTGCCACTAGTATGGCGAGAATAATAAAAATTGTAAATACTGCGATTTTTTCTTCCGGAGATTTTCTCGGCAATCTGGGTCTCCTGCCCGGAGGCCGTCTCAAGGGCGCTCGTCTTTTAATAAATGGCATAAGGATACCCCCTATGCCATTTATATTTTTAAAGCGTTAAAAATATTCCGAGATTGGTTTACATAATTAATCAGATTTTGCAATCTCATCTGCCGCCAGCATCACGCCGAGCTTACCGGATTCATAGGTCAGCCCGCCCTGCATAAAGCCGAGATAGGGTGCGCGCATGGGTCCGTCGCAGGATAGCTCAATCGAAGAACCCTGAATAAAGGCGCCGGCAGCCATGACGACCTGATCCTCATATCCGGGCATTTCCCAGGGCACAGGGGTAACATAGGAATCGACCGGGGATCCGTGCTGAATTCCGGTACAAAACTTTAAAAGCTTGTCGGCACTACCAAATTCGACCATCTGGATAATATCATGCCGACTTTCTATCGCGTTTGGAGATGTTTTATAACCGAGACGTTCCATCATTCCCGCACAGAAGGATGCCGTTTTGAGCGCCTGAGCGACAATGTGCGGCGCAATGAAGAAGCCCTGATACAGAAGGCGGTTATTACCGAGCGTACTTCCGCATTCTCCGCCGATTCCGGGCGTCGTCATGCGTATTGCCGCGCGCTCAATGAGGTCGCGCCTGCCGGCTATGTAACCACCGGTTGGCGCAAGACCGCCGCCGGGATTCTTTATAAGCGATCCCGCGATGAGATCAGCTCCAACTTCGGTCGGCTCCCTGAGCTCGGTGAATTCGCCGTAGCAGTTGTCGACGAGGATATTCGCCGTGGGGTTTACCTCTCGTACTGCTTTAATAATTTTTTCAATATCGTTGATTCCAAAGGCACGGCGCAGCGCGTACCCGCGGGAGCGCTGTATCATAATTGCTTTGACTTTTGGATCGGAAGCGGAGCGCTTTATTCCCGGAATGTCCGGGTCTCCGTTCGGGAGAAGCTCGACTTGGTCGTAATTTACACCGAAGAACTTGAGAGAGCCGTCACCGTCTCCGGCAATTCCGATAGTACACTGGAGCGTGTCATAGGGAGTTCCGGTTACGGATAAAAGCGTGTCTCCCGGCTTGCAGACAGCGAACAGCGCAGTAGCGATTGCGTGTGTGCCGTTAACAAATCCGATCCGTACAAGAGCGCCTTCCGCGCCAAACACGCGGGCATATATTTTGTCGAGCGTGTCTCTACCGAGATCGTTATACCCGTACCCGGTGGTTCCAGCAAAACAGGCTTCGGACACGCGAAACTCCTGAAAGGCGGACATTACCTTGAGCGTGCAGGCCTCGGATATGAGGTCAAACCCTGCATAGACGTCATGTAGGTCGTTTTCGACTGATTGAGAAAGCTCTTTAATGGCTGGTGAAATATTATTTAAACTCATTAATTGAGGTCCTTTGTTATTTATTCGGACAGCGACTTGAGCAGCAGCGCGGCAAGCCGCGGCATAGCTTCAAAATCGGAGATTTTAGCAATACAGGCAGGGGAATGTATGTTGCGCATCGGCGCGGATATTGCAATCGTATCGACGCCGGCACCGCTGCGCTGAATAGCCTGCGCGTCCGTTCCGCCCGCGATCATGGTCTTTGTTTGCCACTTGATACCGTTTGTATTGGCGAGCTGCGTAACCTCTTTATAAAGCTCACGGCTATATACTGTGCCCTTATCCATGAAGGGGATGACTAAGCCATCACCCAGGCGGCATATACGTTTGCCCTCCGGGACCTCCGGCAGATCGGCCGCCGTGGTTCCTTCAAGCACGATAGCGACATCGGGATCAAGCCGAGCCGAAACAATTTTCGCCCCGCGAGTGCCGACCTCCTCCTGAACCGTAAAAGCAAAGGTGCAGTCACAGGGAAGCTCGCTTTCGATCAGCTTTATCAAAGCAGCGCAGCCGACTCTGTCGTCGATCGCCTTGGCCTTGAGGTAGCCTTCGCCGAATTCAAGAACGCTGTCCTCAAAAACTGCTGCGTCTCCGAGAGCTACGAGCTGCTTCGCTTCATCCTTCTCCTTAGCACCGATATCGATGTATAGCTCGTCACGTTTCGGAACGGATTTTTCCTCGTTCTTCGAGACATGGTGATATGCTTTGATGCCGATTACGCCGCAGACCCTGTCCTTTCCAATATACACTCGCTTGCCAATGACGACGCGCCTGTCTACGCCGCCGAGAAAATCAAAGTGCAGGTAGCCGTCATCATCTATGCCGGTAATTATAATGCCGACTTCGTCCATGTGTGCGCATATAAGAATTTTTCTGCCGCATCGTTTAAGGCCTTTTTTATTAATTATCAGGTTTCCCATGCTGTCGGTCATTATCTCGTCGGAAAAAGGCATGACTCTCTCCAATATATAGTCACGCACCTCGTCTTCGCTGCCGGAAGCTCCGCTCAGGTAGCAAAGTGTTTTTAGTGTATCCAGCATATAAGCTTGCCTCCCGTGCAAAACATGCACAATTTGTATATTTTAGTCGTGTGCTGTGCAAAATACGCGCAACAAGTTGGCTTTGAGCGTTTTATGCGATTCCGTCATTGCTGAGCTTCCGAGTGAATTCAGTGAGCAGAGTGACAATCGCTTCTGCGTCTGTAATATCCATCGTTTCAACGGGTGAGTGCATATACCTGATAGGCAGGGACACAACGCCGGTCACGACGCCCTCTCTGCAGACCTGAATGACCCAGCCGTTCGTGCCCGAATCACCGCCCATAATCTCAAGCTGATAGGGAATAGCTTTTTCCTCGGCTGTTTTGATGAGCATATTTGTTATGTTGCGATTCATGCCGGGGCCAACACCAATCGCCGCGCCCTTCCGCATTTCAAGAACCTCGCCCTTTTTTGAGTCGGGAGTGGAGGCAAAGGTCACATCGAGAGCGATCGCATAATCCGGCTGAACTCCGTAGGCCCCTGTAATCGCGCCGCGAGTACCCAGCTCCTCCTGCGTGCTGAAAAGACAGCATATATCAACATTCAGGGCTTTTTCGAAAAGCTGCTCCATAGTTTTTATTATGATCGCCACGCACGAACGGTCGTCAAGGGATTTCCCGCAGAGCACGTTTTCGTTCAGTTCGTCTACACCTCCGGCAAAAACGGCCGGAGTGCCCAGCGGCACTCTCTTTTTCGCTTCCTCTTCATTCATACCAATATCAATGAAGAGCCTTTTTGGGTCAATTGTCTTATCCATATCCTCTTCGGAAAGAGCGTGCGGCGGCATAGTATCGATAACGCCAAAAATTGGAGGGGTAGTTAAAACCTTGATTTCCCTGGCGGGAAGCATGCGCGGATCAATTCCGCCGAGGTTAGCGAAGCGCAGAAAGCCCTTTTCGATACCGGTTACAATAAGACCGATCTCGTCCATGTGGGCGTCAAACAGCAATTTTTTCGCGCCATCTTTTCCGCACCTTTTTATGGCGATGAGATTTCCTAGCGCATCGGTCTTGATCTCGTCGACATATGGCGAAAGAAGCTCCTTTGTGCGTTCAAACGCTTTTTCCTCAAAGCCCGAAGGTGCGGGAAGTCCGCATAGGTCGGTAATAATCTCTTTAAGAAGCATCTCTTTTTTACTCCAATCGAATTTTACTCCATGCCAAGAACTATACCGCGGAAAGTATTTCCGCGTTCAACAAAGTTTTTGAATTTATCAAAGGAAGAGCAGGCAGGCGAAAGTATTACTACGTCGCCATCTGAGGCGCTGTCGGCAGCGGAAAGAACCGCTTCGCGGAAGTCGTCGATGATATATATGGGAAGGGTCAGACGGTTGTATCCGGGAGTGTTCAAAACGGCGTCCCTGATCCTTTCTGCGGTTTCGCCCGTCAGGTAAAGGGCCTTGACACGGGCAACAATCTCGGTTCCCAAATCGTCGAAAGGAATATGCTTATCATGCCCGCCTGCAATAAGTATTGGTTTGACCTTGGTGAAACAGCGCAGACCCGCTATTGTGCGCGTTGGGCTGGAGGCAATGGAGTCGTTATAGAACTTAACTCCGTTACGCTCGCGGACAAGCTCAATGCGATGAGGAACGCCGGGGAAAGTCCTTGCAACTCTTCGGAAGACGCTGTCCGTAATGTAGCCTTCGGTCGCGGCGTAGGCCGTCATGTAGTTATCCACATTGTGAAGGCCGGGGATGAGTATGCCGGCTGAAGGCATTATCTCATGGACCTCGTAGTTTTTAGCAGAATAGATAAGCTCGTCGACGGCGAAACAGCCGCTCTGGACGGAATGCATATGGCTGAAGAAGCTGATTTCCGCTTTCGCCTCAGCTAAAAATTCCTGGGTATGGGGATCGTCCGCGTTGAGAACCAGACGGTCGTTCTCGTCCTGGTTCAAAAAAATGTTCTTTTTGGCGCCGACATAGTCATCAAGATTCGGGTGGACATCAAGGTGATTTGGAGAAATGTTCGTAATGACGGCCACGTTCGGCTTGCATTTCATGCTGTGCAGTTGGAAGGAACTGAGTTCCAAAACGGCAAAATCATCCGGTTTCATTTCCGATACCTTGTTCAAAAGCGGCATACCGATATTACCGCCCAGAAAAACAGTATGCCCGGATTCACGTAAAAGAGTCGCAATTAGCGTGGAGGTTGTGGTTTTTCCGTCGCTTCCCGTGACCGCGATGGTTCGGCAGGGGCAAACGGAGAAAAAGGCCTCCATTTCGGAAGTGAGTATGCTGCCGCGATCAACAGCATTCCGCAGCTGCGGGGTGAACGGGTGCAGCCCAGGGGTGCGGAATATAAGCTCCTCGTTGAGGTCGTCAAGATATTTATTTCCAAGGCGCAGCTTGGCTCCGCGTTCCCTGAGAGAAGCCGCGTTTTCAAATTGTTCTTCGCTGCGCTTATCACAAATCGTAACGTCCAGACCGCGTGAGAGGAGGAGATCAACAAGTGGTGAATTGCTGATTCCATAGCCTATTACGGCTATTCTTCTGCCCTTAAGCGAATTCAGATAATCGTCTAAAACCATGGTATACGCCACCTTTCAGAGTTTATATTATACAGCTTTAGCAGGGGTTTTACAACCCATAATATACATATAGAGCAGCGGCAAGGATAAGATACCTCGAAAGACTTTGCATTCTTCTTGCAAGCGCTTGTCCTCTGCGTTATAATTAATTAAATGTATATCGGTCCGGAATTTAAGATCGCTTTCATGAACCTTTATGCATCTGCTGATAATGTTATTAAACTGTCGAGTCCGCCGGGGACGGTAAGCTGGCGCTTGCCGCCCCCGTATATCAAAGCCGAACCCGCGGGGATCGACTATCAAATCTTATGCCGCGCAGAGCGCTTCTGTTACGCCTGGGCGGGCTTCACGGAGCTGAGAAAAATGATAAAAATCGCGCCTTCTATCCTTTCTGCCGACTTTTCGGAGCTTATTAATGATGTTAACGATGTAAAAAACGCAGGAGCGGAATATCTTCACATTGATGTTATGGACGGAAATTTTGTACCGAACATCAGCATCGGCATTCCTGTGGTCAAATCATTGCACAGGGCGACGGATATGTTCCTTGACGTTCACCTTATGATTGACAGGCCCCAGCGTTACGTTAAGTCTTTTTGCGAGGCCGGCGCGGACCTTGTCACCTTCCATCTGGAGGCCTGCCAGCCGCAGGACATTTTCGAGGCAATAACGATTGTTAGGCTCTGCGGGAAAAAAGTCGGGTTGAGCATTAAGCCCAAGACCCCGTCGATCGCTCTTCTGCCATATATTTCAAACCTTGATCTGGTTCTTGTTATGACGGTCGAGCCGGGCTTTGGTGGGCAGTCGTTTATGAAGGACCAGCTCTCAAAAATCGCGGAGATCCGTCAGATGATCAACAATGTAAACCCTCAGTGCGAGCTGGAGGTTGACGGCGGAATTGATCCGGTTACCGCAAAACTTGTCAAGGGAGCGGGCGCAAACGTGCTTGTCGCCGGCAGTGCGGTTTTCGGCAAGGAGGACAGAAAAGCAGCGATTGAAGCAATCAGAAACGCGTAGTTTTTTGACGTGCTGCGACAGCTTTTACGGCATATCTCTATTATAATTATAAGGAGCTTTTTAAAGATGTCTTTTTTTCCGCCCTCACTGGAAACTCTCGTGGACAAGTTTGCCGCACTGCCGGGTATCGGCAGAAAGAGCGCGCAGCGGCTTGCGTTTTATGTTCTCTCGCTGCCGGATGGTGAGGCTGAAAGCTTTGCGTCAGCCGTTCTTGACGCAAAAAAGAGCGTCCACAGCTGCCCGGTATGCCAGAATCTCACAGACGGAGAAATCTGCCCGATATGCGCGGACAGCCGCCGCGACAGAAGCGTAATCTGCGTCGTGGCAGAACCGAGAGACGTTGTATCCTTTGAGCGGAGCCGCGAATACAAGGGATTGTACCATGTCCTGCATGGCGTGATGTCCCCGATGAACCACATAGGGCCGGACGATCTTAAAATATCTGAGCTTATCGCGCGTGTCGCGCAGGGCGAGGTTCGGGAGGTAATAATGGCGACGAACCCGGATACGGAGGGGGACACTACGGCGATGTATATCTCCAGACTTGTCAAACCCTTCAATGTGAAAGTATCACGTCTCGCCTACGGAATACCTGTTGGCTCGAATCTTGAATACGCGGACGACGCCACACTCTCCCGTGCGCTGGAGGGCCGACGCGAAATGTAAATGGCAAATTATTCTTGCAACATTTACAAAATTGTGCTATAATTATTATACAAAGCCCACAATAGAATAAAATTGGGCAAAATATTATGGATTTAGGTACGAAAGTACTTATTATACGGTTACAATTCATTGAGGCGAATCGGGGACGTAAAGATTATATCCGCGGAGCAGGGCGGATATAATCAAATATGGGCGTCTGTAATTTTTGCGCCTAAAATGACATGTAATCGAGTATAAATCACTACATAATCTTTTGTATAAGGAGAAAAAACTATAATATGGCATCAAAATTGAAAATAATCCCGCTCGGAGGACTCAACGAGATCGGCAAGAATCTCACAGTCTACGAGTACGGCGACGATATAATAGTCGTCGACTGCGGTCTCGGCTTTCCTGATGAGGAGATGTACGGGGTTGATATAGTCATACCCGATTTTTCCTATCTTGTTCAGAACCAGAACAAAATCAGAGCCGTTTTCCTCACCCACGGTCATGAGGATCATATCGGCGGCTTGCCGTATCTTATGCGGGAAATTAATGTCCCACTGTATACGACTAGGCTGACCGCGGGACTTATCGAGCTGAAGCTTGAGGAATTCGGGCTTAAGGAGAAGGTCAAGATTACAACTCTTGAGGCCGGAGAACGCATTAAGGCCGGCTGCTTCAGCATAGAACTGATTCACGTTAACCACAGCATCGCGGACTCGGTTGCTCTTGCAATCAAAACTCCAATCGGAACGCTCATTCACACTGGCGATTACAAAATCGACACTACGCCGATCGAGGGAGAGATGATCAACCTTACAAGGCTCGGCGAGCTTGGAAAAGAAGGCGTCCTTATGCTGCTTTCCGACTCTACGAATGTTGAAAAGCCCGGTTATTCCGAGTCTGAGAAAAAGGTAGGGGTACGCTTCGATGCGCTCTTCAAGGACTGTGATAAGCGCATTATCGTAACAACCTTTGCATCAAACGTTCACAGGGTCCAGCAGATCATAAACAGCGCTGCGAAGAACAACCGCAAGGTAGCCATAACGGGACGGAGCATGGAAAACATCATGCGTGTGGCCATGGAGCTTGGATATATGGATGTGCCGAAGGATACGCTCATCGATATAAATATGATTAACACACTCCCCAAAAACAAGGTCGCAATCATTACGACCGGCAGTCAGGGCGAAAGCATGTCCGCGCTTTACCGGATGGCGTTTTCCGGGCATCGTCAGGTCGAAATCAACGCCGGAGACAGAGTCATTATCTCAGCTTCCGCAATCCCCGGCAATGAAACTACGATCAGCCGTGTAATCAACGAGCTTTTTATGAAAGGCGCGGAAGTTATCTACGACAGGCTTGAGGAACTGCATGTGTCCGGCCACGCCTGCAGGGAAGAGCTGAAAATGATGCTCGCTCTTACAAAACCGAAGTTTTTCATGCCGCTTCACGGCGAGCAGCGCCATCTTCGCACTCATGCCGAGCTTGCAAAAAACATGGGCATTGACCCGAAAAACATCATTATCGGAGATATCGGCAGGATAGTTGAGGTCACGAGAAAGGATGTTAAGCTCGGAGGAACCGTTCCTTCGGGGAAAGTGCTTGTTGACGGAACAGGCGTAGGAGACGTAGGAAGCGTCGTTCTGCGCGACAGAAGGCATCTTGCGCAGGACGGCATGGTCGTCGTAGTTATGACTCTATCCGCCGAGGACGCAAGTCTCGTATCCGGGCCCGATATTGTGACGAGAGGCTTCGTGTATGTAAAGGAGTCCGACGTGCTTTTGGAAGAGCTGAAGAGGGTAACGCTGGAAACGCTTGATTCCTGCGAAAATCAGCGTATCACCGATTGGGCGACCATCAAGGCAAAGGTCAAGGCGAATCTTTCCGGATATCTTTATAAAACGACAAAACGCAGCCCTATGATTCTGCCGGTAATAATGGAGGTATAATCAGAAAAAGCGAGGGACATCCGCATACTTTACAAGTGCCTCCCCGCCGCATTTTTCGCGGCTGGGAGGCACTTTTTTTTTTGTCCGCGCGTCTATTTTGTAATTTGATATAGCACTTGCGGAAAAAGCGTTTTTGCTGTAAACTATCTGCATTATTAAAGAAGAGGTCGGCATATGAGTATACCTGTTTTCGATGCGCACTGCGATACAATAATGAAAGTTCAGGAAAAAAATACGGGACTGAGAAGAAACAGCTTCCACATAGACCTGGAGCGAGGCAGAGCGTTTTCGCCCTATGCACAGGTGTTCGCGGTATTTACAAGACCCGAGACAAGAGATTATCACGACAGGGACTATTCAGCGGATTTCCCGATCGAAGTTTTGAAGCGTATGGGCGGAGAGCTTCTGGATCTGCTGATATCCGAGTTTGAGAAGAACTCGGATATCCTGAAGCTTTGCAGAAGCGCGGCGGATGTCAGGACGGCCGCGGAAAGAGGTATGGCGGCGGGGCTTATAGCAATTGAGGGCGCAGAGCTTCTGGGCTGTGAGCTTTCCGGGCTGGAGCGTGCATATGAGAAGGGCGTCAGGCTGATTAACCTCTGCTGGAACTATGACAATGCGCTGTGTGGAGCGGCAAACGGGCCGACAAAAGGCGGACTTACCGGAAAGGGAACTGATTTTGTAAAGAGAATGCAGGAACTTGGAATGGCAGTCGACCTTTCGCACGCCTCCGAGTGGACCTTCTGGGATGTTGTTGAAATAACGAAAAAGCCGATCATCGCCGGACATTCCAATTCGAAAACTGTATGCGGAAACGTGCGAAATCTGACCGACGGGCAGTTCATAGCCCTGGTTTCGCTCCGAGGCGCGGCAGGGATCAACCTGTGTCCCGAATTCCTTAACGAGAACGGCAACGCGGGCATCGAGGATATACTCCGCCATATCGAGCATTTTCTCGCTCTCGGAGGGGAAAAGTCCGTCTGCCTCGGTGGGGATCTCGACGGCATCGATACAACGCCGGAGGGCATTACCGGAATCGAGGACTATGCAAAAATATACAACGCCATGCTTAGCCGCAACTATCCGGAGGACCTTGTACGTGATATTTTTTTCAACAATCTTTTCGACGTATTGGAGAGAGTACTGTGAATATACAGATTTTTGGAAAATCTAAGTGTTTCGACACAAAAAAAGCCGAGCGCTGGTTCAAGGAACGGAAAATTAAGTTTCAGAGCATAGATCTGCCGCGCTTTGGAATGAGCCCCCGTGAGCTGGAGAGCGTGATTGCGAATGTCGGGCTAAGCGCGCTCATTGACGAAAAGGCAAAGGATGCCGAGATACTCAGATATCTTGCCTACGACTCGGACAAGGCTCAGAAGCTGTTTGAAAATCCTTCCCTAATAAAAACTCCAATAGTGCGCAACGGCAGGAAGGCGACGGTCGGCTATTGCCCTGAAATCTGGAAGGACTGGGAATAGATTAGGATATTTTTGCCAAAAACTTGAGAATTCTCAAAAGCGTGGTATAAATAGTAAAAATGATGATCAGGGAGGTAACGAAATGGCATTTTTGTGGACAAAAGATATGGAAACAGGCCATAAGCTGATCGACGACGAGCATAAAAAGCTGATTAAGGCTGCCGATGATCTGGTAGCTGCCTGCGCCGCGGGAAAAGGCCGCCAGGAGTTGGGGGGCGCGGTGGATTTTTTGCTGAACTATACAAGAACACACTTTTCCCATGAGGAAGACCTCATGCTCAGGTATAAGTACCCCGGATACAATGGCCAAATAAGCTGGCATCGGCCTTATGTGAGCGCTATCGAAGAGGTTTCAAAAAAACTCAAGGAGCAGGGAGCGAACATTGCGCTGGTCGCAGAGGTCAATCTAAAGGTCAGCGAGCTGATAACACATATCAAGACAATGGACGTTCATCTGGCAAAGTTCCTTAACTCGCAGGCTAAATAAGGAGGAGTATTATGGCATTCGTTTGGACAAAGGATCTGGAAACAGGGCACCTGCTAATCGATAACGAGCATAAAGAGCTTGTCAAAGCCGCCGACGCGCTGGTGACGGCCTGCGCCTCCGGAAAAGGCCGGCAGGAGCTGACGGGGGCGATGGCGTTTCTCTCAAACTATACAAAAACGCATTTTGCCCATGAAGAGGAATTTATGGCAAAATATAAATACCCGGATCTTATATCACATAGAAACTGGCATCAGGCATACGTAAATTCACTTGTACCTGTCGCACATAAGCTACAGGATGAAGGGCCGACAATCGCGCTTGTTGCCGATGTGAACAGGAAGATCGGCGAGCTGATTACGCACATAAAAACTCTTGATCTGAAGCTAGCTCAATATCTGAAAAGCAAGGACTAGTACCCGGAGAATAATTATTTTGCCGAATAAAAAAGACAGCCTCTTTTGAGGCTGTCTTTTTTATTCGCAATAAGTCCGGATTATTCCATTACATAAGGCAGAAGAGCGATCTGACGCGCCCTTTTAATAGCCTCCGTAAGCTCGCGCTGATGTGCGGCGCAGGTTCCGGTTGTGCGGCGCGGCAGAATCTTGCCGCGCTCAGAGAGGAAACGGCGAAGCTTCGCTGTGTCCTTGTAGTCTATATGCTCGCTTCTGTCGGCGCAAAACTGGCAGACCTTTTTGCGCTTATGGTTTTTGTTCATTTTATCTCTGCCGTCTCTATTATCAAATGCCAAGGCTTTTTCCTCCTATCGTCGTTTTTAGTGTGTTCGGGCTAGAAAGGCAGGTCTCCATCGCCGTTGTCAAGCTCCGAAAACGCGGAGCCCTTGAAGTCGCCTTCGTTCGAGCGCGAAGAACTGCCGCCGCTGGTGCCGGAATCCGAACCTTCGCGGCGCTTGCTGTCTCCAAAATAGACATTGTCGGCAACAATCTCGGCGCTTCTGCGCTTATTGCCTTCTTTGTCCTGCCATTCGTGAATCTGAAGACGGCCGCTAACGACCGCCATGCTGCCCTTGGTAAAATATTTTGACACGAACTCGCCGGTCTGACGCCATGCGACTATGTCGATGAAGTCCGTCTGCTTCTCTCCGCTGTCCTTAGCCGCAAAATCGCGGTCCACAGCGAGTGTAAAGGAAGCAACCGGCGTTCCCGAAGGCGTATAACGCAGCTCGGGATCACGGGTCAAACGACCCATCAGCGTAATGTGGTTAAGCATAAAATGCCTCCTATTCGCAGCGAACGGTAATAAGGCTGCGCATCACGCTGTCGGTTATGCCAAGGATACGGTCAAGCTCCGCAGGGAAATCGGGAGCGGAAGAAAACTTTACGAGAACATAGTAACCTTCGGTAAGATCGTTGATCTCATAAGCAAGCCTGCGCTTTCCTATAAGCTCCATCTCATCTACAGTACCGTGCTGCTCGACAAGCACCTTGAATTTTTCTACGACTGCCGCTGTATCTTCCTCGCCAAGGGTGGGGTTGATAATGTACATCAGTTCGTATTTTTCAGTTGATTTTGCCATTTTAGCACCTCCTTCTGGACTAATGGCCCCCCAAAAAAGGGGCAAGGATAGCTTGCCTCAATTTGACAAGCTATCCTATTATACATAAAATATAAAAAATGTCAAGGATATCAGTTGAAACGCCGTAATATAAAGGCTCACATTGTGCCCAGCGTAATAATCGCCATGGTATAGACCTCGTCGGCCGTGCAGCCGCGGGAGAGGTCGTTGATAGGGGCGTTCAGTCCCTGAAGAATAGGGCCGTAGGCTTCAAAGCCACCCAGACGCTGGGCGATCTTATAGCCGATGTTTCCGGCTTCAATGTTCGGGAAAATGAAGGTGTTGGCCTGTCCTGCAACGGGAGAGCCCTTGCATTTTGTTGCGGCGACAACGGGAGAAACCGCGGCGTCAAACTGCAGCTCGCCGTCGATTGCAAGCTCGGGAGCAAGCTCTTTTGCCTTCTCAGTTGCATCGCGCGAGAGCTGGACGGTGCCGCCCTTGCCGGAGCCCTTGGTGGAGAAGCTAAGAACAGCGACCTTGGGATCGATACCGAATATTTTCGCCGTTCTGGCGGTGCCGACTACGACCTCGGCAAGTTTGTCACTGCCCTTGAGAGTGACGTTGCCTTCTTTATCGGTGGTATCCGGGTAGTCGATGTTGATTGCGCAGTCGCCCATTGCAAGCCTTTCGTCGCCGCGGACGAGAATAAAGCAGGAGCTGACCAGATGTGCGCCGGGCTTTGTCTTGACTATCTGTAGAGCGGGACGGACCGTGTCCGCTGTCGAATATGTCGCTCCGCCGAGCAGGCCGTCTGCCTTGCCCATCTTTACGAGCATGGTGCCGAAGTAATTGCTCTTTTTGAGAGATTCGCGGCACTCCTCGATTGGCGTTTTTCCCTTGCGGAGCTCGAACATGGTTTCGACCATTTTTTCCATTTCCGGATAGTTCGCAGGGTCTGCAATTTCCATACCGTCAATATTGAAACCACCGGATTTTGCGGCGGCTCTTACCTTTTCGGGATTGCCGCAGAGCAGAACGTCCATAATACCGTCGGCTCTGAGGCGGCTGGCGGCTTCGAGTATGCGGGGTTCTTCACCTTCGGTGAAGACTATTTTTTTACGGTCTTCTTTAAGCTTTTTGATTATTTCTGTCAGCATGATAAGTTTCCTCCCATGTGTTTTTAACCTTAAGCATTATACACCTCCATACACAAATTACAAATAAAAATTGCTCGGAATTTCGATAAATTTCAAAATTTTCTCAGAAAAACTTGAGCTTTTGGAATTTTAAGGCTATAATTGCTTTCGAATTTTATTACTAGGGAGGTGGGAAGCAATGCCGGAGCAATGGCATGACGGGGCCTATTTCAACAGAAGGTTTATATTCAGATTTGGTGACTGCGGCGCCGACAAAAGAGCGAGTCTATATGCGCTCATGAAGCTTTTGAGCGAGCTGGCCGGAGAGGACTATGAAAGACGCGGTATCGGGCACGAGTATCTTGTGCAATGCGGAAGAGCGGTGCTGCTGTCACGAATGAGGCTTCTTATGTCCAGATTTCCTGTCCACACCGAAACGGTCGTCGCGTCCACATGGGAAAGAGGTGCCAGCGGGCCCTATTTCTGCCGCGATTACGAGCTTCGCACCGAAAATGGAGAGCTTATTGTTTCAGGGTCCAGCCAGTGGATAATGGTTGACATAACAACAAGGGAGGTTCTGCGTCCAAGCCTGCTCGACGCTGGAAGCAGACAGATTGAGGAGAGAAAGTCGGCCTGCCCCGGGTGCGAAAAGCTCAGGAAGCTCGCAAATCCGCAGGTTCTGGGGAAAAGACCCGTATATTACTCTGATATTGACGGCAACGGACATGTGAACAATGCGGTCTATTCAAAAATCGCCGTAGATTTTTTGACGGAAGAAATAAGGCTGAAGGACCCTAAATATTTTTCGATCAACTTCTTTATAGAAACAAAGCCGGGCGAAACGCTGGAACTTGCAGGGATGGATACCGGGAACGCATACTTTGTTCAGGGCAGTGCAGACGGGATTCCCCATTTCGGCTGCAAGTTCGGATTTTGAAACCTGATACTCATTATAAAAAGAAAGTCGGAGGAAGACTATGCCGGACAGATGGTTTGACGGAACATTTTACAAAAGGGAGGTAACGGTCAATTATTTGGACTGCAACACCGAAAGGAAAGCATTCCTCCATTATATGTTAGGAATATTTTCAGAAATAGCGGGAGACGAAAGCCAGTCCAAGGGAAGAACGCACGAGGCTCTTGCCGTTAGAGGAATAATGTTTCTCATTACGCGCATGAGCATAAGAATCCACAGAAATCCTGCGGTCAACGAGACGCTTATTTTCAGAACGTGGTTCCGGAAAGCCGAGAACAGATTTTTCTTTCGCGACTGCGACGTGAGGTCGCCGGAAGGCGAGCTCATAGCTTCGATTTCCGGCACCTGGGCCCTGATCGATCTTGCTGAACATAGAATAATCGATACAGGAGAGCAGCCTATCCCAGATGTCAAAAGCTTCAGCGAAAAGGCGGACAGCCCGGAGTGCAAGAAAGTGGTTCCCGAAGCACCGCTGCCGGTTATCGGCATAAGGCCAGTTTATTACACCGACCTGGACTGCAACTATCACCTTAACAACACAGCTTATACGCGAATTGCCACGGACTTTCTGCCGATGGAGTGCCGGAGCAAGGATGTCGGAGACTATGTGGTGAATTTTAATAAAGAGACAAAGCTCGGCGATACTCTTGAAATAAGAGGCGGGTACAGCGGGGAAAGCTATATCATACAGGGTTTTGTAGACGGCGGAGTGCATTTCGCAAGCGAATTTACATTTTTAAAAGACTGATCCCTTATCATTATAAGTAAATAACGGCGGCTTTACCGCATTCGAACCACTGATACCACTTCTGTGTTGCCAGGGGTTCGAATGCGGTATTTTGTATAAAAGCCAGTTTTTAGTTGGTATTATATGTTTTGCTGTTGAACGAAAATTTTGCAGTTACCCCTGCAAAAAAAGAGTAATATTTACAAATGGCAACAAAATAGTAACAAAAATATCTGCTATTACTACTAAATATTACGTTAAATTATTATCAATTATTGATTTCTTAATAATCTTTTGCTAGCATGGGCAAAGTGTCGAATGAGAAATGACACAAAAACTAGAGAAAGTGGGATATAAAGAACTTAAAATCGTGCTGTTTGTTACTATAGTGGGAAAAGTTGGCAAAATACGAGTATGCCGTAAAACTTGCGTATTGTAAAGCGCAAACCGACATTATTCGAATCAAATATGAAGCTATAATTGCGCATACGGACCGAGACAAACGTATGGTAACGCCCCCGCTGCTTAAAGCAAACGATTTTAAGGAGGTTTATCTATGAAGAAATTAATGACAGTTCTGCCTGTTATTGCACTGACCGTATTATTAAGCGGTTATGCTCAGGCTGCTTATGATGACGGCGGAACGAAAGTGAGCACCTTTTCCGCCGATGTCGATTATTCCGAAGCGATGATACAGGCGGCTGTAACAGGTGACTATGAAGCAGGCCTCGCGGCGCAGCAGACTCGCGACGAGAAGATCGCAGCTCTTGGCCTTGACGCCGAAAACTATACCTTTGAGGATCTGATGCTGCTTTCGAAGATCATTTATGCGGAGGCAGGCTCTGTATGGCTGAGCGACGAATGGAAAATGTGCGTCGGAGAGGTCGTTTTGAACAGGGTTGCTAGCCCGGAATTTCCGGATACGATAAAAGAGGTGCTGGAGCAGCCCGGCCAGTATTACGGCGAGAACAGCAGATATTTTGATGATCTGCTGCCTACCGACCGCTGTGTACGCTGTGCGGTTCGGCTCCTGAACGGAGAAAGGCAACTTGAGCCCTCCGTTGTGTTTCAGGCAAACTTCAAACAGGGAAGCGGTACCCACACGGCGGTATACGATAAGTTTCTTGGATGGACATATTTCTGCTATAGCTCGCATACGGAGCTGTATTAATAGATTAAAAAGGCTGAAGCCATGGCTTCAGCCTTTTTTATTTTTATCAGAATATATCCTGGATAACCTTTTCCGGCGGCGCTTCAAGCAGGCGGGGATTCTTCATGTAGTGCTTGAGGTATTTGAAAGAGCCTGCCATATAAAAGCCGTCGCAGGTACGCTCATCCACGGAAACGCTGTAATCAATGTATTTTCTTTCGACCGGATGAGCGGAAGCGTCCAGCTCGACAGTATGGCGCTTTGCTCCGAAGGCCACAAAAACAGGCAGGTTTCCGAAATCGTATATATGGTGATGAACTGGCGGTATGCCGAGCGACCCGAGGTCGGTTATGATCATCGAGCCGTGGAAGGGGCTGATATCGAGCAGAGACTGCGGCAGCCAGCCGAAGTAATCAAGCATACGGAGGAAACTAACGACAGTGTTGAGAACTATGCGGGGAAGATTGGCAAACGTCCTTACAAACTTGTCCGTTCCGTTATCCTCGACATTAGCCTTTACCTCATCGATTTGTTCGTTGATCTTGCGATATACGTCGAAAATCGTGTCGGAGGGAAGGAATTTGACTTTTATAGTGGTCTCCTCGGCATTGTCGGAGAACGCTTTTTTGACCGTCATAAGAACCTCGATATAGTTACGGGCAAATACCTTCTGTCCGGAAACAAAGCGGTTAAGCGCGGGTCGATATGCGACGGTTCTGACGTAAGCCGCGAGGAAAAGGTGAAGCATACCCAGGCCCTTGTAGCCCTCGGAACGCTTTTCACGCAGCCAGCGGTCGATTTCCGTAACCTCGATACTGTCTGAAAAATAGTTGGTGGAGTCCGAACGCCGCTTCATGATAAAGGGAGTAAACTTGTTATAAGGCGGGTATGTACGAATCAGACGGCCGTCTATGCGGTCGCCGAATCTGCGCTTATATATGGGTTCAGACATGGCTCTTTCCTCCGATATACTTTTTTCTTTCTGGAATACTAACAACTTTGAATTATATAAAATATTTTGCCTTATATCAAGAGTAATTTAAAATAGGCCGGCGAGAAAATGCCATGAAATGTTAAAAGCACACAAACTAACGGGCTCTAGCCGGTATTTTAGTCAATTTTGGACAAAATAACAACATCTAGTTTGTATCGCTTGCAATTCTCGTAAATATTGATTATAATAAGCCAAATACGCAAAGTTTTACAATCGGAGTCAACGATGTGTGAATTCTTGTTTCAATTTACACTACGAAAATACTCCGAATGATAAACCGCATTATCAATCCGCTTGGTTCAGGGGGTGTTAAACGAATGTCACTCGAAGCAATAAAAGCGATCAGCGAAGCCGAGGAAAATGCGAAAGCCGCAAAGGCCGAGGCGGCCGCTCTTTCAAAGAGACTGGTTGCGGAGGCCGAGGAAAAAGCAGCGATCAGTATCGAAGACGCCAAAAGGAAAGCAGATGAGGAAATACGCGAGCTCAAGCGCAAAGCCGCCGAAAAAGCCGGTGAAGACGCGAAGGAGCTAGCGAGAAAAACCGAAAACCGCAAAGCGTCAATGCTTGTCAAGGCGGAGAGCCGAATGGATAAGGCGGTTTCTCTTGTGACTGAAAGGATTGTGAACAGCTGATGGCCATCGAAAAAATGAAAAGGCTCAGATTGGTAGCTGTCAGATCCGAAAAGGAGACGTTGCTGCGAGAGCTCACGCTTCTCGGCTGTGTCCAGATAAATGAACCCGAAGAGCCTGAGCAGGATACCGAGGAGGCGCGCATCTTTTCAAGAGAGGCCGCGGGTCTCGGCGAACGCAAAGCGGAATATGAAAAGCTGCTGAACGCATTGGGGATACTGAACGGATATGTTTCGGAGAGAAAGGGCATGTTTGCTCCAAAGCCCGAGGTGACTGCGCAATCCGTCATGGACGATACCTCTTTGAGCAAAAGTCTGGAACTCGCCGCGAAAATCACAGATACGGACGAACATATTAAACGCCTTACCGCCGAGGAAAGCAGAGTCAAAGGCCAGACGGAAAGCCTTAGGCCGTGGGAAACGCTTGATATTCCGTTTGAAACATCGGGAACCAGAACCTGTTTTGTCATTCCAGGCGCGGTTCCGGCTTCGGTACGGCTTAGAGCGCTGGAGGAAGAACTTTACGCTGCGGTAGAGGAGAGCCAGCTTATCGAGGTGTCGTCCGACAGGGAGCAGCACTACCTGCTTCTCATCGCGATGAAAGAGAATAAAGCCGCGGTACTGGAGATAGTCAGAAAATATGGATTTTCAACGTCCTCTGTTGCTGAGCTTAAGGGTACGGCGGCCGAGAACATTTCAAAAATGTCGAATAAGCTGAAAGAGCTTGAAGCCGAGAAGGCAGACTGTATTTCGCAGCTTGAGGCTATGGCTTCCGTAAGGGAAGAGCTAAAGCTATGCGCGGACAGGCTCCTGACAAAAACTGAGCGGGCCGAGAACACCGAAAAACTGCTGTATACGGATTCGACAATCAATTTCGAGGGCTGGGTTCCCGCAGGGATGGAAAAGCAGCTCGTAAACGTTTTGGCAAATTTCGACTGCGCGTGGGAGACGATTGAACCGGCGGAGGAGGAGACCCCTGATGTGCCGGTCAAGCTCCGCAACAACGCATTTTCTTCTCCATATTCGATGCTTACCGAAATGTACAGCATGCCGGCATATAACGGCATCGACCCGAACCCGTTTCTTATGCTGTTTTTCTCGATGTTCTTCGGGATAATAATAGCTGACCTCGGATACGGAGCAATACTGTTTCTTGGAGGCCTGTTGTATAAAAGCAAGGCAAAGCCTCAGGGGGCACAGGCCAGAGCGCCGGGACTTCTGATGATTTGCGGTGTATCGTCTGCAATTTTCGGATTGCTTTCGGGCTCGTTTTTCGGAGACTCAATAGCGAAGATAGCGGGAATGTACGGACATACGGTCAGCATACCTGCACTCATCGACCCGCTGAACAATCCGCTTCAGGTGCTGATAGGGTCTCTGGTACTGGGCTTTATCCAACTCATTGTCGGAACGGCAATAAACGGATATATGCTGATTCGCGACGGGCACTGGCTGGATGCCATCTTTGATGTCGGGTCCCTGTGGCTTCTTTTTGCCGGTATTGCTCTCGGTGCTCTGGGCGTCACATGGTATGTGGCATACGCGGCGGTCGCGATGATAGTGCTGACGCAGGGAAGATCGAGTCCGTCGATTGCGGGAAAGATAGGAAACGGCATTTTCAGCCTGTATAACATCGCGAGCGGCTGGTTTGGCGATATTCTTTCTTACTGCCGTCTGATGGCGCTGATGCTTGCCGGAGCCGTCATCGGAAGCGTGTTCAATACACTCGGTACGATGACTGGAAATATAATCGGTTTCGCGCTGCTGTTTCTCATAGGTCACGCGCTCAACCTTTCTCTAAGCCTTATTGGAGCTTTCGTTCATTCGCTTCGTCTGCAGTATCTTGAGTTTTTTGGAAAATTCTATCGCGAGGGCGGAAAGCCTTATCAGCCGCTCGCAATTAAAACAAATTACTTTAACATTATCGAGGAGGATTAGAAAATGCAAGATTTTATCGAAACGTATGGCGGGATGCTGATTGGCATTCTGGGCAGCGGCATCGCAGCTATTCTCTGCTGCATTGGCAGTGCTAAGGGAACAGGCATGGCGGGCGAGGCCGGAGCGGGAATTCTCAGAGAGAAACCAGACCTTTTCTCAAAGGCTCTTATTCTGCAGGTTATTCCGGGTACACAGGGACTGTACGGTTTCGTTATCTGGTTTATCTGCATTATTCAGATGGGCATTATGAGCGGAACCGCCGTTGGTATGTCTGTTACGACGGGCTTGCTTTACGCAGCCGCCTGTATGCCTATTGCTATAGGCGGATTGTTCTCGGCATTATATCAGGGACGGGTCGCAGTCAGCTCGATACACCTTCTGGCAAAGCAGACCGACAGCATGGGCAAGGGCGTTATGCTCTGCGTTATCGTCGAGTTCTACGCGATTTTGTGTTTCCTCGCTTCCTTCATTATGCTTATCGGTGTTTCGGCTGCAGTTAAGTAGCGCGGGGAATACTTTAATGGAAGGAATAAATAAGATTACCGAACGCATTGCGGCGGAAACCCGTGAGGAAATCCTTGCAATGCAGGCGGAAACGGCGGAGAAATGCCGAGTTATAAAGGAAACAAACAGCAATATTGCTCAGGAAGAATACTGGAAGCTGATAAGGGAGGGTACGAAGGAATGCGAAATGCAGGTTTCGCGCCTTGCCGGAACCGCCGCTATGGAAGCCAAGAAGAGTATTCTCGCCATGAAGCAGGAGACCGTGCGGCGCGTATTTGACAAAGCCGTGGCGGCACTTTGCGATTTGCCGCAGGACCAATATGTTGATTTTTTAGCGCGTCAGGCTGGAGCCGCTGCGGCAACCGGGCTTGAAGAACTGGTTTTCAACGAGAGGGACAAGGCGAGCTGCTCAAAGTCGGTCGTTAAAGCGGCGAACGAGATTCTTAAAAGGCGTGGACTTCTCCCTAAGCTCACAGTCAGTGAATCGACGGGGAGCTTTAAAGGCGGCCTTGTGGTCAAGCAGGGAGATATTGAGGTCAACTGCACTGCCGAAAAGCTCGTCGAGCTTTCGAAAAGCGAGCTTACGGCCCTTGTCGCCGATGTGCTGTTTTCCGACTGATTCCACGCGCCTGTTCTAATTTTCATGCTGCAAGGAGGGAAGCACTTGTCGGAAAAAAAAGTGACTGACTACAACTATATATTTCTGACGTCTGCGCTGAGAGCCAAGGAACCGAAAATGCTGACGAAGGACAAAACGGAACGTATTCTGGATGCGCAAAGCTTCGACGATGCGGCAAAAATGCTGACGGACTGCGGCTATCCCGACATGTCCGGTATGGACGCTCCGAAAATTGAAAAGACTCTTTCCGCGCACAGAGCGGAGATTTTTTCGGAAGTGCGCGAGCTGATACCCGAGCCCGCGATTCTCGACGTATTCTGCCTTAAATATGATTATCACAACGCGAAGGTGCTTATAAAGGCGGAAAGCGCCGAAATTGACGGAAAGTATCTGCTGTCAGATTCAGGTACTGTTTCGGCGGCCGCTTTTGCCGCGGCCTACTACGAGGAGGATTACTCTGTACTATCGCCGGTGCTTGCGAAAGCTCTAGAGGAGGCAAGGGGTGTCATAAAGCGTACGGAAAATCCCCAGCTTGCCGATTTCATTTTGGACCGGGCATATTTCACTGAGCTTAAGGAACTCGCCGGAAAGCTATATACCCCGTTTGTGACGGACTATGTCCGGATTGCGATCGACGGAGCCAACCTTAGGGCGGCAGTGCGAACGCTCAGGATTGGCAGAGACGAGGATTTTCTCAGGAACGCCCTGATAACCGGCGGCAACATAGATGCGGAGCAGCTTGCGTCGGCGGCCTATGCGGATTCGGGCTTTGCGCCGCTTTATGAAATCTCACCGTACAGGGAAGCGGCGTTGTTGGGCGAGGAGGCTGCAAAGGGCGGCAGGCTGACGGACTTCGAAAAGGAGTGCGACAATGTGCTGACAAGATTTTTCGCGTCGGCTGGGGATATAAGCTTCGGCGCTCAGCCTGTAGTTGCTTTTCTGGCCGCGGTAGAAAATGAGATCACAGCCGCCAGAATGATTCTGACGGGCAAGCTTACGGGTGTCAATCCGTCGCTTATTAGGGAAAGGCTGCGTGATATACATGCCTAAGATTGCGGTTCTGGGCGGCAGAGAAACCGTTATGGGATTCAAGGCTCTTGGACTCGATGTATTTCCTGTTGCCGGTGATGACGATGCTCTCACCGTATTCAGAAAACTGACGAAAGAAAACGATAATTATGCTATCATCTATGTCGAGGAGACTTATTTCAGGGGACTCTCGGCGGAAATTGACAGATTCAAGGACAGTCCGACGCCGGCCGTGATCCTTATACCGGGCAGGGAAGGCTCTCTCGGGCTCGGACAGTCGGCTCTGCAGAGCGCTGTTTTGCGCGCTGTAGGCAGCGACATCCTTTAGGAGGTATGTGAATGAGCGGAAAAGTTATTAAAGTATCCGGACCTCTGGTCGTCGCGGAGGGGCTTGAAGATGCTAATGTTTCCGACGTCGTCCGTGTCGGTAATCAGCGCCTCATCGGAGAGATACTCAACATGACGGGCGACAGCGCTTCAATTCAGGTCTATGAGGAGACAAGTGGGCTGGGACCCGGTGCTGAGGTAGAGACGACGGGATATCCTCTTTCAGTCGAGCTGGGTCCCGGCATGCTCGATGGAATTTTTGACGGTATTCAGCGCCCGCTTACGGAAATCCGTAAGCTGACCGGGCATACGATTGCAAGGGGCGTCGATGTTCCGGCGCTTAGCCGCGAAAAGCTGTGGGAATTTGGTCCGACCGCCGCGGAAGGGGATAAAGTCGCAGCCGGCGATATCATAGGAACGGTTCAGGAAACGAGCGCAATACTTCATAAGATAATGGTTCCAATAGGTATATCCGGCACCGTTTTATCTATTCAGGCGGGATCCTTTACGGTCACAGACACGGTCTGTCTTGTAAGAGGAGACGACGGGGCAAGCCACAAGCTCACTTTGATGCAGAAGTGGCCCGTGCGAAAGAACCGCCCCTATGTAAAAAAGCATGTTCCAACTCGTCCGCTCAACAGCGGCCAGCGCGTTATAGATACTCTTTTCCCGATAGCCAAGGGCGGCACGGCGGCAGTTCCCGGACCCTTCGGCAGCGGAAAAACTGTGGTTCAGCACCAGCTTGCGAAATGGTCGGATGTCGACGTCGTCATTTATATTGGCTGCGGCGAACGCGGAAACGAAATGACGGACGTTCTTATGGAGTTCCCTGAGCTCAAGGACCCGCGTAACGGCGAGCCGCTCATGAAGCGTACAGTTCTCATTGCGAATACTTCGGATATGCCGGTTGCGGCGCGCGAGGCTTCAATATATACGGGTATAACAATAGCAGAGTATTTCCGCGATATGGGTTATGACGTTGCGGTCATCGCCGATTCAACCTCACGCTGGGCCGAGGCACTGCGTGAAATGTCGGGCAGGCTTGAAGAAATGCCCGGCGAAGAAGGCTATCCCGCATATCTTGCTTCCCGTCTGGCCCAGTTTTATGAGCGAGCAGGCGTCGTTGAATGTCTAGGCTCAGGAAACAGAAGCGGCAGTCTGACGGCGATCGGCGCTGTCTCACCTCCGGGCGGCGACACCTCCGAACCGGTTTCTCAGGCGACGATGCGTATCGTCAAGGTCTTCTGGGGGCTAGATTCGGGCCTTGCCTATGCCCGCCACTTCCCGGCGATTAACTGGCTTACCAGCTATTCGCTGTATGTGGACGGACTCAAAAAATGGTACGATAATAAGCTTGGCGCAAAGTTTATGCAGAACAGGGATAAGACGATGGGCATTCTTCAGGAGGAATCAAGCCTTCAGGAAATTGTGAAGCTCGTCGGTCAGGACGCCCTTTCGCCTGAAGACAGGCTGACGCTTGAAACAGCGAAAATGATAAGAGAGGACTTCCTGCAGCAGAACGCCTTCGTCGACGTCGACAGCTATTCGTCATATGAAAAGCAGGCTGCGCTTTTGCAGATAATCCTTGATTTTGACGCGTTGAGCCGTTCGGCAATGCAGCACGGCGCGGAGTTAGGCAGAATACTCGGCATTCCGGTACGTGCTCAAATCGGCAGAGCTAAGATGGTTCATGAGGATGAGTTCGCAAAGGTGTTCGGAGAGATTTCCGAGAACCTTAAATCCCAAATTAACGATATTGCTTCGGGAGGCGACGAACTATGATCAGAGAATACAAAACCATTCGTGAAATAGCTAGCCCTCTCATGATGGTTTCGCAGGTCGAGGGCGTGACCTACAACGAGCTTGCGGAAATTGAGCTTCCGAATGGCGAGACCCGCCGCTGCAAGGTTCTTGAAATCGACGGCGATACGGCTGTCGTCCAGCTTTTTGAAAGCGCCGCCGGCATTAACCTCAGGGAGAGCAAGGTCCGATTTTTGGGACATACTCTTGAGCTTGCCGTCTCGGAGGATATGCTTGGCCGCGTGTTCGACGGCATGGGCAGACCCATCGACGGAGGACCCGACATTCTGGC
The DNA here is from genome assembly GCA_034927185.1 of Oscillospiraceae bacterium. Taxonomy (GTDB): domain Bacteria; phylum Bacillota; class Clostridia; order Oscillospirales; family Oscillospiraceae; genus UBA2658. The sequence goes on along the minus strand of JAYFQM010000038.1, from coordinate 33,641 downwards.
AGAGGCTCATCTTGACGTAAACGGACTGCCGATGAACCCAGCAGCCCGAGATTACCCCAACGAGTTCATTCAGACGGGCGTTTCTTCGATTGACGGACTGAACACGCTTGTCCGCGGACAGAAGCTTCCGATTTTCTCCGGCTCCGGCCTGCCGCATGCGGCGCTGGCAGCCCAGATAGCGCGTCAGGCTAAGGTGCTTGACGAAAGCACGAACTTCGCCGTTGTATTTGCCGCAATCGGTATAACTTTCGAGGAAGCCGAATATTTTGTGCAGGAATTCCGCAGAACAGGCGCGATCGACCGTACTGTTGTTTTTACAAACCTTGCAAACGACCCGGCGATCGAGCGTATAGCAACACCGCGCATGGCACTGACAGCCGCTGAGTACCTTGCGTTTGAAAAGGATATGCACGTTCTCGTCATAATGACGGATATAACAAACTACGCAGAGGCTCTGCGCGAGGTTTCCGCCGCGAAAAAGGAAGTCCCCGGACGCCGCGGATATCCGGGCTACCTCTATACCGACCTTGCGACCATCTATGAACGCGCCGGACGCAGGATCGGAAAACAGGGCTCGATTACGATGATACCGATCCTTACAATGCCGGAGGACGACAAGACCCACCCGATTCCCGACCTCACGGGCTATATAACGGAGGGCCAGATCATCCTTTCACGTGAGCTTTACAGAAAGGGAATCGTTCCGCCTGTTGACGTTCTACCCTCGCTCAGCCGTTTGAAGGACAAGGGCGTTGGACCGGGTAAAACGCGCGAGGATCACTCGGGCACAATGAACCAGCTTTTCGCGGCTTACGCGAAGGGCAAGGAAGCAAAGGAACTCATGACGATTCTGGGCGAGGCCGCACTTACGGATATCGACAAGCTTTACGCAAAGTTTGCCGAGGAGTTCGAAAGACGCTATGTGAGCCAGGGCAACGAGATAAACCGTTCTATTGAAGAAACGCTCGATCTTGGCTGGGAGCTGTTATCGATACTTCCAGAGACCGAGCTGAAGAGGGTTAAGACCGAGCATATTGAGAAGTATCTGAAGAGGAAGCAGTAAAGAGTCGTTTTGTGCTTACAGCCCGGCGAAAGGGATGATCATAAAAAATGCCGAAGTCAGCGATTACACCGACCAGAATGGTCCTGAACCAGCAAAAAACAAGACTTAAAACCGCCCTGCGCGGTCACAAGCTCCTCAAGGACAAGCGCGACGAGCTTATGCGTCAGTTCATGGACGTCGTCCGCCGGAACCGCGAGCTTCGCACCCGCGTCGAGGACGGGCTGACTGAAGCGTTTTCCGCGCTGACCGTCGCCTCGGCCGTCATGTCACCTGACATGCTTGAGCAGGCTATCCTGTATCCGCGCCAGAGTGTTGAGCTTTCAACGCGGTATAAGAACGTCATGAGCGTGAACGTTCCAGTCTACGACTTCAAGACCAAGACTGCCGACGAGGGCGACATCTTTCCCTACGGTTTTGCGCAGACCTCCGGTGAGTTGGACGACGCGCTGACAATTCTTTCGCGCGTGTTCAGGGATATGCTGGAGCTTGCGCAGGTCGAAAAAACCATGCAGCTCATGGCGGAGGAGATCGAGAAAACGAGAAGGCGCGTCAATGCGCTGGAATACGTTATGATTCCGGAATGCCAGGAGAACATTAAGTACATTTCGATGAAGCTGGAGGAAAACGACCGCTCGTCCAAGGTCCGTCTCATGAAGGTTAAGGACATGGTGCTGGAAAAGGTGCACAACTTTAAATGAACAAGGCCGCGGAGCCTCAGGGTTCCGCGGCATATTTTTTTTGCTTTTCAGGTTTAGCAGTATGCGCAAAATATCGCAAGCATGCACTATTACTTTACAAGTAAAGGAAAATATGTAATACTATAACCATATTGTTATGAGAGGTAATAAAGGTGAAAAGACCAATCAGGATACTGCTTATAGTAGTAGTCTTTGCGTGTGCTCTCGGAGTCCGTGCTTTTGCCTCGGAATATGACAGCGCGGCCGGTGAGCTGAAAACGCTCGGACTGTTTCAGGGCACGAACGACGGATTTGAGCTCGACAGAGCGCCGACACGCACGGAGGCCGCGGTTATGCTCGTTCGCCTCCTCGGATCGGAGAGCCAGGCGAAGGCTCAATATGCAGAAGGAGCCGCGTCCTGCCCCTTTACGGATATGCCGGATTGGGCAAAACCATATGTCTCTTGGCTGTATGAAAACGATCTCGTCAAGGGAGTATCGGATACAGTTTTCGGAGCCAGCGGACAATGTACCGCAAAAATGTACTGCACTTTTGTTCTCCGGGCACTGGGATATAGCGATTCGGAAGGCGACTTCACGTTTGATCAGGCTGTGGATCTGGCCGAATATATAGGCGTCTGCGACGCCGATATGGCTGAGGGCACTTTTCTCAGAGATTACGCTGTCGCGATCTCATACCGTGCGCTGGCGGCAAGTCTTAACGGTACAGAGACTTCCCTGCTTGAAAAGCTCGTTGCAGAAGGAGCGGTGCAGGGGGAAAGCGCGGACGTGCTTTTAGACAAGGTTAAAAACTACCGTGCCTACAGGGACGCCTACGAAAAATCCTCTGGCTTATACGCCGCAAGCACGGTGACCACGGGTTCCGCGCGTCTGTCAAATACCAAAACTGCCGCAAGCTATACTATGAGCGAGCAGAGCTCATACAAATACATAATATCAGACTACGATTTTCAGATGGAATACATAGGCAATTATTCCGAGGGGAACGAAACGTATACCGCGTGCGCATGGATTAAGGACGGCTATTACTACCGCAGTGACGATTCTTCGAAATCAAAGCAGCCGCTTACAGACAGCCTTATGGACAGCATGTTTTCAGGAGATACGCCGGTCCGGATGCCTGCGCTTTATGATGTAAAGTCGGTCGAGGTATCGAAGACCTTATCTGGTGCTCAGTATATCCTGACCTATGCGGATGACTACGACTATCTGAGCTATTCAAATGATTACTGGAATCTTGGGCTTGACAGGTCAGCAATAATGAACCTTCTGGTCGGGAAATGTACTCTTACAGCCGTAGTTGGCGGCAACGGCTTGATTTCCTCATTCAAGAGTGACTTTTCATGCGCCTTCTTATATGATTCGGGCGATCGAATTTTGCCGCTGATTCTGACCGACACCTCTGAAGATGTAGTAAACGCAACGGGAAGCGGCGTTTATATCAGCTTTCCGGATTTTTCGGGCTTTACGGAGCTGAGCTGATTACAGCACTGAACAACATGGGTACAAAAGCGTGGGGCAAAGCTGGCTCCGCGCTTTTTGCCGCCTTTTTAAGATCATATTCCGATTGTAAGAATGGGCTATTAATGATAGAATAGCTTCCAAACGGCAGCATTGCGCAAATGTGCGCAGGATTAAGGAAAATATAGCGTTTTCTAATGGTGTTTTAATCTTTTGCAGGCTTGAGTTTTAATCTTTCCGTCGCATAATGAAGCCACATCAAAAGAGACGGAGGTACAAAAAATGTCACAGAATTTAGAACTTGTGGAAAAGCTGGTAGAGAAGACCGGCGTCAGCTACAGCGAAGCAAAGGCTATGCTGGAGAAAACCGATTGGGATATCCTTGAGGCTATTATCAGGCTGGAAAATGAAGGCCGTGTACAGAGGTCAAGGACCTCGCAGTATTCAACAAGCAACGAAGCAAAGGAAACCAAGCAGGAGCAGTCCGAAAGCGGTTCAAACGATAGGCACCGCCATCAGCATAGACAAAGCAAGGATAACTGTGAAGCCAGCGAAAACTTCAAAAAATCAGCAAAGAGTTTCGGTGCCTTTATGAAGGATGTTTTCGACAAGGGCAACCGCAACTGCCTGCTTGTTCACAGGAAGAACGAAAAGCTAATTGAGCTGCCGGTTACAGCGTTTGTGATCCTGCTGGTATTCTGCTTCTGGGTCATTTTACCGCTTATGATCGTCGGGCTCTTCCTCGGCTGCCGATACTCCTTTTCGGGTAACGAGCTCGGTCGTGACAGCGTGAATAACGCTATGGGCAAGGCGTCGGACATCGCCGAAAATATTAAGAGCGAATTTACTAAGGATTGATTGAGAAGCCTCCGGGCGTATGGAAAACGGATATCGAAGGAGAATTTCAATGGCTTCAAGGATACTGATAATCGAAGACGAGGAAAAGATAGCCCGTTTTCTGGAGCTAGAGCTTACACACGAGGGCTACGAGGTAGTCAAATCAGCCGACGGGCGCGAAGGTCTGGACCTCGCGCTCGAAGGCGATTTTGCAATAGTACTTCTCGATATCATGCTCCCGGGACTTAACGGACTTGAGGTCATAAGGCGCCTTCGTAAAAGCTCGGAGGTCCCAGTTATCATGCTTACGGCAAGAGACGCCGTTATGGACAAAGTTTCAGGTCTCGATATGGGAGCGAACGATTATGTGACAAAACCCTTTGCCATCGAGGAACTTCTCGCGCGTATCCGCGTCCTGATAAGAAGCAGAGAAAGCAGCGAAGCCGCCGAGAACAGGAAGACCTTGAGCTGGGGCGCCCTGACGCTCGACAGTGCGAGCCATACGGTCGAGTATGAAGGAGAAGCGATTGACCTCACCAAGCGCGAATTTACGATGCTTGAGCTTATGCTTCTCAATAAGAATATCGTACTTACCCGGGAAACCTTCCTTGAAAGGGTCTGGGGCTACGACTATATGGGAGAAACAAATGTAGTTGATGTATATGTGCGTTATCTGCGCGGGAAAATTGACGAAATATACGGGATAAACATGATACGCACGGTTCGAGGAATTGGCTATGTGATTAAGGACGGAGCCAGATGACGAAGCAATCGACGAAGGAGGAGCCGAAGAAAAAAGGGAATAAGGTCAGTTCCACCACCGCCAGGCTCCAGTCCTTGCAGATTCGAAGGGTGAAAACGGCGCTTTTCTTTTCAGGGCTTGCAACCCTTGCTCTGCTTGTTTTTGGTTTCTGTTATATCCATGACAGCGAGTATGCCGGAATCTATAGCCCATTTGTTCTATGGGGGGACGTGACGCGGCATGTATATTTCGAAAACTCAAAAATATTTCTGTTTCCGTCGGTAAACTATGTAATGCATGTCGTTTCCAAGGCTCCGGAAACGGTGAACGCGACCGCGTATTTTTATGTCACGATAGCGGCGATGATAGTTTTATCGCTCTTTAACGGCATAATTATGCTCCTGTCCGGGCCGATTTCGAAAGCCCGTATTTCAAAGCAGCTTCAGCCGCTTTACAACATGGCCCAGACGGCGCTGAAATTTTCGAACGAACCTGACCCCATATCCATGCGCAGGAGCGGACAGACGGGAACTGAAGGCTACGATGAAAAACAGATACACAACCTTGAAAACGCAATTGACAGCATAAGGGCTGACGCGCCTGACGCCGAGCTGCGGACGGGCGACAAGGACCTTCAGGGGCTTGAGGACGCGATAAACAGCCTTATAAAGCGAACAAGGGAAAGCTACAGCCAGCAGATCCGCTTTGTTTCGGACGCTTCCCACGAACTGCGCACGCCGATTGCCGTCGTGAAGGGCTACACGGACATGCTCGACCGGTGGGGAAAGAAGGACGAAAAGATTCTGGACGAATCCATCGCGGCCATCAAGACAGAGACGGACAATATGAATAAACTTGTTGAGCAGTTACTGTTTCTGGCTCGTGGAGACAGCGGCAAAACAAAGCTTATGTTTGAGAGGTTTTCGCTCTCAGACATGATACGCGAGGTTTACGAGGAGTCGCTGATGATTGACCACAGCCATGAATGGAGCATATCGGCAAGAGACGAGGTCACGGCATACGGCGATATCGCGATGCTGAAGCAGGCGACAAGGATACTTGTCGATAACGCCGCTAAATACACGCCGGAGGGCGAGACAATAAGCCTCAGGGCGGTGACGGACAAGAGCGGAGCGCCAACCATAATCGTTCAGGACAACGGCATCGGGATTGCTGGACAGGACATGTCGCACATATTTGACAGATTCTACCGTTCCGACCCCGCGAGAAACAGACAGCAGGGCGGAACCGGGCTGGGGCTTTCAATTGCAAAGTGGATAGTGGACAGGCACGGCGGCTATTTTGAGGTCGTTAGCCGAGAGGATATTGGCACGAGGATCAGCATACATCTTCCGCTGGTTAAGACGGAACAGGTGCAGACATGAACGTTATTTTCGTCCATAATGAACAATTTCCATTTTGACAGCCGTGTGTTATTATAGGGCAGGAAGAGTGACAGCCGCTCTTTCTGTAGGTAAAACGCAGGAAACCGGAGGTTAAGCTGTCTATGGACTGGGCTTCTTTAAAAGAAAGCTGCAATAACTGCAAGAGGTGCTCGCTTTGGGAGACCCGAACGAACGTCGTGTTCGGGGCGGGAAACGAAAACGCCGAGGTTCTCTTCATTGGCGAGGGACCCGGGGAACAGGAGGACCTGACGGGGCAGCCCTTTGTCGGACGTGCCGGGAAGCTCCTGGACGATATGTTATCCATAATTGACCTTGACAGGACCAATATATACATTGCCAACATGGTCAAGTGCCGTCCGCCTCATAACCGAGACCCTCTCGGTATTGAAAAGGATGAATGCATTACATGGCTCAGGGAGCAGACAAGGCTGATAAACCCGAAAATCATTGTGTGTCTTGGAAGGATTTCGGCCATGTCGATTATCCGGGAGGATTTTAAAATATCTGTTGAGCATGGCCGATGGACGGAAAAGAACGGAATTAAAATGACTGCGTTATATCACCCCGCGGCCCTGCTAAGGGACCCGCGCCGCAGACCGGAAACATTTGACGACCTAAAGGAGATACAGCGCGTAATCAGGGAAGTTTGCGAACATACATATGCCGAATAGTATTCCGTGAATTGAGAAAACGAAAAAAATTGAAATATGTTGAAATAAATTTGTAATTTAACACTTTTGAAACATGATATCAGTTTTTTTTGTAACAACTGTTTGTTATTATAAAGATGCAAGAGACAGTTGAACTTTTTCGTTTTCTCCTCATCCCATAAGTAATCGGCAAACGGAATGTCGCTCCGTTTGCCGAAACTTTTTTTTGTGCGGAACAGATGACATGTATTATTCCGTCTCAAACTGCCGAAAACATTGGCAGACGGAAACAATTATCTGGGAGGACTTTATGCGGATAGCTCAGTTTTCTGACTCTTTCCTGCCGATAGTAGACGGAGTCGGCAGGGTGGTGTATAACTATGCGAACAATATAGCCGATAAAGGCCATCAGTGCTATGTTATCGCGCCGATGACTGACACAGGATACCGCGGAGGCTACAAATTTGATCTTGTCGATTATCAGAGCATAAAGCTCAGAAACCGGCAGTACAAATTCGGAGTTCCGCTTATGGACACGCACTTCATGGCCAGAATGAACAAAATCGAGCTGGATATAATCCATGCCCACAGCCCGGTGACCGCCGGACAGTCAGCAATTGTCTATTCTCAAAGGCGCGGTATTCCGCTGGTGGGAACTTTCCATTCGAAATATAAGGATGATATTCTCGATGCTACGGGAATGAGTATGGTCGCTCAGGTCGGAACGAAGCTCATTGTGGATTTTTTCGATAAATGTGACGAGGTATGGACCGTCAGCGAATCGGCGGCCGATACTTTGCATGGCTACGGCTATAAAAAACGTATTATCGTTATGCCCAACGGAACGGACTCTCCCGTAATCAACCCTAAGGACAGGCAGAGAGCCGCCGAGACGTTCGGACTCGGCGAAGAGCCGGTGTTTCTCTTTGTCGGCCAGCAGGACTGGAAGAAAAATATCGAGAGAATACTGCTTTCTGCGGCGGAAATCAAGAGAAGAGAATTCCCGTTCAAGCTCGTTCTCGTAGGAATGGGCCCTCACGCGGAGGAGATAAAAAGAAGAGCATCCTATCTGGGACTGGATGACAGGATGGTTTATACGGGTCACATTTCGGACAGCTCAATGCTCGCGGGGATCTACCAGTGCGCCGATCTGTTCGTCTTCCCGTCGCTGTATGATACGGCGGGGCTGGTCGTCCTTGAAGCTGCAACCTTCGGAACGCCTTCGGTCGTTGTCCGAGGGAGTAGCGCGGCGGAAGTGATAAGGGACGGAATTAACGGCTTCCTCTGTCAGGACGACGAATGGGACCTTGCGCACATTATGGAGCTTGTGATTATGGATGGAGAAAAGGCTCGCTCGGTTGGAGAAATGGCGAGGCTGACTTTACCAAAGAGGTGGGACGGTCTTATTGACGACGTCATTGAACGCTATGAAAGACTGGTGAGAAACAACTCCAAAAAATAGCAGGGGAGAGACTCTTTCTTCCTGCTGGTCCACGGGAAAGGAACACTATGCATAACAAAAAATTAATACGAACCGTTGCAATCATATCGGCATTCAGTCTTATCTTTGCAACGGGCGTACTCGCGGCGGTACTCGGGGACCTTATTAAAGGTCATGAAACGTATCTCGGGGCGGGAATGGAGCTTTCCAAGGGTGTCTACTGGACAGGCTCGGATTACCAGACCGAGAACTACATAGAATACTCGCTTGATTCCTCAGTTCGTCCGGTCGTCGTATCCGGCTCAAAGATCTGCAATTACGGTAACTTTTCATCTATGGCGGCGCTGCTTGAAAAGCAGGGCAAGCATGTTATCGCGGGAATAAACGGTGATTATTTTGTTGTGGCAAATTATGAGCCGTTGGGAATAGTAGTTCAGGACGGGGAGCTTCTTACCTCGGACTCCGGGCACTGGGCAGTGGGATTCTTTGACGACGGCAGTACGATTTTCGGGAAACCGGCCGTAAGTGTCGGCGTTAACATCGGCGGTACGGAATACGGGTTTGACTCGATCAACAAGACCCGCCGTGACGGCGGAGCCGTCATATATACGGATGATTATGCCTCCGCGACAAAGAACACAGGCGAGGGCGCGGACATCATCTGTTCGGTGAGTGGGCCAGTGACCATGAACTGCTCCCTGACGTTGACAGTTGAAAGCGTGATAACCACGGGCGGCGCGGTGACAATTCCTGCGGGCAAGGTTGTCCTAAGTGTCTCGTCAAACGCAACGGACGCGCTGAAAGCCGCAATCGCAAGCCTTGGAGAAGGAACCACAATTACGCTCGACGTATCCTCACCGGCAGAGTGGGCAAACGTCAAATACGCCGTGGGCTCGCTTTATAAGCTCGTTACAAACGGAGCGGTGGAAAGCGGACTGCCGACTGACGAAACGGCTCCGCGCACGGCTATCGGCAAAAAGGCAGACGGTTCTCTGGTCTTTTATACGATAGACGGCCGCCAGAGCGGTTCAAGCGTCGGAGTCACAATTGCAAAACTCGCAAGCAGGATGCTGGAGTTGGGCTGTACGGAAGCTGCCATCATGGACGGGGGTGGCTCGACAAGCCTGAACGCGATTTATCTGGGCGACAGCTCTGCTTCGCAGATCAACAGCCCATCTGACGGCTACCAGCGATCGGTTACCGACTACATAATGCTGGTAACAGAAGAAAAACCCACAGGCACGGCGACAAGGCTCGCTTTGTACCCGCTTTCGACGGATATTCTGTCCGGCGCGACCACCTCATTTACGGTCAAGGCGGCCGACGACAACGGGTACGCCGCAAGCCCCGATAGTTATGTAAACCTATCCGTCGTAGGAGGAGTCGGAACGATCTCGGCGGACGGTACCTTTATGGCTCAGACTGCCGGAAGCGGGAGCGTAACAGCGGCAGCTGACGGGCTGGCGGCCGCATCCGTACAGGTCAATGTGGTGAGTACGCCCGACAGCATTAAAATTAAAAACGAAGCAAATGGCAAGACTCTAAGCACACTCTCAGTATCAACTGAAAGCACGACATCGCTCACGGCGTCGGCTATGAAGAACCACGTTTCGCTTATTTCGCAGGACAGCTGCTATACCTGGTCGGTCAGCGGAGATATAGGAACGATTACGGCGGACGGTACGTTTACGGCCGCAGCCCGCGATGCTGTCGGGACTATCAGCGCAAATGCGGGAGATACCACCGTCTCCATTCCGGTGACGGTGATAAATCCTGAGAAGTTCGATGATGTGAAAAAGGACGACTGGTTTTACGGCGCCGTCAAGTACGTCGGCGACGGCGGCATCATGAACGGCACGGCGGACAGAACTTTCTCGCCGGATGCCGAGATGTCAAGAGCTATGGTCGTGACTGTGCTCTGGCGCATGGAGGGTTCTCCGGGGCCGGCAACAAGTGGAACCTTTAGCGACGTCCCGGACGGGCAGTGGTACTCTAAGGCCGTTTATTGGGCAAACGAGCAGGGTATAGTACAGGGCTACGCGGGAGCGTTCGATCCGGGTACGGCGATAAGCCGAGAACAGCTCGCGGCAATTCTATACCGCTACTCGGGTTCGCCCGCAACGGACGGCACGCTTGAGGCGTTTACAGACGCATCTTCCGTATCCTCATGGGCGCAGAGCGCGCTCAGTTGGACTGTTGAGCGGAAGTATGTGGGCGGCGTTACCGATACGCTTCTCTCACCGCAGTCGACTGCGACTAGAGCGCAGGTCGCAACAATTTTGTTCAGAATGTCTGAATAATCTAATAAAACGGGGCGGTATTATAAAAACCGCCCCGTTTAATATTGATAACATAAATATTTATTGACAATCGTCCGATTAACTGATAATATAACAAAGCGCTCCAAAGACAGCAGGTGGATTATATCCGTAAGTCCTGCCGAGGACGGCTTCTATATTTTAGTTGCTTTCTGTCTTTGTGCATTTGTGCACAGGGGCTTATTTTTTTGGGCGCAGCACAATTCAGCCACGGAGGTGAAAATTAATGCCAAACGCAAAGGTTCTCAGTGAGAAGCAGGAAATCGTAGCGCAGCTCGTCGAAAGAATCAAAAGCGCAAGCGCGGGTGTTTTTGTCGATTACAAAGGCATTACCGTATTGCAGGACTCAGAGCTTCGAAACGAACTTCGCAAGAACGGCGTCGAGTATTCCGTTATCAAGAACACCCTTTGCCGCCGCGCGATCGATGAGTTGGGCCTCTCCGAAATGGATCCTATCCTGAACGGAACGACCTCGCTCGCAACAAGCACGGGCGACCCCATCGCTCCTTTCCGCGTGATCGGAGATTACGCAAAGAAAATGGGCGACAAGTTCAACGTCAAGGCCGGCTTCATGGACGGCAAGGTGCTTTCCCTTTCCGAAATGTCCGAGATATCTACTCTGCCTTCAAAGGAAGCGCTTTATGCAAAGGTTCTCGGAACGATGCTTGCTCCCATCACAAGCCTGGCGGTTGTAATCGGCCAGATACTCGAGCAGAAAGGCGGCTCTGCCGGAGCTGCCGAACCCGCAGCCGAATAATTCCGGTGCGGGCCAGAATTGAAAACTACATTTAGGAGGAAATAATAATGGCAAGCGAAAAAATTACAGCTATGATCGAAGAGATCAAAACTCTCTCCGTTCTTGAACTTTCAGAACTCGTTCACGCTCTTGAGGAGACCTTCGGCGTATCCGCAGCAGCAGTGGCAGCTCCCGCGGCAGGCGGCGCAGCTGCAGCAGTAGCTGAAGAGCAGACCGAATTTGACGTCGTCATGACCGACTTCGGTGCAGAGAAGATCAAGGTCATCAAGGAAGTCCGCGCTATCACAGGTCTCGGACTTGCTGAAGCCAAGGCTCTTGTCGAAGGCGTTCCCGCAAAGATTAAGGAAGGCGTCAACAAGGAAGAAGCCGCTGCTCTCAAAGCTCAGATTGAGGCCGCTGGTGCGAAGGTCGAAATCAAATAATTCACATTTAATACGTTTAAAACCGCCGCGGATTTCGCGGCGGTTTTATTATTTTCTAAAGTGTTCATTCGTTGCCTTTACGACATGGGAGGAGAGCGCAAGGATGGCAATGAGATTTGGAATCGCCATCAGCCCATTCAGTGTATCGGCAATCTCCCACGCAAGCCCCATTTGCAGACCGGCGCCGATAATAATAAACAGGATGTAAGTGATTTTATATGGTTTTATTGCCCGCTCCCCAAGTAAGTACTCCGCACAGCGGCAGCCGTAAATCGACCAGCTCAGTATAGTCGAAACGGCGAAAAAGGTGGTTTCGAGCGCTATGAATACGGCGGCAGTTTTTCCACCAAAGGCGGTTGCGAAAGCCGATATTGTGAGCTCCGCACCCGCTGCTGACCCAAACTCCACTGTTGCTCCGCTCATAAGAATTGTCAACGCAGTCAATGTGCATACGACGATAGTGTCCGCGAAAACTTCAAAGATGCCGAAAAGCCCCTGCATGACAGGATCGGTTTCGCTCGTCGCCGCGTGAGCGATCGGCGAGGAGCCCAGCCCCGCTTCATTGGAAAAAACGCCGCGCCCGATGCCGTAGCGCATGGCTGAGACGATGCCGACGCCGAGAGCGCCGCCGAGAACGGCCTGCGGATCGAAAGCGCCGACCACAATAGCCTCAAGGACTGAGGGCAGTTTGCCAATATTTATAATAATAATGAATAACGCGCCTATGATATAAAGAACGCTCATTGCGGGGATTACCTTTTCGGTAACAGAGCCGATGCGTTTTATGCCTCCGAGGAGAACCAGAGCGGCAATCGAGGAAATAAGGATACCGAATGCCAGACGAAGCTCGACGTCGGTCCCGAGGGCGAAGCCTGCGGTTTGCGCCGATATTGCCTTTGCCAGTGAAGAGAGCGCGTTTGCCGCTGTGTTTACCTGTATCATGTTTCCGGTTCCAAGCGCGGCGACCGCGCCAAGAAAGGAGAACAAAACAGCGAGCCATTTTGAGCCTTTTCCGAGGCCATCGCTTATGTAATACATAGGTCCGCCAACCCAGTCGCCCTCGGCGTTCCGCTTCCTGAATCTGACGGCCAGAACTATCTCGGCATATTTTGTTGCCATGCCGAAAAAGGCGGATACCCACATCCAGAAAACCGCTCCGGGCCCACCGAGCGCGATAGCGCCTGCTACGCCTGCGATGTTGCCCGTGCCCATTGTTCCGGCAAGCGCCGTTGTTACCGCCTGAAACGGCGATACGGCGCCCTTGTCCCTGATTTTCCCATAGCTAAACGCTTTGCCTATTGTGTTTTTCATAGCGTAGCCGAATTTCCGCAGCTGTGGGAAGCCGGTGCGCACGCTGAAATAAAGTCCGGTTCCGATTATAAGCGCCATCATGGGTAATCCCCATACTGCGCCGTTTAAACTTCTGTTGAATTGTAAGATCATTTCTGCAAGGTTTTGCATCTATCTTCTCCGATCAATGAATATACTGGAAAAAAGTCCGTCATGTTGATTAATGGACTGAGAGGAACATTTTCAGCTTTTGGGCGTCTATCCGTATATGTTCTATTTATATGTGAAAATGTTGAACTTTAATTTTATTTGGGTTAGAATATAAATAGTTTTTAATACTCAGGAAAGGCATAAACATGAAAAAACTAATTTCAGCGTTGCTGGCCGTTTGCACGCTTTTCGGAATGACGAGCGCCTTTGCTCTCGAAAAGGGCGATGCCCGCGCCGTAATCGGGGCCGATATTTCTTCAGATCAGAAAGCCTCCGTGTACAAAACCTTTGGCGTCGAAGAGGGAAACGTAGCCGAGCTTACAGTCACGAACGACGAGGAAAGAGAGTACCTCGACGGTCTTGTGGACAGCTCGATAATCGGCACGAAATCCATATCCTGCGTCTATCTTGAGGTACTTGGCGACGGTGATGGGCTTGATATCAGTGTCAGCAACATCAGCTGGTGCACAAAGGAAATGTATGCCAATGCTCTTGTCACGGCGGGAATAGACAATGCGAAGCTTATAGTGACAAGCCCGGTCGCAGGTATTTCCGGCACCGCCGCGCTTACCGGAGTTTATAAGGCGTATGAGGACATCACCGGCGAAAAGCTCGACGAGATTGCAAAGCTTGCCGGTACACAAGAGCTTGTGGTGACGGCAGACCTTGCCGACCAGATCGGCAGCTACGACGCAGTAACGATTGTCAACGAGCTCAAAAAGGTCCTCTCCCAGACCGTCAACATGACCGACGACGAGGTCAGGGCCCAGATAAAGCAGATTGCGGCTGACAACAATATTGCCGTGACCGACGGGCAGGTCGATCAGCTTCTTTCCCTCTGCCGCTCTTTGGAAAAGCTAAACCCGGAACAGCTGAAGGCCAAGGTCGAGCAGATGCAGGAAACCGTCAAAAAGCTCGCCGCGGCGCAGTCAAAGATGAAGGAGATATCGGAATCTCTGAAGCAGTTTTTTGAAAGCGTCGGCAAATTCTTTGATAAGATATTTTCGAAAATCGGATAACTTAACAAATAAACGAAGACTCCCGGAGCATAATTCCGGGAGTCTTTGTTTTTCTCCGGTTGACATATGATGGTGGCGTCAATATAATTGGAAACAAACGGTCGAAAAAGGGGAAGCTGCGTGTATATGCTGACTGCAATGATAAACGCAGATAGATATAGCCGGCAGATTGTGGTATAATGACTGCATAGATATAGTTGGGAGTACCGGATTTGATTAAGATTACCAATATAAAAATACCTGCCGATTTCAGCGAGCACGATTTAAGACAGAAAGCGGCAAGCGCGCTAGGATTGTCCGCTGACAGTGTATCCTCTCCGAGTCTTGCCCGTCTATCCATCGATGCGAGAAAAAAGAGTGACGTGCACTATGTCTGTTCAGTAATACTTTCGGCAGAGAACGAGCAAGGGGTTGTTGCGGCGGCGAACAACAGGCACGTTGAGCTTTTTGAGCCGTCGGCGTACACTTTTCCCGAGGTCAGAAGAACCGGCAAGCTGCCTCCGATCGTCGTGGGAATGGGTCCTGCGGGACTTTTTGCCGCTCTGCATCTGGCGCGGGCCGGTCTGAGGCCGGTAATCCTTGAGCGCGGGCGCAGCGTATCGGAGCGGACAGAGGACGTCGAGCGTTTCTGGAAAACCGGCCGCCTTTCCCTAAATTCCAACGTTCAGTTCGGCGAGGGCGGAGCCGGAACCTTTTCTGACGGCAAGCTTTCCACGGGAACGAACGATTCGCGTATATCACATGTATTTGATACCTTTGTAGAGCATGGCGCGCCGGAGGACATCATCTGGTCGAACAGGCCTCATGTCGGGACAGACATACTGAGAGACGTCGTAAAGAACATCCGGCAGGAGCTTATTACTCTCGGCTGCGATATACGCTTCGAAAGCAGACTCAGCGGCTTGAATATCAAAAACAAAGAGCTTTCCGCCGTTATAGTGGAGACAAAGGATGGGACATACGAAATGCCCTGTGACGCACTCATTCTCGCACCAGGGCATTCCGCGCGGGACACCTTCGAGATGCTCTGTGCGGAGGGTATACCCATGGAGCAGAAGGCTTTCGCAATCGGAGTACGCGTTGAGCACAGGCAGGAGGCAATATCCGTTTCACAGTACGGCGGATTTGCGGAAATGCTTCCGCCGGCGGACTATAAGCTGGCCTGTCATCTGCCGAACGGGCGCAGCGCTTTCACCTTCTGTGTCTGCCCTGGCGGAGAGGTCGTTGCGGCGGCGTCGGAAGCGGAGAGGCTTGTGACCAACGGAATGAGCCTCCGCGCACGTGGCGGTGAAAATATCAACGCCGGTTTTTTAGTTGGAGTCAACCCATCGGATTTTATGTCTAAGCATCCCCTTGGCGGCATGAGATTTCAGGAAGCATGGGAAAACAGAGCATATATTCTCGGTGGAGGAGACTATCGAGCTCCAATTCAAACGATAGGAGATTTTATGTCGAAAAGGGCCTCCGCAAAGCTCGGAAGCGTTGAACCGACATACCGGCCGGGCATTAAGCCTGCCGACCTTAGAGACTGCCTGCCCGAATATGTTTCGGATACACTTTTTGGCGCCATACCGGTTTTCGAGCGCAGCCTTCGCGGGTTTGCTGACCCAGATGCACTGATGACAGGAATTGAAACACGTTCCTCATCTCCGGTACGTATTTTGCGAGGGGACAATTTTCAGACAGATGTAAGAGGCATTTTTCCGTGCGGTGAGGGGGCCGGCTATGCAGGCGGCATAACCTCGGCCGCAGTCGACGGCATCAAGGTTGCTGAAGCCGTGGCCACATTAACTTGAGGATAAAATATTGCGTTGAGGAGTAAGTATGAAATCGATACGCCAGGTTTATAAAATCGGACTCGGTCCCTCCAGCTCACACACGATGGGACCGGAAAAGGCCGCAAAACAGTTTGCCGTCTTGTGTCCGGACGCAGAAAGCTTTGAGGTAACGCTGTACGGATCTCTTGCGAAAACCGGAAAGGGGCATAAGACCGACGAGGCAATTAAAAACGCCCTTGCGCCCAAGAAGGTTGAAATCGCGTTTGACACAAAGACCGAAGGGCTTCCCCATCAGAACACGATGGACTTTTCCGGATTTTTTAACGGAAAAGAGATACTAAAAAAGCGGTATTTCAGCATCGGCGGGGGCGATATCCTTGCTGAGGGAGAAACCGCGGAGCAGGAAAATGAAATCTATGAGCAGAACTCCTTTAAGGAAATCGCCCAATATTGCAAGGAGCACAATATCAGGCTCAGCGAATATGTAAGGCTTATGGAGGGCGACGGGATTTTCACCTACATTGCTGAAATCTGGGACGCAATGCAGCAGTCCGTTCTTGAGGGACTTTCAAAAACGGGCATACTTCAGGGGGGACTGAAGGTTGAAAGGCGAGCTCAGCAGCTGTATAATCAGCGCCATATGGACGAAAGCAAGGCGACCTATGAAACAAGAATGGTCTGCTCCTATGCCTTCGCGGTGAGCGAGCAGAATGCGGATGGGGGAAGGATTGTGACGGCTCCGACCTGTGGTTCCTGCGGGGTTGTACCGGCTGTTCTGAAGTATTTTAAGGATGAGAAGGGCTACAAGGATGAGAAAATTCTTGACGCGCTCGCGGTTGGCGGAATAATTGGGCTTCTTGTCAAAACAAACGCTTCGATCAGCGGCGCGGAGTGCGGCTGCCAGGCAGAAATCGGCACCGCCTGTGCTATGGCTGCGGCCGCTCTTGCCGAGCTTTTCGGCATGGGCATAGACCAGATCGAATACTCGGCGGAGATCGCGATCGAGCATCATCTGGGGCTGACCTGTGACCCGATTTACGGGCTTGTGCAGATTCCATGCATAGAAAGGAACGCGGTTGCCGCGATGAGGGCAATAAACGCCGTAACGCTCGCAAATTTTCTAACCTTTACACGGAAGATTTCCCTTGACCTTATAATCAAAACGATGTACGACACGGGCCGTGACATGAACAGAAATTACCGCGAAACGGCAGACGGCGGACTTGCAAAGCTCTATATGATAGGCTCATGAAAAAGCCGCGCCCTATGGCGCGGCTTTTTCATCATCTTGACTGCCGGACTATTTCACGTCGGAGGCGAACAATTATTCGCTTTTCAAGGCGGCTTATGTATGACTGGGAGATACCCATGATATCCGCGACCTCTTTCTGAGTATACTCGGTCGAGCCACCGAGTCCGAAGCGCATAACGATTATCGTGCGCTCCCGCTCCTCCAGTCCGTCTACCGCGTTCATAAGCAGCCTTTTGTCTGCGTCGTCCTCAAGAGGGCGCGAAACCTCGTCACCGTCTGTTCCGAGAACGTCTGAAAGGAGCAGCTCGTTCCCGTCCCAGTCGGTATTAAGGGGCTCGTCTAGCGATACTTCGCTTTTCAGCGCGCTGATTTTGCGCAAATACATTAGGATTTCATTTTCCACACAGCGGGAAGCATATGTCGCAAGCTTGATCTTCTTTTCGGAAATAAAGGTGTTTATGGCCTTGATAAGCCCTATAGTACCAATTGAAATTAGGTCCTCAAGCCCGACTCCGGTGTTCTCGAAGCGTCTGGCGATATATACGACAAGGCGCAAATTGTGTTCAATAAGCTTTTTTTTGGCCGCTTCATCCCCGCGTTCAAGAGCTTCGATCGCCTTACGCTCCTCGTTTTTCGATAGGGGAGGAGGAAGAATATCGCTCCCCCCAATATAGTGGATACCCGGTGGTGGCGGCAGTCCGATTTTGACGAGCGCTTCCAAAAGCGCAAAATAAATCCTTGAGTACAGTCTTAAAGATTTGCGGCCTTCCATATTAACCTCCCGTATTACGATAATTTCCACTATTACCGCAAAACAGCGGCATTTATCTTAGATAACAGCGGAATATTCACTGTTACCGCAGAGTATTATGGGACAGAACCCCACCAGAGCGTTTTTTTCGTCAACCCCGTCGATCAACAGCGAGTCCGGTCTGAAGACGGGAAGAAGCGCAATTTTCACACCGACGGAGGAATATGGCACAAGGCGGAACCTGGAGCAAAGTACGTCTTCGGCTCCAAGTGCCTGTATGAACTCCGGTACGCCGGTTTTCAGCGCGTTAAGCAACGGCTCAGGCAGGAGCTTGCCGGCCTCATTTATGCCGATGACCATAACTGGCAAACCACTCAGAGGGTCATAAAGCTCGTTGCCCGTATCGCGCAGAGCTTTGAATTCGGCTGTTCTGCCGCAGAGCGTCACCTTAACGTTTCGAAGCTCGCGGCCGCGCCTGCGCGCAAAACGTTTGAAAACAATTGTCAAAACAAAGTAGCAGGCCGCGAAGGAAAGAGCAAGTACGCGCATGGAGGCATTTATGTAAAGGCCGTCCCCAAGGTCCTGTCCGGCCAGAAGCGAAGCCGCATAAACCGCACCGCCGAAAGCTGCCGAAACAGCCATGAAAGCCAGAAAGGGCTTAATTAGGTTTTTTTCAACGCCGAACGCAACGACCGTCATCAAGAATCCTAGCGCTAGCTTGAGGATCGGCGACGCCAGGAACTGAAACGCCGAGAAAAGCAGAGACACGGAATATGCAGCACCGACTGAGGCGGAAAAAGCAAAACGAAGCCTCTTGAGCGGCAGGGCACAAAGCTTTGCCGTGGCCAGAATAATAAAATAATTGATTATCAGATTTAAAAGGAACATTTCGTCCGCATATACAGTTTTCATATTAGAAGTATATTCGGACGAGTTTAAAAAACGCGTTATATTAGGTCGTAAGGCAATAAAAAATCCGCAGACAATAGTCTGCGGATTTAAATAATGATTTCAGAAGCCCCAGATGTTTTTTGCATATTCCGAAACAGCCCGGTCGGCGGCAAAAATGCCGCTACGTGCGATATTTCGGAGCGAAATTGCAGAGCGCATATCTGAATCAGATATAATAGAATACATATTATCGTGAACCGACACATAGCTATCAAAATCGGCAAGCAGCATATAATCATCGCCGCCGTAGATGAGCTTTGAAACAAGGTCAGAAAAGCTCTCGCCGTTCGGAAAGCCGAGGCTCATGTGATTCATCACGCGCCGGAGCCTGTCGTTATTGTTGTATATCGCAAGAGGGTCGTAACCGCGAGCCTTCATATTCGTAATCTCATCCGCGTTCAGGCCAAAAAGGAACATGTTTTCATCGCCAAGATGCTCATGCATTTCCACGTTCGCACCGTCGAGGGTGCCGATCGTTATCGCTCCATTCATCATAAGCTTCATGTTTCCGGTTCCGCTTGCCTCTTTGCCGGCAGTAGAAATCTGTTCGGAAACCTGAGCCGCGGGCATCAGCTTTTCAGCTACCGATACGCGGTAGTTTTCAAGAAAGACAACCTGAAGCTTTCCTTTACAGAGGGGGTCGCTGTTGACCTCGTTCGCCAGCGAGCACAGAAGGCTGATAATGCGTTTCGCGGCTGTGTAGCTGCTCGCGGCCTTTGCCCCGAAGATGAAGCAGCGAGGCTGAAACTCAGCGTTCGGGTCGTCATGAATCCTATGCTGAAGCTCCATTATCAGCATGGCGCAGAGAAGCTGCCGCTTATACTCGTGGAGGCGCTTGACCTGAACGTCAAAAATCGCTTCGGGATCAAGTATCACGCCGCTCGTCTCTCTGACAAATTCGCAGAGCCTGTGCTTATTGCTCTGTTTGATTTCCTCCAGCCTCTGAAGCACGGCTTTGTCAGACGCAAAACCCTCCAACCTCGATATCTGCTCCGGATGCAGCAGATAGGAATCGGAGCCCAGAAGCTCGGTAACCAGATTGTGCAACTCGGGATTGACCTGAGCAAGCCACCGCCTGTGGTCGATGCCGTTTGTGACATTCGTAAACTTTTCGGGCTTTTGGGAATAGATATCGCGGAAAAGGCTGTGCTTAAGGATCTCGCTGTGCATCGCTGAGACCCCGTTGACTTTGAAGCACACCGCAAGACAAATGTTGGCCATTCTGACCTTGCCGCCGCTTACGATAAGGTTTCGCAGAATGGCTTCATCGTTGCCACGGAATCTCTCTTCGAGATACTTTCTGTGACGAGTATCAATTTCCCGGATAATCTGCCATATACGCGGAAGCTGAGCTTCGATCAGCTCCTGGGGCCAGGACTCAAGCGCTTCGGACATGACCGTATGGTTTGTATAGGCTACACAATTCGATACAAGGTCAAGTGCCTCTTCCCAGCCAAGACCGTCCTCATCCATGAATATGCGCATTAGCTCGGGAATAATCATTGTCGGATGGGTATCATTTATCTGGAAAACGTGGTGCTCCGGGAAGCTGCGAACGCTGCCGTATTTCGCTCGGTGTTTTTTGACTACAGACTGGGCCGTGGCTGAAACGAAGAAATACTGCTGCTTTATGCGGAGTATCTTGCCCTCGATGTTATCGTCGGCGGGATACAGCACCTTTGTTATGACCTCGGCCATAGTTCGCTGCTCCAACGATTTCAGGTATTCGCCGCCGGAAAACAGGCGCATATCGAGAGATTTCGGCGATTTTGCGTCCCAAAGCCTGAGCGTGTTGACGCAGTCGGACGCATATCCGGAGATCAGCATGTCGCGCGGAACCGCTAGAACGGAGGTGTAACCCTTTATGTCGGTCCGGCATCTTCCGCTGTAGTCCCACTTTTCCTCATACGTACCGCCGAAGCGTACCTCGACAGCATCCTCGTAGCAGGGTACCAGCCAGCTGTCGGCCGAGATCGTCCAACTGTCGGCAACTTCGACCTGCTTGAAGTTGACTATTTTCTGGCAGAACATTCCGAGCTCGTAGCATAGAGAGTAGCCGGTGGCCGGAAGTCCAAGGGTCGCCATGCTGTCCATATAGCAGGCCGCAAGCCTTCCCAAGCCGCCGTTGCCAAGTCCGGCGTCAGGCTCGGATTCGAAAACATCCGCGGGCTCCATACCCATCTCTCGCAGGACCTCGTAAAGTTCGTCGAGTATGCCAAGATTAAAGGCGTTCTTCTCCAGAGAGCGGCCCATAAGAAACTCCATTGAAAGATAGTGGATGTGCCTTGTGTCTTTCCTGTCGCCGTGAACGAGACTACGGGAATACATCTCACGCAGAAGTGACGCGCACGCGCAGAAGAATTCGGAAGGCGCGGCTTCAAGCGCCTTTTTCCCGTAATGAGCCTCAAGCTTATCCTCGATAGCGGATTTGAGCTCATTTTTGCTGATTGGGGTCATATGCTTTTCCTTTCCCTGTCCTATCAGGACAAACACTTGCCAAAACTGTCTATATCAGAGATTCATATATCTTTTTATACTCGTTTGCAGAACGGCTCCAGGAGAGATCCTCCGACATATCCCTCGCAACCAGCTCGCTCCACTTGTCTTTGTCATACCAGATGTCAATAGCGTAGCCGAGAACGCTAGCCATATCGTCCGCAGAGTACCAGCAGAAAGTGAAGCCGGTCGAATCCTCAGACGGATAGGGACGGACACTGTCACGAAGTCCTCCGACTTCACGGACGACCGGTACCGTACCGTAGCGCATTGCAATCATCTGTGTCAGACCGCAGGGTTCACTCCGGGATGGCATGAGCATCATGTCCGCTCCGGCATATATAAGTGACGCCCGCTTATCCGAGTACATGATGTTCGCTGAGACTCTGCCTTTATATTGATCCTCAGCCCGGCGGAAGAAGCTCTCATACTTTTCTTCGCCTGTTCCGAGAATGATAAATTTTGCCCCCCGCGAGACGATCCTGTCAAACGCTGCCTCGACAAGATCGAAGCCTTTGTGACTGACGAGTCTTGAAACGCAGGCTATTATCGGTGTGTCGCTTTCTTCAAGCCCCAGCTCGCGGCAGAGTGCGACCCGGCACGCAGCCTTTCCCTCCGGCTTATCTGGCCCGTAATTTTTGGAGAGATTTACGTCCGTCATGGGGTCGTATCTCACGGTATCAAGACCGTTGAGGATACCGGTCAGCTTATAGGCGTTGTCCTCGACGACCCTGTCCAGGCCGTTTGCAAAAAACGGATCGTGAAGCTCGTGTGCGTAGCTCGGGCTGACGGTAGTGACCCGATCCGCCTTGTAGATTGCTCCTTTCATAAGGTTTAGGCCATCCTCATAGCGCAGGATGCCTCCACTGAAAAGCTCATCGGAAAGTCCGAAAACGTCACTCAGGCACTCCGTGCCGAAACGCCCCTGATATTCGATGTTATGAATGGTGAAAACTGTTTTAATTCCACCGCCATCCTGAGCAGCATAAATCGGTATAAGCGCGGTCTGCCAGTCGTTGCAGCTGATGATTTCAGGCTGCCAATCGAGGAGGGGCAGAACATCAAGCACGGCCCTTGAAAAAAATGCGAAGCGCTCTCCGTCGTCAAAGCAGCCGTAAATGCCGTCGCGCTTGAAGTAATACTCGTTGTCGATAAAATACCAGACAAGACCGTCGTATTCGAGGCTGAACACACCGCAATACTGCCTGCGCCACGCCAAATTAATAAAGGTATAAAAACAGAAGTTCATTTTTAGCCGCCACTCACTCCCGATGGAGCCGTACAGCGGGAGTACAACGCGGACGTCCGCGCCCTGCTCTCGGAGCGCCTTCGGAAGAGAACCGGCAACGTCCGCAAGACCGCCGGTTTTCACACAAGGAACGGCCTCGCTGACCGCATAAAGAACTTTCATATCATCGTCTCCCTTCTGAATTCGGGTTCCGTTTATCATATGATTCTGCACTTCGGCACGATAATTGGAAGTGCACCGCTGCCCGAAAGCACAAGCCTGTCCGTAAGCACCGTATATTTATCTGAAATTACGTAACTGAGAGAAACATTCTCTCCGACTATCGAATCCTGCATCAGGACGCAGTTTTTAAGTACCGCACCCTTTTTAACACGGACGCCGCGGAACAGGACGCAACTAGTAAGCGTACCCTCAATATAGCAGCCGTCCGCCACGAGAGAGTTTTTGCAGAAGGCGTTCTCCCCGTAATAAGTGGAAACGCTGCTGCGGCCCTTTGTATAGACAGGTCTTTCGCCGTTAAAGAGGTCGTTTCTGTTTTCGGCTTTGAGCATATCCATATTTGCGCTGTAATAGTCCGAAACGGAGCAGATACGTGCCGTGTAGCCTTTATGGACGTATAGCCCGACGGTTCCGCCTTCTCCTAGATAGTGCGCCAGAGCGTCCCTGTGAAAGTGCAGCTTCCCGTTCGACCGGCACCACTCGATCATGTCTAGCAGGAGAGCTTTGTTAATTATGTAAACCTCGATAGACGCCAGAGCGCCGTTTTTGCCGGAATTTGAAAACTGCATTTTTTTAGATGTTCCGGGGGTGTCGGGAACGAAACGGATATCTCCGCCGCCCTTACAGGCGTTTTCCGCGCAGACGGCCGTAATCTCGCAGCCGGAGTTGAGGTGGGCTTCGAAAACATCCTTCAGGTCAATATTAGCTGCCAGATCGCCGCGGAAAATGACGATATGGTTCTGCTGGATGCCGCTTATATATGTTCTGACTGCCAGAAGAGCCTCCATACCGCCCTTGTATTCGCCGATATGGCTGTCATGCATGCCGAAGGGAGGAAGAAGCCGGAGACCGCCGCTCAAACGGCTGAGATCCCAGTCCTTACCGCTTCCCATGTGGTCAAGAAGCGACTGGTAATCGCGCTGCATAATTACGCCGACATCGCGCACGCCCGCGTTTGTCATCGACGAAAGCGCGAAATCTATGAGCCTATAGCGCGAGCAAAAGGGCAGGGAGGCACTGGTACGCGGAACAACCAGCTCGCCAAGCGCGGGCGAGGAGTGGTAAGCATAAATCAGTCCGTGCAGATCAGCCATCATTTGTTCCTCCAGTCCGCGTAAATCATTGCGCCCGCTTCAACTCTCGCGCCTTCTCCGACCGTGGTGTCGGGTCCGCAGGTTGCGATTTTAATGTCGGTCATACCGTTCGGGGGAGAACCGACTGCGGCTCCCTCGCCGATTACGGCGTTTTCGCCTATAATTGAGTATTCCACTGAGGCATTTTTCCCGATACGGCAGCCCGGCATCAATATACTGTAATTGACTACGGAACCCTCCGCGACAAAGACGCCGCTGCTCAAAACGGAGTTCGATACGGTACCGCGTATATCGCAGCCCTCGGTTATAATGCTGTGGCGTATCTCGGCGCTTTCTCCGACATATTGCGGAGGCTTTATGGGGCTCCTGCTTCTTATTGGCCACGTGCGGTCATAAAGATCGATAAGCGCCGGTGCCAGCATATCCATATTCGATTCCCAGAGGCTGTCTATCGTTCCTACGTCGCGCCAGTAGCCGCTGAAGGAATAAGCCCAAAGCTTTTCTCCGGATGCCAGCATATTAGGAATGATGTTTTTGCCAAAATCCTTTTCCGATTTCTGGTCCTGCTCGTCTTCAATAAGATATTTTTTAAGCTTCTGCCATTTGAATATGTAAATACCCATGGAAGCAAGATCGCTCTCCGGCTTTTGGGGCTTCTCCGCGAATTTGCTAATAAACCCGTTCTCGTCGGTTGACATAATACCAAAACGTGAAGCCTCCTCCATGGGGACCTGAATGACTGCTATTGTACAGTCCGCGCCGTGCTCCTTGTGTTGCTCGAGCATGTCCGCATAGTCCATTTTATAAATATGGTCGCCGCTCAATATGAGTACATATTCGGGTTCCCACATGTCTACGAAGGCAATATTTTGGTAAATGGCGTTAGCGGTTCCGGAGAACCATTCACCCTTTGCCCCTGCACTCTGGTAGGGAGGAAGAATATAAACTCCCCCTCGCGATATGTCCATATCCCAGGGCTGGCCGCTACCAATATAGCTGTTGAGCTGGAGTGGCTGATATTGCGTGAGCACGCCGACGACATTAATGCCTGAATTTGCACAGTTGGAGAGGGGAAAATCGATTATCCTGTATTTGCCGCCGAAGGGCATGATGGGTTTTGCCGCCCTGCTCGTCAAAGCGTAGAGCCTTGAGCCCTGTCCGCCTGCGAGAAGCATTGCGATACACTCCTTTTTCATAAGCGAGCCTCCGATTCTGATTGATACTGTACTATATTGCGCGGCCGGGTATATGATGACCGAAAAATTAAAGTGGTAGTCAGGTTCTGGTTCTGTGCAAAAAAACAGCGGTAAGTGGAGGAATATCTATTAAAATCGAATGAGATAAGCCGTGATGTGGCGTTTTATCGACAGTGAAGTCCATGCCGGAACAAAGTTCTCCTGCTCCGCCGAAGCTCTCCTCGTCGGTAGAGAGCAGAACCCTGTACTTTCCGGGGCCGGTGACACCCAGACGGAAATTGCCGGAGTGCGCGCCAGAAAAATTGCAGACAAAAACGAGCTCACGCCCTGAACGGTCCTTCCTTATAAAGCCGATGATGTTCCTGATGCTCTCGTCGGCGCAGATCCACCTGAAGCCGCGGCTGTCAAAATCGAGGTCCCAGAGCGGATGGTTTAAGCGGTAAAACCTGCTGCTTTCACGGAAAAAAAGGTTTTGCGCCGAATTTTCCGGATTTTCCAGCAGATCCCACGGAAGGGCAGATTCGAAATCCCATTCGCTCGTCTGCCCGAGTTCCGTACCCATGAACAGCAGCTTTTTTCCGGGATGGGCCAGCATATAGGCCCAGAAAGCCCTAACACCGGCAAATTTCTGCGCGGGCGTGCCGGGAGCCTTCCCCATGAGCGAGCCTTTCATATGCACAACCTCGTCGTGAGAGATCGGGAGAATGAAGTTTTCGGAAAAAGCGTACATAAGCGAAAAGGTGAGGTCGTGATGACAGCCTGCGCGGAAATATGGGTCTGTTTTAAGGTAGCGAAGGCTGTCGTTCATCCAGCCCATGTTCCATTTGAGATTAAAGCCGAGTCCTCCCGCGTCTGTCGGAGCCGTGACAAGCGGCCATGCGGTGCTTTCCTCCGCGATCATCAGAACGCTGTCGTCAAAGGCAAAGCAGGCCTTGTTCAGTTCCCTGATAAAGTCCACAGCGCTGAGGTTTTCCCTCCCGCCTAAGCTATTGGGCTTCCATTTACCCTTCTTCCTGTCATAATCAAGGTAGAGCATGGAAGCGACTGCGTCCACGCGCAGGCCGTCCATATGGTATTTTTCAAGCCAGAACAGCGCGGAGGAAATGAGAAAGCTTCGGACGCCGCCCTTTGCGAAATCGAATATCCGCGTACCCCAGCTCGGATGTTCCGCCATGACGGGGTCGGAATCCTCGTAGAGCCTTCCGCCGTCAAATTCGACGAGACCATGGGGGTCTTTCGGAAAGTGTGCTGGGACCCAGTCCATAATAACACCGAGTCCGGCCTTATGACAGGCGTCAATAAAGCTCATCAGGTCATGCGGTGTACCGTATCTGGAGGTCGCTGCAAAATAGCCCGTGCACTGATAGCCCCACGAGCCGTCATACGGGTATTCTGTCACCGGCATAAGCTCGATATGTGTAAAGCCCATTCGTTTAACATACGGTACGAGCTCCGCGGCGAGCTCGCGGTAGCTCAGAAATTCCCCGTTTTTCCCTATTTTCCAGGACCCGGCATGGATTTCATATATGTTAAGCGGATTGCCGTAGACCTTATGACCGCGCCGGTATTCAAGCCATTTGTCGTCGCCCCAGCGATAGCCTTCCAGCTCGTAGAGCCTTGAAGCCGAAGAAGGGCGAAGCTCTGAATATTTACCGTAAGGATCGGATTTCCAAAGCGTCTGCCCGTCCCTTGCGTAAATGGCGAATTTATAGGATGACAGAACGTTAACGCCCTTGAGCTCGGCCTCCCAGATACCTCCTCCTATACAGGACATGGGAGAGGCTGTGGGCGACCAGTCGTTAAAATCCCCCGCGACGGAGACCTTGAGCGCGTTCGGAGCCCAGACGCGAAAAACTGCGCCGTCCTGCGTTATATGAGAGCCGAGATAATCGCCGGCGCGAGAGCATTTGCCGGCTGAAAAACTCTCGGAAAAAACATCGAGCTGCTCTTTTTTCATGCTGTCACAGCCTTTGCACTGATTTGGTAGACGCAATCGCGGATTTTTATTAAAACAGCGGGAGTATGCTCCCGCTGTCAGCTATCAGTTGTAGATATTCATGGCTCTGTCCATACCATCGGCAATAATGACGGAGACGGCCTTAGCCGCGCTTTCGCACGCTTCCGAAATCGTGTCCGCTTCAGCGCCGTGAAAAATCCCCAAGACCCAGTTTACCATATCGTCCTCGGTTTCGTTCCGGGGAGGAGCACCGACACCGATTTTGATGCGCGGGAATTCTTCGGTTCCAAGGGCGGATATAATGCTTTTCAGCCCGTTATGCCCGCCGCTTGAGCCCTTTGCTCTAATGCGGAGCTTTCCTACGGGAAGCGCGATGTCGTCGCAGACGACGATGACACGCTCGGCTGGAATCTTATAGTAAGCCACGGCGGGAGCCACGGCGTTACCGGAAAGATTCATATAGGTCTGAGGTTTCATAAGCAACGTCTTTTTCCCGCCGAGAGTACACAGGGCGGTCAGCGCGTTGAAACGAAGTTTGCCGATTTTTATGTTCTCAAGCTTTTCCAGCTTGTCCGCCGAGAAAAAGCCGACGTTATGGCGGGACCCGGCATATTTGGGACCGGGGTTTCCCAGGAAAACGACCATCCATTCCGCGCCGCCTGACGGGTTCTTAAAAAGCATAACCGTATATGTCCTTTCGCCGCCTGACAAAACGAAGCTTCGCGGTGGCTCCCTAAATCGGAGTCCGCGGACGATTTTGTACCGTCAAACAGATTATCGCAGGCAAAACAAAAAATCAGTCGAAAAGCGAGGAGATGGAAACTTCCTCATATATGCGTCCTATGGCCTCGGCAAAGAGAGAATCGACGGAAAGATATTTTATCTTCTTGCACGTTTTCTTGGCGGGGTAAGGTATGGTATCGAGCAGGACGAGTTCTTTGATGTAGCTTTCCTCAATGCGTTCGATAGCAGGCCCGGAGAGGACGCCGTGAGACGCGCACGCATAGATTTCTTTTGCTCCGCCCATGTCTATGAGGGCCTTTGCCGCTCCGCATAGACTTCCAGCCGTATCGACCATATCGTCGAGCATGATGACGGTTTTGCCCCTGACGTCGCCTATGATATTCATTACCTCCGAGCTGTTGGCCATGTCGCGGCGCTTATCCACGATCGCAAAGTTCATGCCCAGCTTCTGGGAAAACTTTCTGGCTCTCGCAACGCTACCGACGTCCGGCGAGACGACGATGCAGTCGCCGTTACAGGCCCCGAACTGGTTGATGTAGTAGTTTGCGAACAGGGGGCTTCCCATCAGGTTGTCCACGGGAATATCGAAGAAGCCTTGGATCTGAGAGGCATGAAGGTCCATTGTAAGGACTCTGTCAGCTCCCGCTTTGGTGATGAGATTTGCCACAAGCTTGGCCGAAATGGGATCGCGGCTTTTCGCCTTTCTGTCCTGACGGCCATACCCGAAATATGGCATGACGGCCGTAATACGTCCGGCGGACGCCCTTCGCATGGCGTCTATC
Organism: Oscillospiraceae bacterium; assembly: GCA_034927185.1. Taxonomy (GTDB): domain Bacteria; phylum Bacillota; class Clostridia; order Oscillospirales; family Oscillospiraceae; genus UBA2658. The sequence goes on along the minus strand of JAYFQM010000038.1, from coordinate 4,859 downwards.
ATAATGAGCATTTCCATCAGGTTATTGTTCACCGGACCGCAGGTAGACTGCACGATGAAAACATCGGCGCCGCGAACGGGCTCATTGATGGAGATCGATATCTCACCGTCCGAAAATGCCGTTGCAACCGATTTTCCAAGCTCAATATCGAGCTTTTTACATATCCCCTGTGCGAGAACTGGGTTCGAGTTCCCGGCGAAAACCTTGATTTCTTTGCCGTGTGAAATCACTTTTAATCGTCCTCTCTGTTTGTTTTTCTCCAGGACGCGCAAGCGCCCGCTGCTTATCAAAGCCATTATAACAAATATAAAATCCAATTAAAAGTGCAAACAGAAACTTTTTGAATTAATTTCACCATTTCCGTCCATGACTTCAAAAGATATTTACAAGGCGATACTAATTGTATATACTATACGGTATATATTGTAGAAGGAATGAATTTTTATATGCTCGAATTTGAAGAATACAAAGTTAAACTAAATAATATCAGGCCCATGCTTGATGACTTGGGTGTTGCCCTCAAGCTTGAGGACGCGCGCAAGGAAACTGCCGAACTTGAGAGGCAGGCCGAAGAGGAAGGCTTCTGGGAGGACCTTGAAAATTCGCAGATGGTTCTGAAAAGAACAAAGCAGCTTAAAGCTAAGTGCGAAGAATTTCAAAAAATGCAGGACGCTTTCAATGACCTCTACACAATCTGCGAAATGGCTATCGAGGAAAACGACGAGTCTATGCTGGATGAGTTGGTCCGAGGCTTTGCCGCTTTGGAAAAGAAGCTTGAGGATGCGCGCCTTGCCACGCTTCTTTCCGGAGAGTACGACTCTCTGGGCGCGATTCTGTCCTTCCACGCGGGAGCGGGCGGAACCGAGGCGCAGGACTGGACGCAGATGCTCCTGCGTATGTATCAGCGATGGGCAGACAGACACGGTTTTGCCTGCAAAACGCTGGACTATCTGGACGGAGACGAGGCGGGCATCAAGAGCGCGACGATTTCTATCGAGGGTGAAAATGCTTACGGCTACCTGAAAAGCGAAAATGGCATACACAGGCTTGTGCGCATCTCTCCCTTCGACGCTTCCGGAAGAAGGCATACGAGCTTTGCGGCGGTTGAGGTAATGCCGCAGATAACAGACGAAGCGGAAATAGAAATACGGCCGGAGGACCTGAAGGTCGATACTTACAGAAGCTCCGGCGCGGGCGGCCAGCACATCAACAAAACGGAAAGCGCGATAAGAATTACGCACATCCCCTCCGGGGTCGTTGTTTCGTGCCAGACGGAGCGCAGCCAGCACCAGAACCGAGAATACGCCATGAGCATGCTCAGGGCCCGTCTTGCCGAAATCAAGGAACGCCAGCATCTCGAGAAAATCGACGATATTAAGGGCGTTCAGATGAAGATAGAGTGGGGATCGCAGATCCGTTCCTATGTTTTTATGCCATATACGCTTGCGAAGGATCACCGGACAAATTATGAAAACGGAAATATCGGCGCCGTTATGGACGGGGATATCGACGGTTTTATAAATGCCTACCTTGCTATGAACGCGGGGAAATAACAAAATTTTTAGGCAGGTATCGATTCAGATACCTGCCTTTGAACCTTGAAGGGTCTGCCTGACATTTATTCTAAGCATGCGATCATAACTTGAACTATCCGGTTGTTGTGATATACTCGGACTGCATATCCGCATTTTGCGATTTTGGAGGTCAAAATGAAAGGAATAATTCTTGCCGCGGGTAAGGGCACCCGCCTTTATCCGATAACACATTCGGTTTGCAAGCCGCTTCTGCCTGTTTATGATAAACCGATGATTTATTATCCGCTTTCCCTGCTGCTCGAAATGGGGATTACGGAAATTCTGATAATAGTACCGCCGGACGATCAGGCACAGTTCGAGCATCTTTTGGGAAACGGCGACAGCTTCGGGGCAAAAATAACTTATATCCGGCAGTTCGAGAGAAAGGGCATAGCCGACGCATTTATTATAGGAGCTGACTTTTTAGACGGCGACAGTTCCTGTCTCGCGCTTGGCGACAACATATTTTTTGGGAAAAACCTGCATGAAAAGCTGATGGAGGCAAGACAAAGCAAAGCCGGTGCCACAGTATTCGGCTGCTTTATGGAGGATCCCAGACCATTCGGAGTCGTCGAATTCGACAACGGCGGCAAAGTCATCAGCATAGAGGAGAAGCCTCAGCATCCGAAATCGAACTATATCATACCCGGACTTTATTTTTACGATAACAGAGTTATCGAGATAGCGAAAAAAGTCCGGCCCTCGGCAAGAGGCGAGCTTGAAATAACCTCGGTCAACAGCGCGTATCTCGAAATGGGCGAGCTCCAAGTCGTACCGCTCGATAAGGAGGTCACTTGGTTTGATACGGGCAATTCCAGTTCTCTGCTGGACGCCGCCTGCGCGATTCGCGACTATAAGAGCTCTACCGGGGAGGAGATCGGCTGTCTTGAGGAGGTTGCCTACAAAACTGGGCTGATTTCATGCGAAAAGCTTCTCTCGGTTGCGGAAAAGATTCAGATGTCGGATTACGGCAGATATCTGATGGATTTCGCGCGACACGGCACAAAATAGAGCCGTGAGGACGGCAGTTTATAAAAGCGGAGGAGCTTGTCTTTCCGCGAACCTGCAAAAATGGGCGTCAGGCGAGACAATCCTACTCAGGAGAAGACCCGGAAAAACGATTAAAAGGCTTTATGTTACTGAAAAGTGACAAAAGATACGCAGCTGAGAATTAATTCCTCCGCCGCGTATCTTTTTTTATCGGTATATTCTTGTGCTCCCCGATATTGTTTCCTCAACCGATCGGACCATGACATCCTTTGCGGTGATAAGGTCCCTCGCTCGAATAGCTGTGCAGAGAGCGTCCGTGCGCCTGCGCATTGCGTCAAAGCCGTGAAGCCTGAAAAACCTTTCGAACAGGGTCGTATTCGGGGCTTTGAACGAATAGAATATGAGCGGAAGCAGCGTGTTGCCGGAAAAGCCGCACAGCAGATGGTCGAATTCAAAGACAAGCTCCGCCGCTTTTGAGCTGTCGTCTGTTTTGTCGAGCTGAGCGGAGCATTTAAAAAGCTGCTTGACCTCTTCGTCCGTTATTCTGGGTATTGCGAGGTCCAGCGCAAGAGCCGTCAGTACCTTGCGTATTTGGAGGATTGAAAGAATGTCGGAATCCGGCAAAGTACCGCCGTTAAATTTCATAATAGATACAAGGGTATCCAGCTTGCCTTTTTTGTGAAAGTCCGCGACATAGGTCCCGCTGCGCGGCACAATTTCTAAAAAGCCCTTATCCGCGATTTCGGCAAGGCCGGCATTTACTACGCTGCGGCTGATATGCATGGATTCGGCAAGTTCCCTTTCTGAAGGCAGCTTTTCTCCGATAGCCAGCTTTCCGGATAAAATCATGTTTTCCAGCTGCTCGATGAACAGCTCTTTGAGCGATGGTGCGTTAAGTCTTGAAAATTCCATTGGCCAGTCCTCCGAATTAATATGGTACAACCACGTACCACGTAGGTATTATACCATAATCCGAAGTGGGATTGCAAGCAATATTACTGAAAATAATATTGAATAATCAAGAAATATTGACACCCCCCACCGGGCATGCTATTTTATAATTAGAATAGGTATGGGCAGTTGTTGGTTTGGTAAACATACCAGTACTACTGCAACACAGTGTTAAATTTTTAATTTATTTTAAGCGGCAAACGGCGCCCGCACAAAACCAGCCGTGGTGGCTTAAAAGATCAATGAGAGGTTGAAAAGTATGGAGCACAAGCAAAAGGTTCTGGAATTTGCCAATAAGGTGGGCAACAAAAAGAACGGGCAGAAGTCCGGCATGACGGCATCCTATAAATGGGATGATCCGGAATACATGATACTTGAGCCGGTCGTGACAGATGAAATGGCCGAAGTTGCAATGGGAATGGATTTCCGTGTGCGCAAATCCGCGGAGGAGATTGCAAAGGCCAGCGGCAAGGACCTCGAAACCACAAAGCGCTGCCTGTACGAGCTTGCAGACGCGGGCGTCTGCTTTGTCAACAACATCGATGGGGTTGATGTTTTCTGGTATGACTCGTGGATACCCGGTATCATGGAAATGATGACGAACCATCCGACAAATCCCTATAAATACCCCCAGATCGCCGAGGCTTTCGAGGCTTACGGCAGAATCCGCGGGCCTAAATCCTCCGGAGCGTTCCCGGTCGGGGTCGGCCTGATGCGCGTCATTCCTATCGAAAAGGCAATAGACGGCAATTCACATGCCTGTTCTTATGAAGAAGTGTCCAAATATCTGGACGCGGCGCATAAGATCTCAGTTTCAAACTGTTCCTGCCGCACATCCAGAGAGATTCTCGGACAGGGGTGCGGCCATCTTAAAGAGGATATGTGCATTCAGCTTGACCACGCCGCCGAGTATTACATACGTACAGGCCGAGGCCGCGAAATTACAAGGCAGGAAGCTGATGAAATCATCAGAAGAGCCGAAGAAAACGGGCTTATGCATCAGATACCTAACACCGACGGCTCCGGCAAGACGCACGCGATCTGTAACTGCTGCGGCTGCAGCTGCTATGCTTTGCGCACAAGCACGATGTTCAAGAATAACGATATGTCCCGTTCGAACTACGTTGCTAAAGTCAATAAAGAAAACTGCGTTGCCTGCGGGCAGTGCGTAGAAAACTGTCCGATGAACGCGATACAGCTCGGCCAGAAGCTTTGCTCCAAAAAGCCCGTTATCAGTGATATCACAACAAAAGTAACGCCGCGCGACTACAAGTGGACAGAAGACAACTGGAACGTAGATTACCGGATAAACCGGAAGAATGTAGTTGACACGGGAACGTCGCC
>JAYFQM010000140.1:0-8465 GCA_034927185.1 Oscillospiraceae bacterium | reverse complement strand
TTTTTGAAATCCGCGGTGGACGAGCTGCTGTGGATTTGGCAAGCTAAGTCCAATAATGTTCATGAGCTGCGCACAAGGGTCTGGGACCAGTGGGCGGACGAAAAGGGGAGTATCGGCAAGGCCTACGGCTATCAGCTCGGTATTAAGCACCACTATCCCGAGGGTGATATGGACCAGGTAGACAGGGCGATTTACGACTTAAAGCATAATCCCGCAAGCCGCAGGATAATGACTAATATTTATAACTTTGCAGATCTTTCGGAGATGGCTCTGTATCCTTGTGCCTATTCGATGACCTTCAACGTATCGGGAAACACCCTGAACAGTATTTTGAACCAGCGCTCCCAAGATATGCTTGCGGCAAATAATTGGAACGTCTGTCAGTATGCTGTGCTGACCCATATGTTCGCACAGGTTTCGGGCCTGAAGGCCGGAGAGATGATTCATGTCATCGCGGACGCGCATATTTATGACCGCCATATCCCTCTCATTAAGAAAATGCTCGCCGCCGAACCCATGAAAGCGCCGAAATTCAGGCTTGATGAGAGCGTTAACGATTTTTATAAGTTTACTCGTGACAGTTTTTCGCTTGAAGATTACAAATATAACGAGTTCAGTGATATAATTCCTGTCGCTGTCTGACTCAAAAGTATTCAAAAGCATATCACAGGCAAAATGGAGGACCCTATGTACGCAATAGTAGCAGTCAGCAAAAACTGGGGCATAGGCAAGGATAACGCCCTACTTTTCTCAATTCCGGAAGACATGAGGTATTTTCGTGAAAAAACGTCAGGCAAAACGATTATAATGGGGCGGAACACGCTCGAGTCCTTCCCGAACGGTGCTCCACTGAAGAATAGAAGGAACATAATTATTTCGACGAATGAAAGCTATACGGTAGAGGGTGCAGAGGTCGTCCACTCGCCGGTACAGGCGCTGGAGTTGCTTTCTGAGCTTAAGGAGGACGATGTTTATGTGGTTGGCGGCAGCGAGGTTTACCGTGCGATGCTCCCGTTTTGCGAGAAGGCTTTTGTCACGAAGGTGATCAGACGCGCTGAGGCAGACAGATTTTTCCCCGATCTTGACAGCCTGCCCGACTGGAGATTAAGCGAGGTGGGCGAGGAAAAAGAGTTTGAGGGACTGAAATATCGTTTCTGCGTATATGAAAGGATTTAGGCGTTGTACGATTTTGACCGAAACGGAGCACGCGCCCAGGTAAAGATGATTTAAACTGCCTATTGACAAGCGGACAAAAAATCGATATATTTAGCCCATACTTACTTTAGCAATATGAATACATAAAAGACGTTGAAGGGGACGGGGATCGGCGTCCGCAGTTTCAAGAGAGCCGTAGTTTGGTGCGATACGGCAGCTGCAGCCGATGACAAATCACCCCCAAGTCGTTTGCCGAACTTACAGTAAGCAATACCGGGTCTTCCCGTTACAGAAGCGGACGCTGACAGGCGTCTATGAGCGGCTCCTTTTCGGGAGCAACAAGAGTGGTACCGCGGATTACCTCCGTCTCTTATCAGAGACGGAGTTTTTTTATTATACGGGGATTAATTGAAAAGGAGATAATATGCTGACTCTTGATAAAGTTTATCATGCCGCGTTTACGATGAAGAATACCATACGCCGGACAGACCTTATATACGCGCCGAACATCCCCTCCGCGGGCGAGGTCTATCTAAAGACCGAGAATCTGCAGGTTACCGGATCTTTCAAGGTGCGCGGCGCTTATTATAAGATCTGCCAGCTCTCGGCTGAGGAAAAGTCACGCGGAGTAATAGCCTGTAGCGCTGGAAACCATGCCCAGGGAGTCGCAAGGGCGGCCTCGATGGAGGGCATATCCTCGAAAATATGCCTGCCGGATTCCGCACCCATCAGCAAAATCGAAGCGACAAAGGGCTACGGCGCGGAGGTCGTTCTGGTCAACGGCGTCTATGACGACGCCTATGCAAAAGCAAGGGAGCTTGAAAAAAACGAGGGGCGGGTCTTTATTCATCCCTTTGACGACGAGGATGTGATTGCGGGACAGGGAACGATCGGGCTTGAGCTTCTGGAACAGCTTCCCGATTTGGACGCCGTCATAGTGCCCATCGGCGGCGGAGGACTGATTTCGGGGGTAGCCTTTGCCATAAAGTCGCTGAATCCGAAATGCAAGGTCTACGGCGTGCAGGTTTCAGGCGCGGCCTCGATGGCAAATTCAATGTGCTGCGGAAAAATAGAGGAGCTGCCGGGCGTCGCGACCTTTGCCGACGGCATAGCTGTAAAGCGTCCCGGCGATCTTACTTTCGAGCTTGTTTCAAGATATGTCGACGAAGTTGTAACAGTGACGGATGACGAGGTCGCGACAGCGGTGCTCGCGCTAATCGAGCGGCAGAAGCTGATTGCTGAAGGAGCGGGGGCAGTCGCAGTGGCGGCGGCAATGTTCGATAAGGTGGATATAAAAGGCAAGAAGGCAGTTTGCCTGGTGAGCGGTGGGAATATTGACGTCAACATCTTGAGCAGGGTTATTACCCGCGGGCTTCTGAGAGCCGGGCGTTTTGCGAACCTCTGTGTGGCACTGACCGACAAACCGGGCCAGCTTGAGCTGGTTTCGAAAATCATCGCGGAGCAGGGCGGCAACGTTGTTTCCGTACACTACAACAGGAGCGAGGAGAACATGGCAATAAACTCCTGTTTTCTGACCCTTCAGCTGGAGACACGCGACAATGCTCAGATTGAGGCAATAAGGGAAGCGCTCAGGGCGCAGGGCTTTAAAATAGTACCTCAGCATTCATAGATGCAAAAACCCCTCGGAACATCATGTTCCGAGGGGTTGCCATTTATCCGGTTTTTTCTCCGAGACGCGAAAGAACCTCCGTGAAATAAGGCGGAAGCTCGCTTGTCACCTCACGGCTTTTATTTGTACGTGGATGTATGAAGCGCAGAGTGCGAGCGTGCAGGCACTGGCCTTCGATCCCCTTTTCCCGGCCTTTACGTCCGTAGACCTCGTCGCCAAGCAGCGGGTGGCCGATGTAGGCCATGTGCACCCTTATCTGGTGGGTGCGTCCTGTTTCAAGAAAGCACCTGATGTGAGTGTATCCGTTATACCGCGCTATAACCTCATAATGGGTGACGGCGCTCCGGGAATTTCTGTCCGTTACCGCCATGCGCTTTCTGTCCGAGTGGTGGCGGCCGATCGGTGCGTCAATCGTCCCCTTGTCATCCCTTATCCTGCCGATAACGACGGCTTCATAGGTGCGCGAAAGGCTGTGATCCACGAGCTGCGCCGAAAGAAAGCGGTGCGCATAATCGTTTTTTGCGGCTATGAGCAGACCGGAAGTGTCCATATCGATCCTGTGAACGATACCCGGACGCTTTTCCCCGCCAATACCCGAAAGGCTGTCTCCGCAGTGCCATAGCAGGGCGTTCACGAGAGTCCCGGTAGTATGTCCCGGAGCGGGGTGGACGACCATGCCCCTTGGCTTATTCACGACAATAAGGTCGTCGTCCTCATAAGCAATGTCAAGAGGGATGTTTTCGGCTTCAATTTCTGTGTCCTCGGCCTCAGGAATTTCAACGACGAAAACCTCGCCCGCCGCTACGCGGTGATTTTTTCTTATCGAGGCGCAGTTCAGGGTAACCTTTCCCTCTTCAATTAAGCGGGCCGCCTGTGACCGCGTCAGATCGTCTATTTCTTGCGCAAGGAGAGCGTCGATACGTTCGCCGCTCTCCTTTGCTTTAATCGTATATGTGTCTGTCATTTGTCCTTGAACTCCGCGATAATGTCCTCAAGGCTGAAATCGGAGTCGCTCTTTTTTGCCGGTTTGGACGGCTCCTTGAAAACAGTGTCAAAGTCCGTCTCCGTGGAGGATGGACCAGGATCGGGGACTAAAGGTTTTTCGGCGGCCGGCTTCGGCGTGGACTCGGGCTTAGCTTCGAGGGCCTTGTCCGACGCGAAATCGGGAATGTTCCAGTCTGTAACGACGCCCTCGGAATTGTGGGCGGCAACGGCCTCCGCAGCTTTCGCGGCACGCTCCGCTTCGATGCTCCTGCGCCCTTCGACCACGGGCTTTTTGAGCTGGGTAATATAATCCGCTCTGGCGGAATGATCTGAAGGCATTGTACGTGGCGGAGTCCTAACGGAGGGAGCCGCTTTCTCAGGTTCCTTGTGGAAGATAAGATAGATGCAGAAAATGAGACCGCATACCGTAATGAAGATATCCGAGACATTGAAAATCGCGAAATCTCCGCCGAAAATCTTAAATTGGAACTGGAACATATCCACAACATAGCCGTAGAGAGCGCGGTCGATACAGTTACCGAGACCGCCGGCGACAACCAGAACTAGCATCCAGCGGCCAAGCTTGCCTTTAATTATGTCCTTTGAGAGAAGAACGATAACGGCTATCGTGACTACAAGCGTCAGCGCTACGAAGAACCAGCGGCCGCCCTCAAGGAAGCTGAAGGCTGCGCCTGTATTGTGAACATTTGTTAACTGTATGAAGCCGGGTATAAAGGGCGAGGACGCGCCTTCGGCAAGGTGGAGGTTAGTCCAGTATTTAGTAGCCTGATCGAGTATTAGGATGATTACCGCAACGATTGCATAGAGCATAGCAGGTACCTCCTGAAAATTGTATTGCCTCCGCGCACGCCGCGGAGCATATCTTTTTGTTCGGGGGAGAGCTGTCCCGCCTTTATTCGGAAACGGCTGCAGCACAGCGCGGGCAAAGTTCGGGGTGCTCGCGGTTTTCGCCGACGTGACTGTCATGCATCCAGCAGCGCACGCATTTAGGCGCTGTGCAGGGCTCGACACGGATTGTCACGCCCTTGAACTCGTCGCCCTCGTAGCCCGCGCCATCGCCGTAAACGATTTTCGTTTCGGATACGATAAAAAGCATAGAAAGCGGCATCTCGGCAATCTTGAAGAATTCCGGCTTGGCGGCGTCGGAGACGAAAAGGGTGACTGTCGCCTCAAGAGGCTTGCCGATGGTCTTTTCTCCGCGAGCAAGCTCCAGAGCCTTATTCACATCGTCGCGCAGAGCTATTATGAGGTTAAAGCGCTCCTCGGCATCGCCGCTGAAAGCATATTCGGGCTTGATTTCCGGCATGTCGTTGAGCATGACGTGCTCGGGATTCGCGCTGCCGTCGTGCTTCATGGAGAGCCATATTTCGTTCGAGGTAAAGGCAAGGATCGGCGCAATAAGGCGCACCATCGCATCCAGTATCCCGTACATCGCGCTTTGAGCGCTGCGGCGGAGAAGGCTGTCGCGCTTTTCACAGTACAGCCTGTCCTTTATTATATCGAGATAGAAATTTGACATATCCACGACGCAGAACTTGTGAACGGCATGGATCACGTTGTAAAACTCATAACTTTCGTAAGCCGCGAGGCACTTTTCGACAAGCCTGTTTGTACGGACGAGCGCCCACCTGTCGAGTTCCTCCATGTCCGCAAAGGCAACGCGGGTATCGGGCTCGAAGCCGTCGAGATTACCGAGCATAAAACGGGCTGTATTACGAATTTTGAGGTAAGTGTCAGAAAGCTGCTTAAAAATGCCCTCCGAGCAGCGCATATCGACATGGTAGTCGGCGCTTGCCGCCCAAAGACGCATAAGATCCGCGCCGTATTTCGGGATCAGGTCGTCCGGCAATATACTGTTTCCAAGGCTCTTGTGCATTGCCTTGCCCTCGCCGTCGACCGTCCAGCCGTGCGTAAGCACAGCCCTATAGGGAGCAGCCCCCTTGGTTGCAACGGCCGTGAGCAGGGAGGACTGGAACCAGCCTCGGTATTGGTCGGCGCCCTCAAGGTAGAGATCCGCAGGCCAGTCGGCGGAGTTGTCGTGCTCCAGAGATGCAAAATGGGTCGAGCCGGAATCGAACCAGCCGTCAAGAGTGTCCGTTCCCTTGACAAAATGGCGTCCGCCGCATTTCGGGCATACAAAGCCTGCGGGCAGAAAAGCGGAGGAGTCCTCCGAGAACCAGGCATTGGAGCCCTTTTCGCCAAAAATTTTTGATATCCTGTCGATTGTTTCCGGTGTGCAGATGGGCTCGCCGCAGTCCTCGCAATAAAGGACCGGTATGGGCAGGCCCCACTGGCGCTGACGGGAAATGCACCAGTCGGCACGCTCGCGTATCATCGAAACCATTCGGTCGTGACCCCAGTCAGGAATCCACTTAACGGCGTCGCAGGCTTTAACGGCCTCATCCTTGAAAGCGTCGACAGAGCAGAACCACTGATCCGTCGCGCGGTAGATAACAGGATTTTTGCAGCGCCAGCAGTGCGGATAAGGGTGAGTGATCGCCTGCGAGGCAAGAAGAGCGCCGCAGTCATTAAGATCCTGCCATATTGCGTCGTTTGCCTTTGAATAGTGCATTCCCTCGTATTTTCCGGATTCGGAGGTCATCACGCCGCGGTCGTCCACCGGTACGATGATCCCGATCTTCGTCCTGCCGCTGTAATCGTATTTCTGACAGACCATGTAGTCTTCCATACCGTGTCCGGGAGCGGTGTGGACGCAGCCTGTGCCGGCGTCGAGAGTGACATGCTCGCCGTTTATGACGATGCTGTCGCGGTCATAGAGAGGATGCCTTGCGCGCATGAACTCAAACTCGGAACCCTTCATCTCGCGGAGAATCTCAAAGCTCTCGATTCCAGCCGCTTTTGCTACGCTGCCGAGAAGTTCCTTTGCGAGAATGTAGACCTCTCCGTCCGGAGATTTTGCAAGCACATAGTCGAGATCTGCGTTGAGGCAAATCGCAAGGTTTCCGGGTATGGTCCAGGTCGTTGTTGTCCAGATAACGAAATATGTTTTGTCAAGATCAGTAAACCCGGAAAGCCTGCCGAGATCGTCGGTGACCCGGAATTTTACATAGATGGATTTGCAGCTGTCGTCGGCATACTCAATCTCGGCCTCGGCAAGAGCAGTCTCATCGTGGCTGCACCAGTAAACGGGCTTCTTCCCGCGGTAGATGTATCCCTTTTCAAACATCTTGCCGAAAACCTTAACCTCCTGTGCCTCGAAGGAAGGGTCCATCGTGAGATAGGGCTTGTCCCATTCGCCGAGGACGCCGAGACGCTTGAACTGCTCACGCTGAATATCGACGAATTTCGCAGCAAAATCCCGACAGGCGTTGCGGAACTCCGGAATGGACATTTTTTTCCTGTCCAGCTTGTTCTGCTTGATAATAGCGCTTTCAATGGGCATACCGTGATTATCCCAGCCCGGAACGTAAGGGGCCTGGAAACCGGACATGTTTTTATAACGGACAATAAAGTCCTTGAGGGATTTGTTCATCGCTGTGCCCATATGGATGTATCCGTTGGAGAACGGGGGCCCGTCGTGAAGGATGAATCTGGGCTTTCCCTCGTTGCGGGCAATCATTTTGTGGTATATGTCGTTTTCATACCAGCTTTTGAGCATATCCGGCTCGCGGGTGTTAAGCGAAGCGCGCATCGGGAACCCGGTTTGCGGGAGATTGACTGTTTTGTTGTAATCCTGTGGCATTTGGTGTTGGCTCCTATACAAGATAATAATAGCTGAGGGGCGCGGCACAGCACTGTAGCGTATTATGCCCCGCCCCGACGATATTCAGTGCGTCAGATTAAATATTAATTGCATGCCGCTTCCGCCTTTCGGCGAGCGGCATATACGAAAATCAGTTATTTGCCGAAGCGAAGATTATCAAAGGAAAACTGGCTTGCCTGTGCAGAACTGCCTGAAAACTGGCGGGTCGGCTCCTCGGCACCGCTGGCGGGAGAATCCTTTTTCCCGGTTACGACTCTGCGTATTTCTTCGTTGGCAACACCAGAATCTGAGAGACGCTCAACAGAGCTTTCGATACTGCGGACGGTCTCATCGACGGTTTCAGCCGCAGCGGCTGGGCGGGAAATTTCTTCGAGCTTCATTCCCTTGAGATTATCAAGAAAATCAAGCTGCTTTGTGCATAGAGTGCGCATGTTTTCTATGTACTGAGTGCTCTCGCGCTTCGCCTCAAGAAGCATGGCTTCCTCGGTGGTGCGCTGATTATACGCTTCGCGCGTAATGCGCTCGGCCTCGCTGCGGGCGCCGGACAGCACTTCCTCGGCCTTCCTGCGGGCATCCTCCTCAATCTGCATGCTCAACTTCTGAGCTGAGAGCAGAGTGAGCCGCATAGAGTCCTCTGTGGCTCTGTATTCCTCGATCTTTTCCACGAGAACCTTCATTTTGCTTTTCAAAACCATGTTTTCCTTTGCGACGGCCGCGTAGTCGTTCGCAGCCTCATCAAGAAAATCATCCACGGCGCCCATATCGTAGCCGCCGAAAATTGCTTTTTCAAAGGTCTTTTCTCTAAAATTCTGAGGTGTCAGCATATCAAAATCCCTTTCTGTATGTTCGGACGCAATGTGCTCAGGCCGATATTTCTACACGGAACGCAGAGAGCGCAGACGTGAGCGGCGGCCGGCGGAAAAACAGCCGCGTTCAGTATTGGACAAGGGT
>JAYFQM010000174.1:0-7538 GCA_034927185.1 Oscillospiraceae bacterium | reverse complement strand
CTCCGCAAACGCCGCCACCTCTCTGAAGCTCAGTGTTCGCGGCATTTACGATTGCGTCAACTTTCATTTTCGTGATATCCTGACGGACGATGGTAAACGGCACTAGCACACCTCCGTTAACAATTTAGAAATACTATCGTCCGCATTTCTAAGGTCTACAAACGAAACCCGGACATTGACTTCGTCATCAGATGTATACCTTATATCGGTTTTACTGACAGCGTCGGAATGCGGATACAACAGGACAATCCCGTCCGCGTCGTACTTCTTGCTGTAGGCGTACATCTGGTACATATCGGATTGCGAAATGCCGCTGTTTCTGGCGTTGTCGGACAGCAACTTCCACTTGGTGTCCAAGACGACCGTATGCCCCCCGAACTCCAAAACAAGGTCTGGACGTAGCGCAAAGGTGCGAGTCGGACTGTCAAACAGGCTGTATCTTGTATCTTGCGTCCTTAAGTTTATGCCGTTTCTAATGTACTTCCGAAACTTAGCTGCGATAAAACTTTCAAAGACTTTCTCCATCGGAAACAGAAGGGCAAGTGCGACTTCACTTCCGGCAAAGGCGGTGAAGCTGTTGCCACGTAGGAACACTCTACACCATGAGAGCGCCTTTTCGTAGTGGTTCATACTGCGGTCAACAAAGCATTTTGAGAAGTCCACATTGACGCTTTTGGAATACTCAACGCCATCGAAAAACGACAATAGCCGAGCGGCGCTTCGGCGGTTATTCCCATCACCCGTGGCTTTCAGCAAGAAGCCGAGACAGGATTTAATCAGGCGATTCTCCGGCCTGTTCATGCTGAAATCATCATATCGGACGTAAAACCGCTCGCGCCTAAGCAGATTGTATTTAATGTTCTGGGAAGCCAGCAGTTTCCCTTTATAAAACCGCTCGTTTTCCTCAACCTGCATATATGCAGCCTTCAGCCCTTGCTTGGTGAGGATAGCGACCTCGTCGAGGAACATCTTTATGAAAATTTCGAGCAGGTTCAGGCGATCGGTTCGGAGACTGGAAATATTAAAATCCTTAAACGTTACGTCTTGCAGCGTTTTCAACATTTCAAGAAAAATCCGCTTCGTTTCGGCCTCCGAAAAATCTCCTCCTGCTATTTTCGGCAGAATCTCGATGACTGTTCCGTCGGCCATAGTTATCAACCCGACATAGTTTCGGGCCGTGATAATCTTGCCTACACCTCTCCGAGCGGAGAGTGAGAGCAGTTCGACAGCCTCAGTCTCCGTGCCAGTGTTGTTGGCGAGAATAAACGCTTCAAGTGCATCAAAGGTTTTTTCAGGTAAACCCTGATAACCGTACAAGGCCACACCGCGTGTGAATCCGCCGTATTCCGTTATGGTGTAGGTCTTATCACAAGAACGCATAGGCATCTATCCTCTTGAATGCCGCGCTGTTAATCTCGTAGTATTCGGGAAAGTCAATGTCGGCGTTCCCAAACAGCTTCACGGCGTCAGTCTTTTTTATGACAAATCGGGTACTGTCGTCCGGCTTCTGGTTGTCGCCCAACACAAGCTGAATCTTCTCATAATCGTCGTAGAAATACTCCTGCAGGAGTGGAATTAACGTGTTTTCAAAAATCGCAGCGAGGTTTTCAATCGTCGGGTCAGCCTTCAGCGGAAGCAGGTAGGAATGCCCGATGGTGTGTTCGCGGTCAAGCAATACGGTTATGCGCTTATTGAGGGTATCAAGCATCTGTGAAATGTCTATACCGTCAACAAGAACATCGGTGAGTGTTGAGGATTCAGGCTGCATCTCGATAAAGCTGAACCTACGACGTAATGCGGTATCAATCAAGGCGATAGAACGGTCGGCGGTGTTCATTGTACCGATGAGGTAGACGTTATCCGGCACACCGAAATTCTGCCCAGAATACGGTAGAATGGCGCGAAGCTGTTCTTTGGCCCCGATTCTCTTTGACGGTTCGAGGAGAGTTATCAATTCACCGAAGATTTTTGATATGTTACCTCGGTTAATTTCATCGATGATAAAAACGCGGTTCGGGATTTTTACATTTTGCGTAAACAGGGTAGGTTTCACCTTCCTGAGTATCTGGAGAGCATCGGATACAGACACCGACAGTCTATAAACCGATGACAAGGTCATAGTTTTTCCGGCGTTAAGGTCAACGATATCCTCGTTTATCCCTTTAACGAGCCACTTCACCTCACGAAGCCGCTTATAATGCTCATATTCATCGTGCCATTCCGGTTCACCCGTGATAACGCCGATAGCATCTACAGTCTTGCTTGAATAGCAGGACATCACGATATCGCCGATTTGCATTCTGTTGTAAAAGGCGTTCAGCACGGTGCTTCCACCGTCCTTGTTGTAGTCCGTGGCATCGGATATGGTTTCACCGTAGCCGTCCCATCCAATTCGTATGTGGTTTTTGTCCATACACTCGGTACGAGTGGGATTGTCGCCCGTCCCCTCAAGGGAAACCTTCCAGACGGAAGGATTCTTACCAATCCCCAAGTCAACGCTCGTGCCGCTCCCAAGGGGCGTACCGGCTTTATTACAAAACGACTTGAAAATTCCGTCGTGTACCTCGTATTCGATTTCCCGTCCTGTCTCGGCGTTTTCCTCCGAGGATACCACGGGGCGAATGCCCTCGATGAACTCCTCATAACCAAACGACTGGTGAAAGGTTGTGAACGCTACCAAACCGTCGTCCTTATATTTCAGGTATCGGTTGAATACTGCTGCGTAATCCTCGGCTTTGACGGCGTCGAGCGGTTTTCCCTCGATAATCGAGACGGCGTACAGAACGGTGCTGTACGTTTTGCCCGTGCCGGGAGTTCCGCAGAGGATGAGGTTCTTTGCAAATTTAGTGCTTCGAGCCGCCGGTGTGGTCGCTACGCTCTGCGCCACGTTCTGTCCGCTTGCGGTAGTAGCTTCCGGGTCAGACGGTGTGTCCGTGCCTCTTTCAGTCCACGCAATGTGAGAAAGTTCCGGGACGGAAATCTTGGAGTCCTGCTTGACAAGTTCTTTCTTCAAAGACTCCAAGAACTTTACATATACGTCGCCTGTGCAATGTCCGCTCGGTGCGGTTATTCCGTAGTGCGTAGACACAAAGGTGCGCGAATTGCCGTCGAGCGGCATAAAAACTTTGGGGCGCATCCAATACAGCCCCATCGTAATATAAGCCAAGCCATTGCCGTTGACGGCGATAGCCTTTTCAAACGCTGTCTTGAAATCATCGGAGAAGGTGTTAGTCTTGGCGGCATCCATTGCGAGGATAAACAATTCCCAAACCTCATCCGGTCCCGCAAAGAAAGACTTTCTGTTGTCCATCACGGGAATCCCCACCCACTGAGTGGGAGCGGGAAGCTGCACATCAAAAGTTCCGGCGAGGACTTTCGCCAGAGCGGTGCGGTTCGCATCGGTCGTTCCACGGTTCATAACCCCAATTACGGAAAATGGGTCAATTTGATGGTTTCGAGGTCCCCACCAGTCCTCCCGCTCGAAATGGAGATACTTCATCAGTGGCTGCTCCGAAGTGACCTTCTTTATCAATTCGAAGAGTTCATCTCGTTTGTTGTTATATGCAAGCAGCTTGTCTGCAAGCGCTTCATAAAACGGCACCCATTGGTAAGCGTTGTCCATAATTATTCCCCTCCATAATAGGTATTCGTCTTTCAAATGGGCACCAATCGGCTCAATAAGGCCTGATGTCAGCACCGGCACAAAACGCAAATAACTATTGCTGTCACTCTATATCAAATCCACCTTCAAGGATAAACTTCCGCAACACTTGGTCGATTTTCATGTTTACCTGGAAAGATTTAACAGATTTCCTCTCGGTTTTTTCTAGATATGCTTTGGCGGTTGCAGTATCTATTGTTGCTTTCAGCCTATCAAACCGACCAAATTCGTTGATATTGGCATCCGTAACTTTAAGCTGCATAAAGCTGCGAAGTTGGGTTTCATCAACACCAATTGCGATGGAAAAGCGGTGGATCTGATCATTTTTTGCCTGGGTCATATATTCCGTAATATAGTCGCGCAGAGTCTTGCCATCCTCGACAGTTACGTCACCATTCTGTACATCATGAAGGAAGATGTTTGCATACCTCTGCTCCACCTGTGTTAGCGTAGCAAACGATTTGTGTAGTTCGTCGAGCACAGAAGCCGTTTCTTCGCCATCCTGCAAAGCTTTGAGGTATTTCTTAAAGCGAGAGTTCATGTAATTAGCATCAATTACGCCGGTGTTAATCTCAGTCAGATATGTATCGATCTCATACGGCACATCTCCGCCGGGGCCGACGCTTGTTGAGCCGAAAAGCTCTTTATAACGCAAAGCCAAAATAAGATAAACCGTTTCATCCAAATGAAGGTCAATTCTGATCTTTCCAGCCTCTCCGTTAACCTCATATGAGAGCTTGGCCCATGTAAATCCCTGTATTTTCGCCGCTTCCATATAGTTATTGAAACGCTTGAATAGCTTAGAAAATACGCCGCGTTCAGCGTTATTATCTGGCAGCTTCTCAAAGTTTACAATACCTGCGGAATGGAAAAGCGCGTGAATATCATCGAATATCTCGTTCATTTTGCTAAGATTATGCTCCAGCTTATCCGCAAAAAGTCCAAGCGGCTTTTCACCGGAATACAGCTTAAAAGCTTCTTCGATATTTCGCTTCATGGTGTGCGGTCTGCGGTAATATCGGATGGTCCCAAACGGTTTTTCTGGGCCATACAGACGGTTTGTGCGGGAAAAGGCCTGGATCAGTTTTTCATATATGCAAACTTTGTCCATATACAGAGTATTGATCCACTTAGAGTCGAAACCGGTAAGCATCTGATCAACGACAATCAAAAGATCAATCTGCTGTTCCGGCTTACTCTCGATTGATTTATACTGCTCCTTATGTGCCAGCCTGTAGGCTATATCTTTCTTGAAGCTGCTATAGGTAGACATACGGAATTCCATGCCATAATGCTTGTTGTAGTCATCAACGATTTCGATAATGGCATCTTCTTTGATAATTCCTGTGCCGTTGTTATCAATACTGGGGTCAAAGAGCGCTGTAATTTTCAGCCCGCTGTTTTTTGCTTTGAAAAGCTTATAATACAGGATTGCCTCCGAAATACTGCTGGTCGCAAAGAGCGCATGGAACTTACCGCCCTGGCTTAGTGTCGCCCAATTACTCAGGATATCCCGAACAACAGCTTTCCTATGTTTCTCACAATCGTACTGAGAATAAGGAAGATAGTCCTCAATCCCCTTGACATACTTATCGTCTGGCTGAGTAAAGCCCGCCATCGGAATTTTGGTATGGTCCATATAGTACAGATATATCTTCTTCTTTCTCGGGTCCGCCAATGCTTCTGCCTCGGTGGACGCTTTCGCTTTTTCTAGGGCAACTGCCTTCCTCAAGTCCCGATCTTTGTAGGTCATTACCTGACACGGGTCAAAGCCAAGGACATTTTTATCGCGTATACCGTCGGCGATGCTATATCGGTGCAGCTCGTTTCCAAAAACATCCGAAGTTGTGCTCATTTTCTTCTGGTTTTCTTCGTGTATCGGTGTACCGGTAAACCCAAAGAACATGGCGTTGGGGAACGTCTCCTTGATTGTGCGCAGCATCTCGCCAAACACATCTCGATGGGCCTCATCAATAATAAAGACAATGCGTTTATCCTGAATCAGTTTAATGTCGTGTGCGTTGAAGCCGCTGTCTTCTTCTACGCGACTCATTTTCTGGATTGAAGTAACGATCAGAGTGTTTGCAGGATCGGAACTCTTCAGTTTGGCCACCAGAATATCAGTGTTTTCCGTTGCCTGTACGGAATCTGAATCGTCTGCAAAACCGCGATAGTCTAGCAGGGATTGTGTACCGAGTTCCACGCGATCCATAAGGAAAACAACTTTGTCGGCATCCTTGGAATCTGCGATCAGCTGTGCGGATTTGAAGCTTGTAAGGGTCTTGCCAGAACCTGTCGTGTGCCAGATATAGCCACCAAGATGATCTTTATCGCTCCAGCGGCGCATGGCAACACGGCTGGTAATGCGAGACGCCGCATAATACTGATAGCTGCGCATGACTTTTAAAATGCCATCTGTGTCATCGGCGACGGTATAAAAGCCAATCAACTGATGTGCCATAGGAATGGAAAGCAGCCGTTCTGCCACATCCTTCCAATTGTTCAGAGGCTCATTGTTGGAATCTGCCCAGTGGAAGTAAAAATTCTTGTTGAACTTACCGTCCGGGCCAGGATTGGCAAAGTAAACTGCCTCGTCCGGCTCCATGGCGATAAAGATCTGCACCAGAGAAAACAGACCTGTGAAAACGCCTTCATGGGCATATTTTTCGATTTGATTGTGTGCCTGGCTGACATTGACACCGCTCCGCTTTAATTCACAATGAATCACCGGCATACCATTAATCAGCAGCAAAAAATCGCCGCGGCGGTCGGGCAAGATGGCACTCCTTGCTTTAAAAACAGGCTGTTCGACAATCTGATAGCGGCTTTGGCCAGCAGCAATTTCTTGTCGGTCATAAATCTTCAGGCTGACTTCCTTACCGAAGTGCAGCGCATCCGCCGGATTGTCACGCTTGACAGAAACTGTCTTACCGTTGATGAATCCGTTGAGCTTCAGAGGCGTGCGTAGATAGTTGACCTGATCCAGAATTTGCTGCATTTCCCCCTTGGTCAAAGGCACGTCATTCAGGCGATCCACATCCCGGTTGTTTTCAAAGAGGATTTGTGCCCAGTTCTGAATGAGATCTTTCTCAGTCTTATACCGCAATATTTCCGGCTCCCAGCCGTATTTTTCGGCTAGTAGGTTAATGAGCGCTGTTTCAAATACGGTTTCGTTATCGAATGTCATGGCCTGCCTCCTGTATTAGACAAACATTTTCTCCAGCAGAGCTTTTTTGAGGTTCTTGAGCTTTTCCAGCTTGCGCTGATGAAGGGTGATAAGGTCGTCGAGGTGTCGGAAATAATCAGCAATTTGGCCTTGCTCAGGTAAAGAAGGAACCATTATTTCAAGGCTCCCAAGTATCCTACCCGAGATCTCCAAGAAGGTTGATCCAGACGCAACGCTTTCAGCTTTTTTCTTTATTTGATCTCCCATTGAATAAACAAAATAAGGGTTGTATCCGTCTCTTAAAACAAGAGATTGAAATCCCTGATTTGTGGCCGCAGAATGCTGTAAAATCGCTATTTTACCGATTCCGGCACGACTTGTAAACAATACTGTTCTTCCTGCTGGCAATATTCTTGCTGAGCTTTTTTGAAGCCCTAAATCAGTAATTTTTCTTACGCTGCCAACGGCGTATCTTTGCCCTTCCATCTCAGCTGGCGCGTACCAGTCAATATCCCCGTCCCAATACTCAGAAATGTTCGTGCTTGGAGTTCCTCCGCCAATAATATCCGCTATCTCTCCCAACTTACGCTGTTCCCAAGCGGCAGTAAAGCCTTTAAACCTAAGCTCTGGCACATCCGCGCCGTCCTTCGGAAACGTCTTTTCCAGCATGGCCTTTTTGAGATTATTGAGCTTCTCATACTTGCTTTCTTC
>JAYFQM010000043.1:0-3074 GCA_034927185.1 Oscillospiraceae bacterium | reverse complement strand
TTTGTATTGAAAGTCCATAATACTCACCGCCGTCCGCTCCGTATTGGTTAATGGCGTAAATGGTTTTACATAAGTTTTAAATTTTATTGCTTTAACATGTTTCCAGTAAATTTTATACAATATAACTACTAATATATTGCGAAACACGGCGAGATAGAGCCACCGGCGCGGAGGTTTAGAGCCAATCGCGCGCTCTAATAGAGCCAGCCTGCGCGCTGCATAGAGCCACCTTCCTAAAACTCCTGTAAGATGAAAATACTGCTGCATAGCAGAATTTATCTACAGGAGGTAGAAATATGACTGATTATTTAACAATAGTCAGGGCTGTATATGGCGGACTAAGTCAGCGCCAGGCAGCCACCACGTATCATGTTTCCAGAAATACTGTTTCACTGCTCATCCGGCATGCCAAGAACCAAGGATGGCTTACTGTTGAGGACCTCAGCAGAGCTGACGCCGCAGCTTTTTCCCCTGCTTTGCTGAAGCCCGTTGACTCTGTCAGGGACACAACGTTCAGGATGCCGGATTTCGAACATGTCCATGCAGAACTGGCCAAACCCCACGTAACGTTGAAATTGCTCTGGGAAGAGTACGTAGAAAGTTGCCGTATCGGCGAAGAGCGATTTTACATGGAGACTCAATTTCGGCGTTATTATCACAAATTTGCGAGGATCCATAAGGCAACTATCCGGCTGGAACACAAACCGGCCTTGTCAATGGAAGTTGACTGGGCCGGTACAAAAATAGCTTTTTTCGACCCTGAAAGCGGAAAGATGGCTGAAGCTTCTTTGTTTGTATCGGTCCTTCCCTGTAGTCAGCTAATTTATGCGGAACCTTTCCGGGACGAGAAGCTCCACTCATGGATAGCGGGACACGTTAATGCCTTTAAGTATTTTGAAGGTGTTCCGAAAACACTTATACCGGATAACCTTAAATCAAGCGTTAAACGCCCAAATTTCTATGAGCCGGAGTTAAATAAAACCTATCTGGAGATGTCCGGTCATTACGGAAGTGTTGTATTGCCCGCCAGAGTCCGTAAGCCCAAGGATAAATCGTCAGTCGAAAACAGTGTGCTCATAGCATCAAGGAAGATCCTGGCCAAACTGCGCAACGTCCAGATCTTATCATTTGCAGATCTGCAAAGTCTTATCCGTTCTGCTCTGAAACAGGTGAATGAAGCTCCGTTGACCGGGAAAAGCGGAAGCCGTTGGTCCACTTATCTTGCCGAAGAAAAGGAATACATGCTCCCGCTTCCCGAATTCCCTTATGAAATGGCTCAATGGGGAAAGGCCAAAGTCCAGCCGAATTGCCACATTGCCTTCCAACGCAAGTTTTACTCTGTCCCGTTTGAGTATTTGGGAGAAGAGGCAGATGTGCGCGCAACTCAGTCTACTGTAGAAATATTCTATCATCATCAACGGATCGCGTCTCACAAAAGACTGTGGGGAAAAGCCGACTACTCAACCATACAGGAACATATGCCACCTGATAAACTTTTCTTTTCAGACTGGAACCGGTCCCGCTTCCTTTCATGGGCGGAGAAGACAGGGGATGCCGCCAGAAAGGTTGTTGAGGCGATTTTGGATCGTGCAGTCATTGAGCAGCAGGCTTATCGTTCCTGTTTCGGTCTCCTGAACCTGCAAAACAAATACGGACCCCAAAGGCTTGAACGTGCCTGCTGCCTTATTCTTACGAGGACTCTTTCCCCTACATACCAACAGATCAAAAATATCCTCGAGAAAAATATGGATGCTGCAGAACAACCAGGTACAAAGCGTAAAGAACATCCATCGGTTAAAAGGGGATTCCAGCGAGGAGCAACTTACTTCGGAGGCGATGCAAATGATTAGCCAGGAGACCCTTAACAAGCTTAAGCTAATGAAGCTTACAGGTATGGCGGAATCCCTTCACCAGCAAGAAACAGATCCCTCCTATCAGGAGATGAACTTCCAGGAGAGGATGGGGCTTCTGGTGGACTGGGAGTTCAGCAGACGCCAGCATACCCGGCTGCAGAGGCTTATTCATTCAGCCCAATTCCAGGACAGTACCGCCTGTGTGGAAAGCATTTGTTATGAGGATGACAGAAAGCTTGACCGCCAGCTCATCTTGGAACTGGCTTCCTGCAACTATATCCCACATGCCCGAAATATTATCATCATAGGTCCCACCGGAGCAGGAAAGTCTTATCTTGCTCAGGCGCTGGGACAATCCGCCTGCAGACGCCTTCTGCCCACTCGATACATACAATTGTCGGATTTGCTGGATGAACTAAAAATGGCAAGAGAAAAAAGCATGGAGACGTTCTATAGGGTGCGTAAGGCATTCACTAAGGTGCGTGTGCTGATAATCGACGAATGGCTATTGTTCCCCATCACCGAAGAAGATGCTCAGCTGCTGCTTTGGATCATCGACCGGCGTCACAGCCACCAGTCAACGATCATAGCATCTCAGTATGAACCTGCAGAATGGCTTGACCAGATACCCATACCAGTAGCGGCTGAGGCAATTACAGACAGACTTGCTGCTCAAGCGTACAAAATTATCATCAGAGGCAATACTTCCAAACGTTTAGTTGGTTAAATACAATGAGCCGCCTTCTCCTCAACTCAGGTGGCTCTTTATATTTGTGTTTGCTTCGATGGCTCTCGGCCCCGCGCCGCCGGCTCTGATCTCCGCGCGCCAATGGCTCTCTGTACTGCGATCCGGTGGCTCTAAAAAAACGCGTTTCGCAAGATAGAATGTAATAAAGGATAATATGGAGGGGCGATCGGATGGAAGAAACCGTCGATTTCAGGAAATATCCTAACCTATTACTCCTGCTGTGGGACACACAGGAGAAGGAGATGGGAGCTTTTGACGCTTTCACCCTCCTGGACTGCCGCTTTTCGAAGTATATCAGGAATGACTGGCTGAACGATGATGAAAGGGAACTCTTGCAAAGGCTGGCGGCAAAGTTTGGCGGCGGGGTGCCAATCTCCAGGCAGGAATGGTCCAACAGCACTTCTCCGAAAGAAATAATTGAGATCATAACAGAACACATCGACTGCGGATTTCTTGAAACCGGCAGATTCCGT
>JAYFQM010000039.1:0-55272 GCA_034927185.1 Oscillospiraceae bacterium | reverse complement strand
GGCTTGTACGCCAATCTGAATTGCCGCGGCGCTCTTCCTTCGCGGCATAGCCGAGAGCGTAAAGGTCGTGTGCCGAGCTTTCCAACGCAAAAAGGTTTACGCATTCCTCACCCAATTCCTTTACTGCAGCCGGCTTTGTTATAAGCGGAATAAGAGATTTTTCCGCAATAATTTTCAAAGCCGCTCTGCCCGTCTCGTTTGCCGCAAGAATTCTCGCATACGGAGGTATTCCATCCGCTTGTCCTCTTTTGATGCCGAGAGCTACGCAAAGGCTCATTCTGCGTAGGCGTGATAGGGCATATCGCTTTGTTTTTGCAGCTGAAAGCACCCCTTCAAGCGTTGCTTCCTCATGAAAGGCCGCAATAAGCCGATTGCCAAGCCCTTCGGAATCATCGGGTATTTGGGAAAAAAACCTGTCATCCGCCATTCTTAAGCGCGACAGTATTGCGCTTTCAAGATTATCCATGAATACAGGCCCCCTTCCCTGCTCGCTTTCACGCCTGAAAACCTCATCCGCTTCTTTCGGAACATAATGCCTGGTCGATTTCCCCTGAAAAAGCATCCCGCGCAAATCGGAAGCTGAGCCGCCCTCCTCGTCGTGTCCCGCGCCGACTCGCTTTATGGTTATAGGCTCGATTCTCAGACGTTGGTCATAGATTGCCTTAAGGTACTCGACTGCGAGAATGTTATTCGGCGTATCAAGATGATCGGCAAGTCCTCCGATGCTTCTCCTCAGCGCGGTCTGCCGTGCGGCGGCATATGATATTCCACTTTTCAGCTGCTCACGGATTTCTGTGTCCAGAGAGGGGTCCGAAATCGCTGTTGCAAGAGAACTCAGCACTCCTATATTGCCGCATTCGCTGCCGAAGCTTAGATAGCTCACGCAGTTGAGTGCGCCGAGAAGCCCGACCGAGCCACGAGCAAAGCCCTCTGCCGATGACAGTGACCACGGCACAGGAAGCTCGATTACTAGGTCCGCCCCGCACCTAACAGCCGCTTCTGCTCGGGCGTATTTGGAAAAGACGGCGGCCTCTCCCCGCTGAACGAAATCGCCGGACATTACACAGACGACAGCCGTATCACCAGATATGGCGTTTTTGCTCTCCTCTATATGAAGTTTGTGTCCATTATGAAACGGGTTATATTCCGCGACGATACCAAGAATTTTCATTTTATCTCCTTTTGGGCCGTAAATTTCGCATTTAAGCAAATAGATTACAAAAATACTTGATTTTTTGTATTAAATTGGATTAGAATAGCATGGTATGTGTTTTAGTGCGTATACCCACATATTACAATCAAAAGATAAAGATTACAATAACAAAGGGGTCAAAGAAATGAAGATTTTGGTCATAAACGCGGGCAGTTCATCGCTTAAGTATCAGCTTTTTGATATGGAAGGAGAAAAAGTGCTTGCAAAAGGGCTTTGCGAGCGCATCGGTATCGGGGGCCACCTAAAGCACACTCCGCTTCTCGAAGGTAAAAAGACCTTTGACGAAGACATTAGCCTTCCTACACATGCAGAAGCAATCGCGGCTGTCATTGAAAAGCTTACGTCAAGCGAATACGGTGTCGTTTCTTCAATGGCCGAAATCAACGCTGTGGGTCACCGCGTCGTCCACGGCGGCGAGGAATTTTCCTCCTCCGTTCTCATTGACGACAATGTAATGAAGGGCATTGAAGAGTGCAGCCCCTTTGCGCCTCTGCACAACCCGGCAAACATCACCGGTATCAACGCCTGTAAAAAGGTTATGGGCAACGTGCCACAGGTAGCTGTATTCGATACCGCTTTTCATCAGTCTATGCCCAGCAAGGCTTTTGTTTACGCGATTCCGTACGAGTACTACAAAAATGACAAAATTCGCCGTTATGGTTTCCACGGCACGAGCCACAGATACGTCTCCGAGCGCGCGGCGCAGCTTCTAGGCAAGCCGGTCGAAGAGCTCAAGCTCATTTCCTGCCACATGGGCAATGGCAGCTCCGTTTGCGCTATAAACGGCGGCAGTAGCGTCGACACTTCCATGGGCTTCACTCCGCTTGTCGGTCTTCCCATGGGGACACGCAGCGGCCAGATGGATATGGGTGCGGTGCAGTATTTAATGCATAAGTATAGCATGAACATTGACGAGATGCTTGAGATACTGAATAAAAAATCCGGCGTACTGGGCGTTTCCGGCGTATCCAGCGACTTCCGCGATCTGGACGAGGCCGCGCAGGCGGGCAACAAGCGGGCAGCTCTTGCGCTAGATATCTTCCACTACTGGGTCGCAAAGACTGTCGGCGGCTATGCTGCTGCCATGAACGGTGTGGACGCAATCATTTTCACCGCCGGTATCGGCGAAAACAGCAAGGGTACCAGAGCAGCCATCTGCGAATACTTCGGATATCTTGGCTGCAAAATCAATCCTGAAGCCAATTCCAAACGCGGTGAAGAAATCGTTATTTCGACTGAAGACAGTAAGGTCAAACTCCTTGTCATTCCAACAAACGAGGAGCTTGTCATTGCAAGGGATACACAGGCGCTTGTATAAAGCCTCATAATTGTAAGCTCCCGCCGTCATTTGAACGGCGGGAGCTTTTTTAATAAAATTCCTCGATCAGCTCGTTGAACAGCCTTATATGGTTTTCTTCGTCCAGGATTATTCTTTTGAGAAGCTCCTGAGCCGTCCTGTCGCTGATCTGGTTTATTCTGTTATAGTAGCTCGCTATCGCAGCCTTTTCATTGGTAATGTTATCTTTAAGATAAAGCTTGGGATTTGATTCGTAGCTTACATACTGCGCACTCCAAAAAGCGCATTTACAGCCGGACTGAACAGCCACGCGCGGATTCCCCCCGAATTGCGTAATCAGCCGGCCGATCATTTCGAAATGCCGCATTTCTACAATAGAAATGCACCTCACAGTTTCCGATATCTTCTGGTTATAGGTTACAAGATGCTGAAAGCTGTAGGCTGTTACAGCACTCATTTCACTAACAGTTCCGGCATAATCATTGGTCAGAAGTGAAGCAAAGTAAAGGTTCTTTCCGTCGGTTCTCACCGGCGGATATGGTATTGAAAGCTCGCAGCTCATCTTTGTCCCGTCCATATTTGCCTCCTTATCAGCACAGGCCGATTTATTGCACAGACATACTTACTGAAATTGTATGCGGCAGTAAAGGCACGAATGCACCTAATAAGGATTTTGAAAAAATAAGGGGGACACAAGTGTGTCCCCCAAAAAACTTATTTAAAAGTTATGCCTTGAGCTTTTTGATTTCAGCAGTAAGTACAGGAAGGACCTCGAATAGATCTCCGACAACAGCGTAGTCCGCAATGTTGAATATCGGAGCGGTCTCGTCCTTGTTGATGGCGATGATAGTCTTGGAACCGCTCATACCGGCAAGGTGCTGGATAGCGCCGGAAATGCCGCAGGCGATATAAATCTTGGGTCCGACCGTTTTGCCGGTCTGCCCGACCTGATGTGCATGACCAATCCAGCCGGCGTCAACTGCCGCGCGGGACGCGCCGACTGTCGCGCCAAGAGCCTCTGCGAGCTCTCTGATTGGCTTAAAGCCCTCCGGTCCTCCGACACCGCGTCCGCCGGACACGATGATTTCAGCGCCTTCTAGATCGACAAGCTCGCCAGCCGCTTCCTGAATGACTTCAAGCAGCTCCGTGCGGATCTCACCGGCGTCGACACGGATATCTTCGTTGATGATTTCGGCTTTATGGGATTCGTCTGGCGTTCCTTTCTTGAAAACGCCGGGACGGATGGTTCCTATCTGGGGACGGTGATCCGGGCAGAGAATCGTAGCCATAAGGTTTCCGCCGAATGCCGGACGGGTCCATGCCACATTGCCGGATTCTTCGTCAATTGCGAGAGAGGTGCAGTCGGCTGTGAGGCCTGTTTTCAGACGGCAGGAAAGACGGGGGCCGAGGTCGCGCCCATTGGTCGTTGCGCCGATAAGAAGGCTTGTGGGGCCGTATTTCTCAACAAGAGTGTAGAGAGCCTTTGAGTAAGCGTCCGTAGTGTAGTGTTTATACTCCTTGCCGTCAACCGCGATAACAGTATCGGCACCATAAGTTTCCGCCGACTTGACGGCGGCGTCGATGCCGCTGCCAATCACGATGCCAACGAGCTTTCCACCCTGCTTGTCCGCAAGTCCGCGGGCTACAGTGAGCAGCTCCATGCCGACATTTTTTGCGGAACCATCTTCATTGGTCTCAATAAACACCCACATGTCCTTGGTTTTTGCTTCCATTTCTTTTCCCCCCTTAAATGATGCCGTCGGCAACGAGTAAATCGAAGAGCTTCTTTGCCGTTGCCTTGTTGTCGTCTTCATGTATTCTAACGCCGCCGCTTTTTACGGGAGGTGTAAAGGTTTTCTTGACCTTAGTGGGTGAACCCTTCAGGCCGATTCTCTGCCTGTCCATATCCGGCATATCGTCGGCGCAGAGCATAGCGATCTCTTTGCGGTTTGCGGCCATCTTGGATTTGATGGAGGGATAACGGGGGTCGAAAGAGGGTTTGGTGCAGGTGATAAGGCAGGGGGTCTTGATGCCGATCATCTCACAGCCTTCTTCGGTTTCCTTCTTAACCTTAATTTTTCCATCTTCGTTAAAGACTTCAAGGGCATATGTAACCTGCGGCAGATCGAGGTGCTCTGCTATCTCGGGGCCGACCTGAGCGGTATCTCCGTCGATAGCCTGCTTGCCGCAGAAAATAATATCAAACTTTCCTTCAAGCTCCTCAAGCTTTTTAATAGCGCAGGAGAGTATGTAGCTTGTTGCGAGCGTATCTGAACCGGCTACCGCGCGGTCACATACGAGATATGCCTTATCGCCGCCGACGGCGAGGCATTCCTTGAGGGCGTTCTTTGCCTGATCCGGTCCCATCGAAACAAGAACGATCTGGGATGAGGGATCTTTATCCTTAAGTCTCGCTGCCGCTTCAAGCGCATATGCGTCAAATGGATTCACTATGCTGGGAACGCCGTCACGGATCAGTGTGTTCTTGACAGGGTCTATCCTGATTTCGGTTGTATCAGGCACCTGTTTAATGCAAACAAGCATGTTCATGATAGATTTTCCTTCTTTCAATATTTTTGCTTTTTCCGAATGGCTGAGCTGCTGTGTCTGTCTAAAAATCAAGACAAAAGCAGGATTACAAGAGCTCATAGCGCCTGAAAACGCTGTTCTTTCCACAGAAAGTTATTATACATAGTGGTTAAAAAAATGTCAACATATATAGACTTTTTATGCACAGTTTTATCCATTTTCGTGCAAATTCCAATGAATTATGCACTTTATTATTGAGGTTGTCTATGAATCTGCCGACATGAAGAGCCAATCGGAAAACAAAATAAGTCCGCACAGACACACAGCGTTTATGCGGACTTATTGCAGTAACTAAGTCAACCGCAGAAGCATTTCTGAGTTGCTTTAATCATAATTATGTATCTAGGTGAGCTTCCCCGTCTTACATCAGTCCGGAAGCCTTGAGAAGGGCCTTCACGATGACCATGCGCTGAACTTGATTGGTTCCTTCATAGATGGTAGCAATTTTTGCGTTTCTGTAGATGATCTCAATCGGATACTCTTTGCTATAGCCGTTGCCGCCGAATATCTGAACTGCATCTTCCGCTGTCTTGATAAGAGATTCGGATGAGAACGCCTTCGATGAGGAGGAAAGCGCGCTGTCGATGACATGAGCGTCTATGCCTGTTGCAACCTTATATGCGAGAGCGCGAGCAGCTTCATAACGGATTTCCATATCGGCTATCATGAACTGGATAGCCTGATTCTGCAGGATGGGCTGACCGAAGGTCATACGAGTAGCAGCGTATTCAATGCACTTGTCTATGCAGCTCTTCATTGCGCCGCAGCATGCTGCGCCGACGCCCGCGGGACGAGTAATATCGAAGGTGCTCATAGCAATCTTAAAGCCGGCGCCTTCCTTGCCAACAAGGTGGTCGGCAGGTATGCGGACATTATCAAAGATGACTTCGCAGGTGTTGGAAAGACGGATGCCCATCTTGTCCTCTTCCTTGCCGCAGGTAATGCCCGCGCGGCTGCGCTCAACAATAAAGCAGGAAAGCCCGCGTGCGCCCGCATTGGGATCTGTAACCGCAAAAACGGTATAAACGGAAGCCAGTCCGCCGTTTGTGATGAACGCCTTTGTTCCGTTAATGACATATTCGTCGCCTTCCCTGACGGCGGTAGTACGAAGAGCTCCGACGTCGGAGCCGGCATCGGCCTCGGTGAGGCAGAAAGCGGAAAGTCCGCCTTCAAGTATGAAGTCAGCATAAAGCTGCTGCTGTGTTTCTGTTCCGAAAAGCTTAATGGGAGTATAGCAAAGGCCGCAGGCACCGATGGTTGTCGCAAAGCCGACGTCCTGATAACTAATCTCTTCCAGAACGAGAGAGTTGGTTACTTCGCCCATTCCGCCGCCGCCGACGGACTCCGGCAGAGTGATACTGGTAAGACCCATTTCTGCGCATTTCTTAACGATGTCCATGGGAACTTCGTTCTTCTCGTCACATTCCTTGATTCTTTCCCATGTTAGTTCCTTGCGAATAAAGTCGCGGGTCATAAGCTGAATGTCAATCTGGTCCTGGGTTAAGCCGAAATCTTCTTTCATTGTCAATTCTCCTTTTTTAAATGGTATGCGACACGGTTTTCTCCTCCTGTCTCTCCTCGGTTGTGGTTGCGCCGTATCACATATTTTAATAAAAGTGAGCAGTTGATTTTAACCATCCATGCATTCGGGCAAAAGCAACGTTTGCCAATTAACAAACAGTGTTAAATATCTAACAGGTCACATTTCCTTAATTATACTTCACTTCGTGCTTATTTGCAACGGTTTTATGTGTTTTTAAATATTGTTTTTGATATATATATTTACTCAAATTTTTAGATATTACGGTTACAATTATGTAAATATTTACCTATGACCACAGCTAACCTATAGGCGAACCCTATTAATTTAACAAATAATAGCCAATAGTTAAGAACACCTTGACAGTCAGCGTGAGAATATGAGAAAATAATTTTATTATGTCGAATTATCATGTAAGTTCCAAAAACATATATCTGGAGGAATAATTATGGCATTTTGTACCGAATGTGGGTCTAAGCTCCCCGATGATGCGGTATTTTGTCCAAACTGCGGCAGCTCGTTAAAAAAATTGGAGCCTGCTGCGGCCGGTTCGACGGAAGAATCTGCCCCGGAACTGAATCCTGCCGGTAATCCGGATACAGTTCAATATTACGAATCCCAGCCCGAAGCAATTTCCGTTTCCGGCTCATTTTCATCAGGCGGAGCATATGAAGCGCCGTCGGCAGGAAGCTTTTCAGCTCCTCAGCAGGGTACATACAATCCTTCCGCGCAGAACAGCTATGCCCCTCCTCCTTATCAGGAAGCATACGCTCCCGTTCGCCAGACACAATATGGCAGCGCTCCGAACTCATACGGTTACCCGCCTCAGGGAGGTGTAATCGCTCCTCCCCGGAATAAAAACAAAGCCGGCCTGATCGCGGTTATTGTTGTTGTCGGCGTGCTTCTTCTTGCCGTGGCGGGATATTTTGTGGTAAGAGCTTTTAGCAGCGATCCATATGTCGGATATTGGGAAAGCGTTGCGGTTAACACAGGAGACGGTACCATTTCGGAAGACTATTATGGCACGAGTGTTGTCGGTGCCTTGAGCATCCAGATAAACAGCGATAATTCGGCATATCTTGCTTCTGCCTCAAGCGAGGACATCATCGAGGCGACATGGCAGAAAACAGACGAAGGAATTGAAATTGCAGCCGACGACGATTCATATTCGTTCACTTATGAAAATAAGCAACTGCTTTTATACGAAGACGGCGATACATACTATTTTGAGAAAATCAGGGATCACGATATCAATAACCCGACAGTTCCCCACGGTTCCATGGCCGATTCCTATACCTCCGACAGCGGCGTACAAGGCGGCAGTACTGTCGCCGGAAGCGGTTATGTTGGAAACGGCGGCTACTACATCACTGTTACAGGAGCCGAAGAATTCACCGATGTTGACAACGAGCCGGCTATCCGCATATATTTCGACTTTACAAACAACAATCAGGACGCTTTTTCAATGTCCGCATGGGACGCTCTCGGCTACTACGCCATGCAGGACGGTTCATATCTGACCGAAACATATTCCTATGACAACGGAGCGGCGGAGAATATGTCTTTCAACGTCCGTCCCGGAATAACAATTCAGTGCTGCTCAGAATTTAAGTATGACCCCTACGGCGGAAACGTCGATTTCAGTGTTTACGGCTATTATGAGGACGAAAGCGGCGGGAACGTTGCTGCAACATATGTCCCCGGCAGCCTTCCCGGTGCCCCGGCGCCATATGTTATCGCGACTGTAACCGATCCGCAGTGGACTCTTGGCATTCCTGCGGAAGGCGCTCTTGACAGCTGCTATGTTGCGGTAACCGACGCAGAGATCATCACCGATGCCTCAGGAAGCCCCGCTATCCGAGTATACTATGATTTTACGAATAATGGCAGCACAAGCACAAGCCTCTGTGCCGAGCTTTATACGTACGCATATCAAGACGGAATTTCACTCAGCACCAGCTATGCGATGCAGGATTCGGAAACGGACTCAAATTATTATACGGACATTGCTCCGGGGGACACCGTGACATGCTCCTGCATATACGCTCTGAGAAACCAGACTTCTCCGGTAGAAGCCGAAGTTGAAGCTTATATGTCTATGACCGCGGTCGGTCAGACCTACAATATTGCGGGCTGACGCACTATAAAACAAAACAGGCGCGGAATTCTTTCCACGCCTGTTTTTATACTTCCAGAACCGGTATGACGGAGCCGACATCGAAAATCTGCTTATCGGTCAGGTAAACCGGCAAAACTCCGTGTCTTTCAAGGAAGTGCTCGATTTTTACTCTGTCGGGGTGCTCATCCAACAAGCCCGTAAACGCAAGGGTATCAGCGGAGATTTTGAAGGATGCTCCTCCAATGAAGCCTTCGGCGTAGCCCTGAAGAGCAACATGACCCGGAGCTATTTCCAGCACCTCTATCCCCCGCTCTCTCATTTCCGAGGCGATTCCTTTGTCCGAGCTTATCGCCGCGTCTCCGGCCACGGGGCAGACAGCGCACTTTGCGTAACCCTGCTTAACATGAAAAAAACTGCCGGGATTCTCGGATGCTATATACCGGTCTGAGAATTTCCGGTTATGAAATATCTTCCCGTTGATCGAAAGGGCGCACAAAGGTGCGTCGTTTGGATACTCAGAGGAAAGATTCTTTTCTGAGACGATAATTTCGGCGCCCACCTCGATCAAAGCCTCCGCGAACCGGCTCTCCGCCGCCTGCTTTGCAAGGAGAAATCTGTTTTCAGCGATGTGGAAAACGCTTAAGTCAATATGCGAGCCGAGCCGTGCGTCGACGCACGGATTGTCCGGGCAGCACAGAAGCTTTACACCATACGTCGCAAGCGCTTCTTCCAGCTGAGCCGCATATTTCCCGCCAATCGCCGCGAGGCACACCTTTCCCGACGGTAGGTTCGGTTCCTTCAAAAAATTAGGCATGCTCTTATGAGAGCGCGGCAGCAATTGCTTCGCGTATGTTTCTGACAGAAATCAGCTCAAGCCCCTTCGGTGCTTTGATATCCCCTCTGACATGAGCCGGTATGACGCAGCGCTTGAAGCCCAGCCTTGCTATTTCGACAAGGCGCTGGTTTAAAGCGTCTACACTGCGTATTTCGCCGGTGAGTCCGACTTCTCCGACCGCCGCAAGATCGCCGCCAATGGCTTTGTCGCTGTGGCTCGATGCTATCGCAAGCACTGTCGCAAGGTCTGCCGCAGGCTCGGAAAGCTCAAGCCCTCCGATGACGTTTATATATGCGTCGCTTCCTCCAACGGCTATCCCGCCCCTTTTTTCAATGACCGCCAGAAGCAGCGTAGCCCTGTTATAGTCGATTCCATTGGAGTTTCTCCTCGCCGAGTTAAATCCACTCGGCGCGACGAGAGCCTGTATTTCCGCAAGTATGGGTCTCGTCCCCTCCATGACGCAGGTAACACAGGTACCGGGGCTGTTCAGCGGTCTGCCTGAAAGCAGCATTTCCGAAGGATTTTTAACCTCGGAAAGCCCGCTGTCACCCATTTCGAAAACGCCTATTTCGTTTGTCGAGCCAAAACGGTTTTTCTCCGCCCTGAGCACACGATACGCCATGCTCCTGTCGCCCTCAAAGTATAGCACGCAGTCTACCATATGCTCCAGTACCTTAGGACCCGCAATGGCGCCCTCCTTGTTGACATGGCCGACTATAAAAGCGGTGATATTGCCGCCTTTCGCAAGCTGCATCACCGCCATCGTGCAGTCCTTGACCTGCGTCACGCTGCCCGGCGCTGCCGTCAGCTCAGGGTTGTACATGGTTTGAACCGAGTCAATTATCAGCACGTCTGGTTTTATCTCCCCGACAGCCGCGATTATCTCGTTCAGATCAGTCTCCGCGAGAACAAAAAGCGATTCGGCACTCACATCCAGTCGTTCGGCTCGGAGCTTGAGCTGCCGCTTTGATTCTTCACCCGTAACGTAGAGAATGCGCTCTGCCTTGCCGAGTTTGCCGCAGAACTGAAGAAGCAGAGTGGATTTTCCGATTCCCGGCGCTCCGCCTACCAAAACAAGCGAACCGCGTACAGCTCCGCCGCCCAGCACGCGGTCAAATTCCCCGAATCCCGTCGAGAACCGGATTTCGTCGTCCGATCCGAGGGCAGAAAGAAGCTCCGGCCGGCTTTTCGGTATTCTACCCGACGCCAGGACTCCTCCGCTCTTTGCTTTCGTTTCCGTGGGAGCCTCCGTCATTGTGTTCCAAGTACCGCAGGACGGACACCGCCCGGACCATTTCGGTGATTCATACCCGCAGTCCGAGCAGAAAAATACTGTTTTTGCCTTCATTAGTAAAGCCTCCGTCATTCTTTCGTATCCATATACCGGAGATAGGAGCTTATCAGCACCGTGGCGATTTTTAGCCTGTAGGCTTCCGTATCCAGCTTTTCCGATTCCTCGGGGTTAGATATGAAGCCGCATTCAACCAGTACCGCTGGGCATTTAACACTTTTAAAAAGATAAATATTTTCAGCGACGGGCATTGAAATTCTTCTGTTTCCCGGACTTATCACAGCGTTCAAAGAGTCCTGTATCAATACAGCGAGAGGAGAACTGCCTTCGGCTTTCGAATAAAACGACTGCGGACCGTGGGGCGACTTGTGTGGATAGCAGTTTTGATGCACACTGATAAGCACCGCGTTGTCGGTGCCGTTTACAAAATCCACACGCCGCTGCTGATCATACTTTTTCCTTTTCGAGGTCGTTTTCAGTCCCTCCGGATAAACTATGTTCTCGCTGTCACGCGTCATAGCGTACTTAATTCCGGTCAGTCCCGAAAGTGCAGCCATTTTTTTTGATATGTCTAGGTTAATTTCACTCTCATGCACGCCAGACAGCGATACGGCTCCCCCGTCCTCTCCCCCGTGTCCGGCGTCAATCACAAGGACCGGCATATCGGTCCCAGTCGGAGTCAAGACTGCGGAAAGCTGCAGATCATCCGAAAGGAACAAAAACAAAACGGCGGAAATGACAGCCGCTGAAACGAGGAACCAGAAAACAGCGTTTTCGATTTTTATTGTTTTTATCAAAGCAATCACCTCTCTGCATCCTATGGCGCAGGCGTGACCGCTATGCAATAATTCCCCGCGGACCGTCACATTATATAATCCGCCGTAGAACAAGTCAACAAATAGCGAAAAATGCCCGGGCAGCACATTAGCCATCCCGGGCGTTATATTAGTGTCAGACCTTGAGTTGGATATCCTCGGAATTTATAAGCTGAGAATATCGTGCTATGACGGGATCGACCACTTTCTTCAAAAACTCTGAGACCTGCTCCGGAGCACGCCCGACATATCGTTTCGCGTCAAGATTTGCAGTTATCTCTTCCTCTGTCAGGCCAAAAAGCGGGTCTCCCGCAATGCGTGAAACGAGGTCGTTGGGAAGCCCCTGTTCCTTTACGGCGGCACCCGCAGCAATCGAATGGAGACGTATACGCTCGTGCAATTCCTGCCGGTTTCCGCCCTTTTTGACCGCGTCCATCATGATGTTTTCGGTCGCCATAAAGGGCAGCTCCTCACTTATGTGCTTTTCTATGACCTTCTCGTATACGCGTATTCCTGACGCGATATTGAGATATATTCCGAGAATCGCGTCAATAGCGAGAAACGCCTCCGGCACTGAAATGCGCTTATTGGCGGAGTCGTCCAGCGTCCGCTCAAACCACTGGTTGTATGAAGTATAAGCGGGGTTCTGAGCGTCGGCTATGACGTACCTTGAAAGTGAGCAGATGCGCTCACAGCGCATGGGATTGCGTTTATACGGCATTGCGGAGGAACCTATCTGGTTAGACTCAAAAGGCTCTTCAAGCTCTTTGAGATGGGACAGCAGACGCAGATCCGTAGCAAATTTTCCCGCGCTCTGCGCGATTCCCGAAAGTGTCGCCAGAACTGCGGCATCCGTCTTGCGCGAATAGGTCTGACCGGAAACCGGAACGCAGGCATCAAAGCCCATTTCCTCGGCAATAAGCCGCTCCAGCTCGCGGCATTTTTCATGATCGCCGTCGAAAAGCTCAAGAAAGCTCGCCTGCGTGCCGGTGGTTCCCTTCGAGCCCAGGAGCTTGAGTGTGCACAGGCGGTATTCGACCTCATCGAGATCGAGCAGCAGATCGTTTATCCAGAGCGTCGCGCGCTTACCGACCGTTGTGAGTTGGGCGGGCTGAAAATGCGTAAAGCCCAGTGTCGGCAGGTCCTTGTATCTCTCAGCGAAGAGGGACAGCCGGTAAATGACGTTCACAAGCTCGCTCATAACAAGCCCGAGCCCCTCGCGCATCAGAATAATATCCGTATTGTCACCAACATAGCAGCTCGTAGCGCCGAGATGAATAATCGGCATTGCCTTGGGACACTGCCTGCCATAGGCGTGTACGTGCGCCATAACGTCGTGGCGCAGCTTTTTCTCCATCTCGGCGGCGTAATCGT
This sequence comes from Oscillospiraceae bacterium, assembly GCA_034927185.1. Taxonomy (GTDB): domain Bacteria; phylum Bacillota; class Clostridia; order Oscillospirales; family Oscillospiraceae; genus UBA2658. The sequence goes on along the minus strand of JAYFQM010000039.1, from coordinate 42,199 downwards.
AGTCGATAACGTCCTTGTTTGCTTCCATTTCATCTATCTGTTCCTGAGTTATTGGAAGGCCGAGCCGCATTTCAGCCTTTGCCAGAGCAATCCAAAGCCGGTGCCACGTGGTAAATTTTTTGTCCGGAGAGAAGATATACTGCATCTCATCAGATGCATAGCGCGAGCACAGCGGGCTTTCGTATGTGTTTTTCATTAGGTAGCCATCATCCTTTCGGGAGTATCTTAGATAATTATATTAGTTTGCGCCGGACAAAGCAATAACTTTGTCCGGCGCAAAGAAAATCAATATAGCACAGGCTCTGAATTATTAAGATCTCAGGAACGCTTCAAGCCTGTTAAGCCCCTCACGGATGTTCTCCATCGAGGCGGCGTAGGTCCAGCGCACAAAGCCGGGCGCTCCGAAGCCGGAGCATGGGACCACGGCAACTCTTCCCTTCTCAAGGAAAGCGACCGCAAAGTCATCGTCGTTTTGAATGAGTCTGCCTCCAAGTGTTCTGCCAACAAGCTCGCTTATGTTCATCATAACATAAAACGCTCCGTCCGGAACTATGCAGCTCACACCCGGAATTTCATTCATTCGCTTTACGATGTAGTTGCGTCTGACCTCGAAAACCTTACGCATGGCTTCGATCCCGTCCTGAGGTCCGGAAAGCGCCTCGATTGCGGCAATCTGATTCATCGTTCCGGGTGCGCCCGTCGAGTGGCTCAGACAGTTTGCCATCACTTTCGATATTGCGGGATTTGCCGCTGAATAGCCTATGCGCCAGCCTGTCATTGCATATGACTTTGAGACACCGTTTATAATCACCGTGCGGTTATAAGCGTCCTGCGAGAGCGTAGCTATGCTCACAAATTCTTTGTTGTCGTAAACGAGTCCGTAGTATATCTCATCCGCTATTATATAGATATCGTGCTTTTTGCAAATATCGACTATAGCTTCCAGCTCGGAACGGGTATAGAGCATACCTGTGGGATTTGAAGGGTTGTTTAAAATAAGCGCCTTAGTTTTCGCGCTGATCGCGTTCTCAAGCTGAGTAGGAGAAATCTTGAAATTCTGTTCCTCTCCAGCTTCAATCACCACCTGCCTACCGCCTGTGAGATTGATCATTTCATAATAGCTCACCCAGTATGGAGCCGGAAGAATTACCTCGTCCCCTGGATTCAGCAGAGCGACAAGCGCCATATAAACACTGTGCTTTGCCCCGCTGGCAACGGTTATCTGCGTATAGTCGTAATCCAGGTTAAAATCAATTTTCATTCTCGAGGCTATGGCTTTTCGAAGATTGATAAGCCCGGCTGCCGGAGTATATTTCGTTTTTCCCTCAGTAATAGCCTTGATTCCCGCAGCTTTTATGTTATCCGGAGTATCAAAATCCGGTTCACCTGTCCCAAAGCCGATTACGTCGATTCCCTCGGCCTGCATCTGCTTTGCCAGAGAGTCCACCGCCAAAGTAGTCGACGCCCGTACTTCTCCGGCGATTTTTGAAAGTTCCTTCATAAACGCACCATCCAATTGCTACTGTGATGAATTTATTATAAGCCTATGTCGTCATCTTTGCAAGCAATTTAGGCATATTTGCTTATATTGTATATTATTCTGAAATTTCAAATATTGTTATAATGCATATTTACATCGCACGTTCCATACGTCTCATTACGCAAGGTTTCTGAGTCGGTCAAAAACACAAGCGGCTCGAAAGAACCGCTTGTTTATAATTTTCATTTTTTCTCCGCCGATTCTTGCTTCTTCCTGTTAAGCGCCGCAAAGAGCACGGCCGTGGATAATATAACCGCAGCCACACAGATTATTATTACTGTCGTCATGTCGCTGCCGGTAGGAACCGGCTTTGAATCGGGAGATGGCGTATAGAATTCTGGCACCGGGATATCCTTTGCCGGCAGGGACGCATCATTAGGCGCGGTAAGGCAGATCCAGAAGCTCTTCATGCCGTAATAGTAGCTGACAAACCCCCAGGACTTTCCGGAGACATCTGAGTAGATGTGGTCGATACTAAAGTTTTCGTCGATCTCATCGATTGTACCGTTGGTCTCTCCGGAATTAGGAAAAGTCCACACTACTATGTTCTGCATGTCTTTTATCTCAGAATAATCGCCGTCATAGGCTACATAATCGGTACTGTGCTCACCGTCAAAGCTCTGATAATCGAATTTCTGAGCCGCGTCCGATAATTTAAACCAGCCGCTTTTGGCGTCCCCCTCTCCCGAAGGGGCCAGATTTCCTTTGCTTTCAGAATACTCTGTTACGCCCCACACCTCATCTCCGAGCCTGTAGCTAAACTGGACGTTGAACGGCTTTCCATTTTCCGCAAAACCGAGGCTCGATCCGCCCGGCTCGGAAAAGAGCTCCATGTAGCCGTTTTCACCGTTAGAATAATACACCCGATTTACATACTCGCATTCATCGAAATGTGTCCTGTAAAAATCGTCGTTCGGCTCCCAGATAACGTCAGCCAGCGCATGGCCAGCGAGCGTACACACGAGCAGAGCGCAGAATGTCGCTATCGTCGCGGATGTTTTTATGTTATTTTTCTTCAAGGAAATACCTCCTAAAATATCTTCACTAACAAAAGTCCGGTCATATATGAAAAAGCATTCGCGCCCAGCGAAAAGAGAAACGGCCTTTTTACGTTTTCGGAATAGCGGCGATAGTAGGCTCCCTCAACCAAAACCGCTGCAGCCTCCAGCAATAGCACAACCGCCACATCAGACAGCTTCAATCTGTTTAAAAGCAGATAATGTAGCAACACTACTGCCGGATTTGTGATAATGTTCACGACAATGACGAGTATGAGGTCGTTTCTCCTTCGTATTCTAAAGAAAAGTGCGAAGGCAAGCTCCAGAGCCAACGTAAGGCCCAGGGACACAAGAAGCGTCACGAAAAAATCAGACCGCATATGCGCGCTCCCTGAGTCCGTAGTATAGCAGCCCCGCTGAAATGATGCAGGCAACCGAATACCCGTAAGGAAGCGTCAGATAATTCTGGGCAGACAGTATCGTCGGTATCAGGCCGGCAAATAGTGAGAAAGTTAGAATTCCGAAGCCGAAGCCGGGAAATTCCGGAAGTATTCTGAAAATCGCGCCAAGAGTAATCGGCATTGTCATGTTAAACAGAAGAATCGCCAGTACACCACAGGCCGGTGTTCTGAAGAACAGCAACAAAACTGCGCAAAGAAAAAGCGATGCGCAGGACGTTTTTACCGGTCCGAAACGGTCCGCCGATACGCCTCCGAGCGCTTTCCCAAAAACGACCGCAATTACTAGATACAGGGCATAATGCCCCTCGCCTTTCCACGGGAACGCGAGTGTCGTCCCAACATATGAGCGAAGCCAGACCACAATGAATAGGCACATAAGCATAAGCCAGAAGCCGCGATCTACAAATGTTCTCATATCAAAAGGCGAAGCCTTCGCCTTGCTTTCCGTACCAGAGCGGGGAGCTGCAAACCAGATCATGACGGCACTTGCGGTAAGAACGCACACAACCGCCACAAGCGGCAGCAGACCGATTTCCCCCCAGAGCGTTCCAAAGTAGATGCCGAGCGCGCCGGGAGAAACGAATATACCGAGCGCCGAGAATTTTCCTCTGCTTTCACACAGCACAGCTCTCCCTGCCCCTATGTGGAAAAGGGCGTTGCCGAGTCCTGAGACCGAACAGAAGAGCACAGGCAAAAAGGACAGCAAGGGGGAAAAGGCAATCAGAACGCATCCAGCCGCCGCGATCAGCCTGTTTCGCTCCAGCCTGTCGGCAATTATCCCTAAAGGCATCTGGAGGGCAAATGCAAAGAAGTTATATGTAAAAAGGCAAAGCATCCATTTTTCCGAGCCTGAAATCCTGCTGAAAATGAGGTAAGCGCAGGAAAAATCGACAATAAAGTGAGAAACCGAATAGATTCCGGTTATCGTTTCCAGCTTTCTCAAACAATATTACCTCCTTTTATTAGAGTTAGACGCCGATCCCTTCCATATGTTCCCGAAAAAAGAGAACGCAAATTTTACAATTTGCGTTCTCTGTGACCCGCATATGCAAGCACAAACTGAATGGCGGCTCCGACAGCCCAGAAAAAAGCTATGAAAATCGCACAGTGCATAAAGAAAGTTTCCGGCATTATCGTAATGAAGCGGTCGACATTAGGGTCAAATATCCACGTTGAATCGTTAAAAAGTATCTTGTGAAAAAAGTTAAAGGCGCTGTTAAAATCAACTGCTACGGCCGTTCCGATAACGGCGGGTATGATAAGCGTAACCGCGCCAGAAACCTTAAGAAGCCTTTTGGGAATTGCCTTTAACAGTATCAGGGCCAGCAGGACGAGCGCAGATGCCGCCCCGGATATATAAACGGTGTTGAAAATGGGCTTACACTCTTCAAAGTGTGTTTTTGCTCTGTCCGTATAACTGATTGTCGGCAGGAAAAACTCCTCATTAGAAAATGGTGAAAGGAAACTCATGATCGCGTCGTAGTTCAGGAGGATTTCCTCACGCGTAAGGCCGGAATTTTCACTTATCCTCAGATAGCTTATGTCCGCCTTGTATGGAAAATCGCTTATATCCAGTATTCCGAGCCCCAAAGCTGTAGTAAAAAGAAGAGAAGCGATCGCAAGCAGAGTACCTAGGAGCACATTTTTCATATTGGTTCCTTCCCTTGCTCAGCTCAATCGGAGCTGTTAGGCAAGTATTTTCCCTTCTCGTCCCTAAAGATATTCCCGCCACCGGAGTCGATGCAGACTGTGACCGGCAGCCTGTCCACTACGAGACGTTTTACCGATTCACAGCCGAGGTCGTGGAACGCAATCTCCTCGGCACTGACAACGTGGCTAGCCATAAGAGCGCCCGCACCGCCCACGGCACAGAAATACACGGCGCCGTTTCGAACAAAAGCTTCGGCTACCTCCTGTGACCTTTCTCCTTTGCCAATAATGCCTGACAGCCCCAGATCAAGAAGCCGAGGTGTGAATTTATCCATACGGGCCGATGTTGTAGGCCCACAGGAACCTACAGGACGTCCGCTCTGCGCGGGAGTCGGCCCGGTATAGTATATTATAGATCCTGAAATATTAAATGGGAGGGCTTCTCCCCTGTCGAGCAGCTCAAATATGCGCTTATGAGCGGCGTCCCTCGCAGTATAGACGACCCCTGAAATCAGGACTCTGTCTCCGGATTTCAAAGAAGCCGCGGCATTTTTGAGTTCAACAGCGTTCAATTCAATCATTTCGTCACCTCGCTACTAATAAAAGGTAACATAAAAGCGGACAACTGTAAAGCTGTCCGCCTAAACATTATCACGTTATATTTGAGAAAATTTTTATGCCTTGAGAGCGGCTTTTGCTTTCTCCGTAAGAGCTGTAAAGGCCTCCGGCTCGTGAATCGCCACTTCGGAGAGCATCTTGCGGTTCATATCTATACCGGAGAGCTTGAGTCCGTGCATAAAGGTGGAATAGTTCATGCTGTTCATCTTGCAGGCCGCGCTAATACGGGTGATCCAAAGCTGACGGAAATCTCTTTTCTTCTGCTTACGTCCTATATATGCATAAGTGAGGGACTTCATAACAGCTTCGTTTGCCATTTTGTAGTGCTTGGATTTTGCGCCCCAGTAGCCCTTGGCCATTCCGAGGACCTTATTTCTTCTCTTGCGCGTCATCATCGCGCCTTTAATTCTAGCCATTTGTTAAGTTCCTCCCTATTTATAAGGAATCATGCGCTTGATCGCAGACTCGTTAGTGACATCGGCATAGGCACCCTGACGAAGACGTCTTTTAATTTTTGTCGTCTTGCCGTGACCGTTGAGTAGATGTGATTTGTAGGCATGGGCGCGCTTAACCTTGCCGGTTTTTGTGAGATTAAATCTCTTCTTTGCGCCGCTGTGTGTTTTGAGCTTGGGCATAACGGTTTACTCCTTTGAAATAATTATTTGTTAGAAGATTGTTTTGGTGATAAAAACATAGACATGCTCCGCCCTTCGAGCTTTGGCTCTTTGTCCAGAACGGCGCATTCCCTGCATTTTTCAGCAAATTCCTTGAGCAGCGCTTCGCCCAGCTCCGTGTGGGCCATTTGTCTGCCCTTGAACCTGACGGAAACCTTGACACGGTCACCGTCGCTTATAAACTTCTGCGCGCTCTTCAGCTTCACGTTGAAGTCGTTTTCTCCGATACCAGGCGACATACGAATTTCCTTGACCTCTACTATGTGCTGGTTTTTCTTAGCTTCCTTATCTTTTTTCGCCTGTTCAAAGCGGAATTTTCCGTAGTCCATGATTTTGCACACGGGCGGATTTGCCGTAGGAGAAATCTTAACCAGGTCGAGATCCTTCTGCGCAGCGATATCCAAGGCCGCCTGAGCGGACATTATACCAAGCTGCTCGCCCGTATCGCCGATAAGACGGACTTCCTTGTCGAGTATTTCCTCGTTGATCTGATGAGCCAAGTTCGCTATGTTCAAACACCTCCAAGCTAATTGCGGGGCGAACCCCATAAAAGCAAATGCGGATGCACCGGCACCCGCATAAAATACACATAATAAGCCTTTTGGCTTAACATGGTTTTATTGACCTCTGCGCGCCTGTGCGGCAGGGTGAGGACGGATACCAACCGAACCTACTTTGTTCTAACTTCAGTATTATAACAGCTCATTTCTAATATGTCAAGCTGTTTTTCGTATCTTTTGCTTCATTAAGCATCAGCTTAACCAGCCTGCTCGTACCTAGCCTGTCGGCGCCCGCTTTTACCAGAAGCTCCGCGTCCTCAAAACTGGAAATTCCGCCCGCAGCCTTGATTTTCGTTTCCGGCGCGCATTCCTCGCGCATAATCTCGACATCGCGTACTGTCGCTCCCCTTTCGGCAAAACCGGTGGAGGTCTTTATAAAATCTGCGCCGGAGTTGGATACAACCCTGCATATCTCGCGCAGTGTAGGTTCTGAGAGCTTGCAGGTTTCAACGATAATTTTCAGTATAGTGCCCTCCGCAGCCCTGCGGAGCTGCATGAGCTCATCTTCAATCGCCGCGTACATTCCGCTGTTTGCCCAGCCGATGTTTATGACGGCGTCGATTTCATCCGCGCCCTCTTCTATCATGTGTCTTGCCTCAAAAACCTTTGTCGCCGTATCGTTATAGCCGTTCGGGAAGCCGATGACTGTGCAAATTTTCAGCTTGCCGCCGCAGAACTTCTTAGCCTCGTAGACATGAGCGGGAGCAAGGCACATCGAAGCGCAGTTAAATCTTATCGCTAGACGGCAATTCTCCGCAATTTCGCTGAATGGCGCATCGGTGCGCAGAACGGTATGGTCGCATATCCTTAGTATTTCTTCTTTTGTCGTAACAATCACTCCAATTCGATTCACGTTGTATTTGGCTCAGCCTTGCCAATCGGCCGCTTTTCATATATAATCTTTTCAATTATCCCAGACCCGATGCTTCGGAGGTACCTATGGACGAAATTATGTTTGATTCACGCTGCGAGCTTGACAAACTGCCGTTTGGAGCGGTGAGCGCCGGAACAAGCGTCAGATTCGGCGTCAGAGCTTCGGAATCATTAAATATATCAGTCGTGAAGCTTATACTTATCAATGACACAAACGGTCAGGTCAGCGCATCCGGGCTTTCGCCTGTCTGGACGGAACACGGCTTCACGCGCTTCGAAGGAAGCTTCACCTTTGAAACCAAGGGCCTTTTCTGGTATCACTTCACAGCTGTTTCCGGCGGCACCGAGCGAGTGATTGAAAAAAAGGCAAATGGCGCGGGCTTTGCCGGAGGAGAGCCCTGTTCATGGCAGCAAACCGTTTATTCACCCGATTATACCACACCGGAATGGATAAAGGGAGGGGCATTTTATCATATTTTTGTAGACCGCTTCAAAAAATCGGGCGGCCAGATACCAAAGCCCGGCACCGAGCTTCGAAACGACTGGGGCGGGATTCCAAATTACAAGCCTGACGAGAACGGAGAGATCAGAAACAGCGACTTCTTCGGCGGAAACCTGGACGGCGTAATCGAAAAGCTTCCTTATCTGCACAGGATCGGGATAAGCTGCATTTACTTAAGCCCGATTTTCGAGGCGGCCTCAAACCATAAATACGATACCGCAGACTATCTAAAAATCGACCCTTCCTTCGGCGACGACGAAGCCTTTAGGCATCTTTGCTGCGAAGCGGGCAAATTGGGTATCCGCATAATCTGCGACGGAGTGTTTAACCATACCGGCTCCGATTCTCTATATTTTAACCGGAGCGGCAATTACGGGGAGGGCGGTGCTTACCGCGACCAAAGCTCTGAATACTACGAGTGGTACACTTTTACCGAATGGCCCGACAAATATGACTCCTGGTGGGGAGTGAAGACCCTTCCGCAGGTCAAAAAAGAGTCTCTGAGCTTCAGAAGCTTCATAACGGGAGATAACGGAGTTCTTGAAAAATGGATGTCACTAGGCGCCGGCGGCTGGAGGCTCGACGTTGCGGATGAACTCTCGGAGAGCTTCCTGAAAGAGCTCAGAAGAACCGTCAAAAGCAAAAACTCCGACGCGCTTATTATCGGAGAGGTATGGGAGGACGCGTCAAACAAGGTTGCCTATGGAGCGAGGCGCCATTATTTTGAGGGCGAAGAGCTTGACGGCGTGATGAACTATCCGTTTAAGGATGCGATAATCGCGTTCATAATGGGGGGCACGTCGGAGAACCTCAGGGAAACCGTCGAGAGCATCTGCGAAAATTATCCGAGACCCGCACTCGACTGCCTTATGAATATTCTCGGAACACACGACACTGAAAGAATACTGACTGTACTTTCTGGCAAACACTATAACACACGCAACGGACGTGCCGCGGCGATCCTTCCTGAAGGAGACAGGATGCGCGCAAAATTCCTTCTTCGGCTCGCGTCCGTTCTTCAGTTCACCCTGCCTGGAGTGCCGTGCATCTATTACGGTGACGAAGCCGGCTCTGAGGGCTACGAGGATCCCTTCAACCGCGTTTGCTACCCCTGGGGCAGTGAGGACCGCGAACTTATTGATTGGTACGCCAAGCTTCTGTCGGCCCGAAAAAGCTGCCCCGCTTTTGCTGGCGGGGATTACCGGACGCTCCGCGCACAGGATGGAGTTTTTATCTTTGCCCGTAATAAAAACGGTTTCAAAGCTGTTGTTGCCGTTAACAAGGGAGAAGGGAACGTTTCTCTTGAACTTGGAAGCGGCGATAGATCCCTGATACAATTCGGCTGCACTGAAAGCGCCGGAACCCTTGTGCTCAGGAGCGGCGGCTGCGCCGTAATCGAAACACCTGAATAGCGCGAATAATCCCCGAAACCTTCGGTTTCGGGGATTATTTTTTATGCCTCGGCTTTCGGCTTATGCTCGCAGTATATGCAGCGGTATATGCCTTTTTCCCTGTCGATAAGCTGGAAAACGTGCGGCAGCTCCTGCTCGACCGAGGTTATACAGCGAGGGTTCTTACACTTTATTACATCCGTCACAGTCTCCGGTAGCGAAAGGTGGCGCTTTTCGACCAGCTTGCCGTCCCTAACAAAGTTGACTGTTATTCCCGGATCGATGTAGCCTAGTACGTCAAGATTGATATCAATTAGAGAATCGATCTTGATTATGTCCTTATGCCCCGCCTTTTTGCTGACGGCATTTTTAATGATCGCGACCTGACAGTTGAGTCTGGACAATTCCAACACCTTGTAAATTTCCATGCTCTTCCCTGCCTGAATGTGGTCGATAACGATACCGTTTTTGATCGAATCAATGGTCATATACTGTCTTCTCCCTTCCGCTTACTCTATACCGAGCAGCTTAAGAATCAATGCCATGCGGATATACTTCCCGTAAAGCACCTGCTTAAAATAGCAAGCCCTTTTGTCGTCGTCGACGGCGCGTTCAATTTCGTTGACTCTGGGCAGCGGATGCATTATGCAAAGGTCCTCTTTCGCGTTTTCAAGCTTGTCGGTCGTAAGGATGAACACGTCGCGCAGGCGCAGGTAATCGGCCTCGTTAAAGAACCTTTCTCGCTGAACGCGGGTCATATAAAGGATATCAAGTTCGGACATATCATCCCAATTATCCGTTTCCTTGTAGGGAAGGCCGTTTCTTTCGAGAACATCCTTTTTAATATATCCCGGAACGCGCAGTTCTTCGGGAGATATGAGCACGAAGCTGTTGCCCTCATACCGCGACATTGCCGTTATGAGTGAGTGCACCGTCCTGCCGAATTTGAGGTCGCCGCAGAAGCCGATCTTCAAATTGTTCAGCCTGCCTTTTTCGCGGTAGATCGTAAGCAGGTCAGTGAGAGTCTGCGTTGGGTGGTTGTGTCCGCCGTCGCCGGCGTTGATAACAGGTATGCTCGCGGCTCTTGCGGCCACCAGGGGCGCGCCCTCCTTTGGATGTCGCATCGCGATTATGTCGGCGTAGCAGCTAATCGTACGTGCAGTATCGGCTACGCTCTCTCCCTTTGATGCCGACGAGCTGCTTGCCTCCGAAAACCCGATGACGTTTCCGCCGAGCTCCAGCATGGCAGACTCGAAGCTGAGGCGCGTGCGAGTGGAAGGCTCGAAAAACAGAGTGGCAAGCTTTTTTCTTTTGCACTTTTCGCAGTACGTATCGGGATTTTGAATAATATCCTCCGCCTTAACAATCAGTTCCCGCAGCTCTTCGATCGTAAGGTCCGTTATGCTTATCAGATCCTTCATTTTTTCTCCTCCCCTATCCAGCTTTCATCCGAAGGATTGTCGCGGAACTTAAGTATCCGCTCGATATCCCGCTCGGGTATGATACCTTCCGCCGCCGCGACCTTTGCCAAAACGTCGAGGTTTGTCAGGCTGTGATTTTCGACTTTTGCCTGATCAAGCCTCTCAAGCCCCTTTTTCATACCGTAGGTAAATATGCTCACTATGCCGAGCACCTCTGCTCCGGCTTCACGCAGAACCTCTACGACCTCCAGAACGCTGCCCCCGGTCGAGATCAGGTCCTCGACGACGACGACCTTTTCGCCCTTCGTGAGCTTCCCCTCGATCTGGTTTTTCTTCCCGTGGTCCTTGGCACCGCCTCGGACGTAGCCCATCGGAAGTCCCATGATGTGTCCGACAATCGCGGCGTGCGCGATTCCCGCCGTGCTCGTGCCCATCAGCACCTCACATTCGGAGTATTTTTCACGTACCAGCTCCGCAAGCCCGTTTTCAATCACATTACGCACCTCGGGAGAAGTTAAAGTAAGGCGGTTGTCGCAGTATATGGGGCTCTTTATGCCGCTTGCCCATGTGAACGGCTCGTTGGGACTTACGACGACAGCGCCGATAGACAGCAGCGCTCCTGCAATTTTTTCTTCCATAACCAGCATCCTTTCCGAAAGGCGGAGGCCACAGGGCCTGCCGACCTAATTTTTTATCCAAGGAACTCTTTCAGACAGCGCTCATAAGCCTTCGCCGGGTCGTCCGCCGCCGTTATCGGCCGTCCCACTACAATATAGTCGCTCCCCATCTCCCGCGCTTTTTCCGGCGTAGTTATTCTTACCTGATCGTCGGCTTCAGCATCCGCAAAGCGGACTCCCGGCGTTATCGTTAGAAATCCCGCGCCGCATCGCTCCTTGACCTTTGCAGCCTCAAGCGGCGAACAGACGATACCGTCCAGTCCTGAGTTTTTTGCATTCTCCGCGTAGCTCAGAACAGTTTCCTCTAGGCTTCTTCCAATCAGCAGCTCGCTTTGCATACGCTCCTCACTGGTCGAGGTCAGCTGCGTCACGGCGATAAGAATCGGGCGTGTCCCGTCGTTGCGCGTCAGCCCCTCAAGCGCCGCTGTCATCATCGCGGAGGTTCCCGTCGCGTGTACGTTGCACATGTCGACATCAAGCCCACTCAGAACCGACATTGCTTTTCTTACCGTGTTCGGTATGTCGTGGAGCTTTAGATCGAGAAAGACCTTATGACCTCGTGCTTTTATATCCCTTACGATCTGCGGACCCTCTGCGTAGAACAGCTCCATGCCTATCTTAACGAAGGGCTTTCTGCCCTCGAACCTGTCCAGGAAAGCCAGGGCATCCTCCCTTCCCGAAAAATCGCAGGCTATTATAACGTCTTTCGCCATCAGTGTGCCCCTCCAATAATGTCGTTTAGCTTTTCAATTCCGTATTTTCCCATAACGCGCGGCAGATCCTCAATGATTTCCTTGCAGGCGAAGGGGTTTTTCAGATTTGACGCCCCGACCTGAACCGCTGTCGCTCCAGCGAGCAGCATTTCAATTACATCCTCGGCGGAGGATACGCCGCCCATTCCGATTATGGGTATTTTCACTGCTTCATACACCTGATAGACCATGCGCAGAGCGACGGGAAAAACTGCGGGGCCAGACAGACCGCCCATTTTGTTTGCAAGCACCGGTTTCCTGGTTTTCAGGTCTATACGCATAGCGAGAAGCGTATTTATAAGACTAATGCCGTCCGCCCCAGCGTCCTCACACGCTCGCGCGATCGATACTATGTCCGTCACGTTAGGGCTGAGCTTTATGTAGACAGGCTTTGTCGTCGCCTTTCTAACTGCTTTGGTGACCGCCGCGGCGCCCTCCGGCGTGACTCCGAAGCTCATTCCCCCGCCGTGTACGTTCGGGCAGCTTACGTTTACCTCGATTATTCCAACATTGTCCTGCGCGTCGAGCGCCCAGGCACAGACGGAGTATTCCTCAAGAGAAAAGCCGCTGATATTAGCAATCACGGGTTTATGAAAAAGCCTTGCAAGCCTCGGCAACTCAAGGTCTATGACGGCTTTAAGCCCCGGATTCTGCAGCCCGACGGAATTAATCAGTCCGCCCTCGCACTCCGCTATGCGCGGGGTGGGGTTCCCGAAGCGCTCCTCGACGGTCATACCTTTGACAGCGATGCTGCCGAGTATGTTCAGATCGTACAGCTCCGCGAACTCAGCACCGTAGCCGAAGGTTCCGCTTGCCGGTATAACCGGATTGGAAAGCTCAATACCGCTGAGCACGACTTGCGTATTCACCATATAATTTCCCCCTTTTCCAGAACAGGTCCGTCTTTGCATATGCGTTTAGCTCCGTATTTTGTTTTGCAGGAACAGCCCATGCAGGCTCCGAAGCCGCAACCCATGCGCTCTTCGAAGCTGAACTGTCCGTCCGTCAAAGCCGCGTCATATACTGCTTTAAGCATGGGCTCCGGACCGCAGGAGAAGGTGTAATTATAAGCGCCACATTCCTTCATGGCGTCCGTAACAAAACCTTTTACGCCGAAGGAACCGTCCGCCGTCGCAACGAGGAGTTCTATGCCCAGAGCCAGGAACCTGTCCTTAAAAAAACCCTCCGGCTCCGTATTGAAGCCCAGTATAGCCTTCGGCTGTTTTCCCTCATCAAGCAGCTTTTTCGCAAGCAGATACAGAGGCGGCACCCCCGCGCCGCCTCCGAGCAGCAAGGGAGTGTTTCCGCTCCTTCCGGTATCGTAGCCGTTTCCAAGCCCAGTCAGCAAATCCAGTGTCTCGCCGCTGCTCATAGTGCTCATAAGCTCCGTGCCCCTGCCGACAAGCTTATATACCAGAGTAAGCCTGTCGCCCTCAAGGTCACAGACGGATATCGGCCTGCGCAGGTAAAGGCCCTCAAGCTCTATGTTAACAAACTGGCCGGGGGCGGTTATCGCGCTTGTATCCCCGCGCAAAACCATCTCGTAAACGCCATTCGTGAGTTTTATGTTGTTCTCGATTTTAAATATTCCTTTTTTCATATCAAACCTCGGTTTTTATGGGATCTTCCCAGGCCACCCTGCCTCCGCACAGTGTCAGCAGGCATTTTCCAAAAACTTTTTCGCCGGCGAAAGGAGTCGCGTGCCCTTTGGAAAGAAAATTATCGGGGTTAATTACATACTCCTCGTTAAGATCAAAGACCGTCAAGTCCGCGGGAGCGCCGATCTCAAGCTCGTTTCCGATTCCGAATCTGCGCGATGGGCTTATATGCATAAGCTCCATCAGCTTTTCAAGCGTGATCACGCCGGTTTTAACAAGCTTTGTATATAGTACCGGAAAGGCCGTTTCAAGACCAACTATACCGTTCATGCTGTTTTGAAGTCCTCTCGATTTTTCCTCCGCAGAGTGCGGGGCGTGGTCTGTGGCTATCATATCTATTGTTCCGTCTATAATTCCATAAACAAGGGCTTGCCTGTCCTCTCGGCTCCTGAGAGGCGGGTTCATTCTGAATCTGCCCTCGTCCTTAATGTCTTCGTCGCATAAAATCAGGTAATGCGGCGCTGTTTCGCAGCTTACAGGCAGGCCCTCCGCCTTTGCCCTTCGTATCAGTTCTATAGTCTCTTGAGTTGAAACATGGCAAACATGAAAAGGACAGCCTGTTTTTCGAACAAGCTCCAAATCCCGCTCCACCTCGCGCCACTCGCTTTCCGAGGAAATCCCCTTATATCCGTTCCTCCTCGCGAAATCGCCGTCGTGTATATATCCGCCTTTAACAAGCTCCTTAATCTCGCAGTGGGCGACGATCATCTTATCGAGTATTTTTGCTCTTATCATGGCCTGTTCCATCAGCTCGGCGCTTTCGACGCCTACCCCGTCGTCCGAAAAGGCAACGACCCTCTCCGCCAGCGCCTCCATATCGGACAGCTGCCGCTGCTTTTCTCCGACGGTTATACTCGCGTACGGAAGGACGCGGATCACGGCGTCTCTCTTTATTATTTCAAGCTCCGCGGTCAAATGCTCTGCGCAGTCCGGCACTGGGTTAAGGTTGGGCATAGCGCAAACCGTCGTAAAGCCGCCGTGTGCAGCGGCCATAGTGCCGCTTTTCATCGTTTCCTTATAAAAAAAACCCGGCTCTCTCAGATGTACATGAACATCGATGAGCCCGGGAAAAATGAAACAATTATTCATATCATAAACAAAAGCGCCGGTTATGGGAGAAACCTCCGAACCAATGTCGGTGATGATACCATCTTCTATCAAAACATCTTTTTTAACAAATGCTCTGTCATAGAATAATTTTGCATTTCGAATGGCGATTTTCATCCGACAGCCCCCTATCTTGCTCTCATTTCGCAATATGTTACCATGAGAACAAGTCCGTGTCAATAGAAAAATAATGAACCGTATAATTTTTTTGCAGGCATATTTTGAGGCTGTACTCGGAATATGCCGCGTTCGGGCACAGTATGCTGTGTTTCATAGCAAAAGCGCCTCCCCTGTTACGGGAAAGCGCTTTATTGTTTCTAATCAAGCAAATGACAGGCGGCCCAATGGCCTTTGTCATATTCTTTAAACACGGGAATTTCTTCCTTGCACCTCTGCGTGGCGTAGGGGCAGCGTGTGTGAAAACGGCAGCCGGATGGCGGATTCATCGGGCTTGGAATATCGCCCTCAAGCACAATGCGCTTCCTTGCTCGTGATTTTTCCGGATCAGGCACCGGCACCGCCGAAAGGAGCGTTTTCGTATACGGGTGAAGCGGATGCCTGTTTAACTCGTAGCTTTCTCCCAGCTCCACAAGCGATCCGAGATACATTACGCCGATGCGGTTAGAGATATGCCGGACTACGGAGAGGTCGTGCGCAATGAAAAGATAGGTCAGTCCCAGCTCGTTCTGCATATCCTCAAGCATATTTACAATTTGCGATTGAATCGAAACGTCGAGCGCAGAAATCGGCTCGTCACAGACGATGAATTCCGGCTTTACGGCAAGCGCGCGGGCTATGCCGACTCTCTGCTGCTGTCCGCCCGAAAACTCGTGTGGAAAACGATTGGCGTGTTCGGTGTTAAGCCCCACGTCGCTCAAAAGCGATTTTATCATCTGGGCACGGTCCGCTTTGGAATTTGACAGCTTATGAATATCTATTGCCTCTCCAATTATCTCGCCGACAGTCATACGCGGGTCGAGCGAAGCGGAAGGATCCTGGAAAATTATCTGCATCCTGCGGCGGTACGGAAGCATATCCGGGGCCGTCTTTTTTGATTTTACCATAAGCGGTTTTCCGTTTGCGTCCAGTGCCGGCACATCGCAACCGCCGCTGTCGAAAATTGTCTCTCCGTCGTAGACTATTCTTCCGGAGGTTGGCTCGTAAAGGCGCAGTATCGTTCTTCCAAGAGTGGTTTTTCCACAGCCGGATTCACCGACCAGCCCAAGAGTTTCGCCTTTTTTTATTTCCAGGGAAACGCTCTCCACAGCCTGAACTCCGGGGCCTTTTATGCCTTTTACGGGGAAATACTTGCGCAGGTTGGAAACCTGAAGAAGCACCTTGTCATCCATTTTCCCGCTCCTCCTTACCGTTCATCTGCTCCCGCACCCGAAGCCAGCAGGCACTGCGGTGTCCATCACCCAAATCTACATAGGGAGGCATTTTTTTCAGGCAAACCTGCATACACTCCTCACATCTCGGGGCAAAGGGACAGCCCTCCGGCGGATTAAGCATATCGACGGGCGTTCCGTCTATAGGAATAAGCCTTTCATACTCTTCGGCGTCCACGCGGGGCATGGAACGCAGAAGCCCGATGGTATAGGGATGCGCGGGCTTATAGAATATATCGTTGACAAGCCCCTGCTCGACGATTTTTCCGGCGTACATAACGGATACCTTGTTACATATCTCTGCGACAACGCCAAGGTTATGCGTTATGAAAATTATACCCATGCCGGTCTTTTTCTGAAGGTCCTTCATGATTTCGAGTATCTGGGCCTGAATTGTCACATCCAGCGCAGTCGTCGGTTCGTCCGCAATCAGCAGCTTAGGAGAGCAAATAAGTCCCATGGCAATCATAACTCTCTGGCGCATACCGCCTGAAAACTCATGTGGGTATTGCTTCATGCGCTTTTCTACATTGTTGATACCGACAAGCGTCAACATTTCCATAGCTTTTTTTGCAGCGTCATCAACGGAGATTTCCTTGTTATGCGCGCGAAGCGCCTCAATAAGCTGGTTGCCGATCGTATAGACCGGGTTAAGGCAGGTCATCGGATTCTGGAAAATCATAGCGACCTTTCTTCCGCGGAAATCCACCATCTGATTCTTATCGAAAGCCAGAACATCCTCGCCCTCAAAGCTTATAGAACCACCGATTACCTTTCCGGGAGACTGCAGGAGTCCCATGATCGAATAGGCCTCCACACTTTTGCCGGAGCCGGACTCTCCCACAATTCCCATGACCTCGCCGTACCCTAGATCATAGGATATTCCGCCCACGGCCTTTACCTCGCCGGCCGGGGTAAAGAAGGAAACCTTCAGATCCTTGATTTCCAATAGTTTTTTTTCATCTGTATTACTCAAAGCAAAGTTTCCTCCTTTCTATTTTTTAAGTCTCGGGTCAAGAGCGTCGCGGAGCCCGTCGCCGAATAGATTAAACGCAAGTATCATCACACTCAAGATAACCGCAGGGATAATAAGTCTGTAGCTGTAAGTCTGGAAGCCTGTAAGGGCATCCGCCGCCATGGAGCCAAGGCTCGTCATCGGCGCGGAAACGCCGACTCCCAGGAAGGACAGGAAAGATTCAAGGAAAATTGCTTCCGGTATCTGAAGGCAGGTCGTGACGACTATCTGCCCTATGCAGTTCGGAAGAAGATGGCGCTTGATTATTCGTCCTGAATTAGCGCCGAGGGCCTTTGCAGCGGTAACAAATTCCTGCTCCTTGAGCTGAAGTATCTGCCCGCGAATAATTCGAGCCATTGTGACCCAATAAAGCAGTCCGAACGCGACGAAAAGCGATATAAGATTAGCGCCCATCAAGCCGACCAGGTCTTGGAAGAAGCCATCGCCGCTGTTCTGAAAGGCAATCAGCGATGGCTGAAGTGCCGTTGAAAGCAGCAGGACAACCAGAACCTCAGGTACGGAGTAAATCAGTTCGGCGACACGCATCATTACCGCGTCTACCTTTCCTCCGAAAAATCCCGAAATCGAGCCGTAGGTTGCTCCAATAAGCAGAACCAGCAGGGCCGCACAAATGCCTATCAGCATCGAAACTCTGGTGCCTTTCATGATGCGGACCATGATATCACGTCCGAATTTATCAGTGCCGAAAACATGGGGAAATACCTTTTCGCCGTTTTCAATCCTGATAAGCTCGGACTTGGAATATCCGAAAAGCTTAAGATTTATGCCGTTTTCCTTTTTAAATTCGTTAATGTCCAGTTTGTTCGCTTTTACCGTGGCTTTGATTTTTGCAATCTCAATCGAGTCCAGAGGGGAGCCTTTTTCCTTCTCCGCCGCGTCAAGCTCTGCCTGCAGCCTTTCCTCCTCATTGCCGGATACGCTATCCAGAAGCGCCTGATCTTCAAGCGAGTAGTGCCAAGGATAGAGGTTTTCCGCTCCAGCGACGAATTGATCGTATCCGTAAGGCATAAGCATCGGACCCACAAAAGCAAAGATCAAATATAGAAAAATGATGCCTATGGCAACCATTGAAACCTTGTTCTTTTTTAGCCTGCGCCAGGCGTCCTTCCAATAGGAGGAGCTTTTGCGATCCTGAATGAAGCCCTCCTTCTGCTCTTCCGAAGCGGGAGAAAAGTCGTCGGGAGTCAGTTCAAACAGATTTTCAATGTTCGGCTGGATAGAGCCGAATTTTGCGCGTTTTATCTTATCCGACATCCCTATCTCCCTCCCTCTGTAAAGCTGATTCGCGGATCGACGATTTTATAAAACACATCGACGAGGAAGTTCATGAAAATAATGAACGCCGCAAGAAAAATTGTTGTTCCCATGATCAGGGGATAATCGCGGTTGAGTATGCTCTGAATGAAGTACCGTCCAAGACCGGGTATGGTAAAGACTTGTTCTGTGACAAAGCCGCCGCAGAAAACAAAAGCAATTTCGGGTCCGAGATATGTAATGACAGGTATCAGTGCGTTGCGCAGAGCGTGCTTGAAAATAATGGCGGGATTTCTCAATCCCTTTGCTCTTGCGGTCTTGATGTAGTCCTGCCCGAGAGCGTCCAGCATCGAACTCCTTGCCTGCCGCGCCGTATAGCACATCGGATAAAGTCCGAGCGCTATGGAAGGCAGAACGTAGGCTTTTGCTCCAAGAGACGCGTCAAAGATCGTCGGAAAAAACCTGAGCGACTCGTTTGCCCCCGCAAAAGTCAGCAGCAAAAGCGAGGCAATGACAAATGTAGGCATGGAAATGCCGATCGTACATATAACTCTGAGAAGGCTGTCGATCCATTTTCCCCTGTTATACGCGGCAAGACAGCCCAGCGTAACTCCCACCAGTGTCGCCCATATTATGGCAAAAAAGCCTATGCTTGCTGAAACCGGAAACATCTCCAGAATAATATCGACCACGGGCCTGTTTTTCTGCATCTTTAGAGAAACGCCCATATCGCCCTGAACGACATTTTCAAGGTATTTTCCAAGCTGTATTATGACAGGTTTATCCATACCATATTTCTCGTTCAGTGCATCGATTGTCACCTGTGAAGGTGATTTCTCACTCAGCCACGGGCTGCCAGGGATGCTGTTCATCAATAAAAAAGTTAGGGATGCGACCACTAAAAGCGTTATAATCGCTAGCCCCAGCCTTTTTAAGGTGTACTTTGCCATATCTTCACTTCCTGTTTTTATTTGCTGCTGGAGTTTTAAAAGAATACGCCGGCAGAACCGTTTTCTCTATTGTGGTCTTACCCTGCGGAATTCATATCTATCGAATTTTATATCAAATTTACAACCTAGTCAAGGTTTTCTTGCATTTTACCTTTTGCCATTTCGTGCACTATAAACTATTCTTGGGATTTAATTCAACAATTTGTGACAAATTACTGCATTAAAGTAATAAATTCACATAATGTAGTGTTGCAATATGCAACATTTATTTCATAATCACACGACATTTGAATATATTTGAATTTTCAAATTGCAAATCAATTCATCATTTTATTCATAGACTCTGCTTAAAGAAGCACCACCGTCTCTTTTTTCACATTCGCCGGAAGAGCCTATGTATATCAGCGTATTCCGGCGAATATGCTTTGGTAAACGCAAGGGACAACTTCTGCCGGATTCACTTCCGATTCTTTGCGGCCATAAGCTAAAGCAAAATAAATAATCGACGGAGGTAGTTATGGAAAAGAGCACGACAGGAAACACCACACGGTTATGCGGCAGCGTTGACGGAAAACCTGATTTTTCGCATATCAGCCGCAACAGGAAATACTTTATTTTTCCGCTTCGTGTACCGCGGCTTTCAGGAGCCGAAGATGTAATAAACATTGTGTGTGACGAAGAAAAAATGCGTTCCATGGAGCCTGACGGCAGCCCAATGCTACGCGTAACAGGAGAACTCCGCTCCTATAACAATAAGAGCGGAGTTGGCAACAGGCTGCTAATATTTGTTTTTGCCAACGAAATGGAGTTCTGTGACGGGGAGCCGGAGAACTCGATTTCCCTGTGCGGAACGGTCTGCAAGCAGCCGAGCCTGCGCATGACGCCGCTGGGCCGTGAGATCTGCGACATTCTGCTTGCCGTAAATCGCCCCTTCGGGCGTTCGGATTATCTTCCCTGTATATCGTGGGGGCAAAACGCACGCGAAGCGTCACAATGGAACGTGGGCGACACTATCGAGCTTGAGGGAAGGATTCAGAGCCGTAACTACATAAAGAGCGCAGACAACGGACAGGTTAGAAAGACGGCGTACGAGGTTTCCGCCTCGTCGGTAGATAAAATAAACTAAATCAGAAGTTCAGCGTTGCAAAATAATCGTCCGGGGTCTCCGCGCGGCGAATGAGCTTCGCCGAACCGTCTTCACGCAATAAAACCTCCGCGCTCCTCAGTTTGCCGTTATAGTTATAGCCCATAGAGTGCCCATGAGCACCGGTATCATGGATTACAAGGAAATCTCCGTTGTCAATTCTGGGCAGCCAACGGTCGATCGCAAACTTGTCGTTATTCTCGCAGAGTCCTCCGACAATGTCGTACAGATGGTCCGCGGGAGCGTTCTCCGTGCCCATCACCGTTATGTGATGATATGCCCCGTACATAGCGGGACGCATCAGATTGCAGGCACAGGCGTCCACTCCGATGTAGTCCTTATGGATGTGCTTCTGGTGCATTGCTCTGGTTACCAGACAGCCGTATGGCGCAAGCATAAACCTGCCAAGCTCCGAATAGAGGGCGACGTCGCCCATTCCAGCAGGAGTTAGAATCTGGTTATAGACCTTTCTCACGCGGTCACCGATATCCGCTATGTCAGCAGCCATCTGGTCCTCACGGTAAGGAATTCCGATTCCGCCTGACAAATTAATGAAGCTTATATGAACGTCAAGCTCATTTTTTAGCTCTACAGCGAGTCGAAACAGAGTAGCTGCAAGTGTCGGATAATAGTCGTTTGTAACAGTGTTGGACGCAAGGAAAGCATGAATTCCAAATTCCTTCACGCCCTTGTCCCTCAGAAGGCGGAACGCCTGAAACATCTGCGGCTTTGTAAGGCCGTACTTTGCATCGCCCGGCGTGTCCATTATCGTATTCGAAATCTCAAAATTTCCGCCGGGATTGTAACGGCAGCTAATTTTTTCCGGTATGTGCCCGATCGTTTTTTCCAGGAAATCAATGTGCGTTATATCGTCCAGATTAATAATAGCGCCGAGCTTATCCGCAAGAACGAAATCCTCTGCCGGTGTGTCGTTTGACGAGAACATGATATTATCACCTGAAATTCCACATCTTTCGCAGAGCATAAGCTCCGTTAGGGATGAGCAGTCCATGCCGCAGCCCTCTTCGCTGAGAATTTGCATTATATACGGATTGGGAGTGGCCTTTACCGCGAAATATTCCTTGAATCCCTTATTCCATGAAAAGGCCTTATAAAGTTTTCGTGCGTTCTCGCGTATGCCCTTTTCATCATAGAGATGGTAGGGTGTTGAGTATTCCTTTGAAAACTTTTGAAGCTGTGTGAGCGTTACGAACGGCTTTTTCATGGTTTCTCTCCTTTGTTTTACTGATTAGATAGCTAAAGAAGCTACATTAATGAAAATATACCAGATATCAATGCAATTTGCAATTCGTAAAATGTTCCTAACCTTGTTTATTTTTGGGTTGTAATTTGTGTCTTTCGCCTGTTTTTACCAATGCTGTCAACAGCCCGTTCGAGGATGTCAACCCGTACAAGCTTAAAAAACTTTTCGGCAAGCCAATCCCCAAGCGTGCAGACAGCATAAACCGCCGCCGCAGTTAGTATTGCCGCGCCTAGCATCGTAGGCCACGGATACTTAAGGTACGGTGTAAATCGATCTGTCAGCAGATACGTCCAGATAAGCGGATGAGTATGTATTATGTAAACCCCAAAAGATGTCCTGGCTAGCATTGAAATGAATTTTTGCAATTTAGGCGAGCTGATTTCCAGCCGCCTAAAAAACAGAAGAAGAAGAGCGGCCGATAATAGCGTGAACGGAGAAGTATATGATATAAATGCTCTTATCCCCGTAAGCTTCATGGCTGCCCAGGATAAAAGAGTGCAAAGAAGGTAAGCCATAAGGAACCAGTATTTAT
Source organism: Oscillospiraceae bacterium (assembly GCA_034927185.1). Lineage (GTDB taxonomy): Bacteria > Bacillota > Clostridia > Oscillospirales > Oscillospiraceae > UBA2658. The sequence goes on along the minus strand of JAYFQM010000039.1, from coordinate 19,749 downwards.
TAAGCTCAGGCCTTATTTCAATGCTTCTCATGCAGGCGCCGAGGATATAGAGGCATAAAAGCCACAGGAACCCGTACCCGCCGTTGAGAAAAAATATGTCGTTGTTAAGTACGTTCCCCAACAGAGAAAAAACAAGTACGATGCTGACGGCTAGGCTCGCCTTTTCCTTCCCGGAAAGCGATAAAAGCATTTTGTTTATGTAAGGAACAAAGAAAAACAGTGCGAAATAAGCCGTGAAATACCAGTATACGTTATGAATAACGGGCATGAAAGCTTTGATCCATTCCTTTGTTCCAACCGAACCGGTCTTAAAAACCGCAAACACAGCCGTAATTACGAGCGACTCAAATACAACCCTCAGCCATAACGAAAGAAGCCTCGAACGCCTGTAACGCCCGCGGCAGAGGACATAGCCGCTTATCAAGCCAAAGCAGTTCACGGCACATATACATGCGGTTTCAAGAATCCATGCCGCATTATTAGCTGCGCTTCCTGGCGCCGAGCCATTAAGAAGTCCCCCGACGCCGAGAACATGCAGAACAGCGACCATGAGCATGGACATGCTTTTCAGCAGATCGATTCCATAACTGCGAGCTTTCATCTACAAGTACCTCTGATCAACAATAAATTATCATCATTATACAGCTTAACACAGATTTTGAACATAGCATACGCTAAAAAAGGAGCCGCCCTGTTGAGCGGCTCCACGTATAGCGCGATAACTTACAACTTATGCCGCAGCCTTTGAGGTGTAGCCGAAGAAGAAGTATCCGAGCGGAGTATAGTACATGCCTTTGACCGATGTATCAAGCATATACATTTGAGTATAGAAATAAATTGGAGCAAGAACCTTATCCTGTCCGATGAGGATATCCTCAGCCTCGTGGAACGCCTTCATACGCTCAGTAGGATCAGAAGTTGATTTTGCCGTGTCGATAGCCGCATCATAGTCCTTATTGCTGTACTGGGCGTCGTTGTTTCCACCGTCGGTGTACCACATGTCAAGGAAGGTGCAGGGATCGTTGTAATCGGCAATCCAGCCGTTGCGGGCTATCTGATAGTTGCCGTCCTTACGGTTCTGGAGGAACACCGCCCAATCCTGATTGTTAAGGGAAACGGTTACGCCGAGCTCGGTCTGCCACATCTGCTGAAGAGCTTCGGCTATGGCCTTGTGGCGGTCGTTGGTGTTGTAGAGATACTCAACTGCCGGGAAACCCTTTCCATCCGGATAGCCGGCTTCGGACAGAAGCTGACGGGCCTTCTCGCAGTTTGCTTCGTAATCTTCAGCCTTAACGGAATAGTATTCTCCTCCGACCGTACGGAAATCGTCGTTACCGGGGCCTGCGGCGTCATTGATGCCGTAGGGAACATATGCGGTAGCAGGAACCTCTCCGGTCTGGGTTACGTTATTTACAATATAGTTGCGGTCGATCACGAGAGAGAACGCTTCACGTACGCGTGGGTCGTCAAAGGGGGCCTTCTGCGTATTGAAGCAAGCATAATATGATCCCAGATAAGGCACAACGTTAAGCTCGCCAGTTGAAAGCAGCGTTGCAACCTCGTCCACGGGAAGGTTCATGATGAACTGAAGCGTGGAGCTTCTGAAAGCGGACAGCATGGCGTTGTCGTCGTCCATAAGCTGGAAGGTGATGGAATCAGGGCCGAGTTTCGCTACGTCATAGTAATTGTCACTCTTGACGGCCTTGATATAGGAGTTGTGGACCCACTCGCTCATCTTATAAGGGCCGTTGCCGATATAGGTCGCGGTATCAAAAGTCCACTGATCTCCTGCGGATTCAATGATATCCTTGCGCACAGGATAGGTCGCGGGGAACGCGCAAACTTCCTCGAAATAGGGGCAGTCATAAGTCAGAGTGACAACAAAAGTGCTGTCATCGGGAGCGGATACGCCCAGAGTGCTGGGGTCGGCATAATTTATAACCTCGACCTGCTCCTCAGCGCCCGTATCGGCATTGGTCTTAGTCTCATACTGGCCTGTGGGAGTTCCGTTGAAAACCTCGTTATAGCCCTTTACCATGTCGATCATATAGGTGTAATCGGCCGCGGTCGCGGGAGTTGCGAGGCGCTGCCAGCTGTATACGAAATCGCTTGCCTTAACAGCGGTGCCGTCGCTCCATTTTGCGTCCGGGCGGAGTTTAAAGGTATATGTGACCGTTCCGTCGGAATTCTCGGCCTTATCCATTGAGGCTGCCTGACCGAGAGCAAGCGTCGCATTTCCTTCTCCGTCGTCAACCCACTTCATGAGTCCTTCAAAAAAGTGCTGAATCATAATGGCACCGTCAACCGCGGAGTTGAGAGCCGGGTCAATGGTCTGGGGTTCGGATGCAAGGCAGACGGACAGATCAAAAGCAGAGGTGGCGGCCGCTTCGGACGGAGCGGTGGATTCTGTCGGTGTCTTGGCTGTGCAGCCTGCCATAACGCTGACAAGCAGCATAACGGCAAGTAAAAGCGCAAGAATTTTTTTCGTGTTCCTCATTTAAATACCTCCAAAGAATTTTAGACTGCAGCGCTGGTTTGGTTTTTTATGCCAGATACACAAAAACCGTTCGCGTTGTAGACTCAATTGAAGCTATTTTAGCATATTTTATCAGTCATGTAAAGGTAATTGTTACATAAGTATTAACATATTAGTCACACTTTTTTCCACAACATGCTGTTATCTTCTATTACCGCACAAACCCTGCCGATGTCCTTGAGCCATGAAAGATATGAGCGAAGTGTGCTTCCCACAAGAACGTACTGTTCAAAGCTCATCGTGAGTCTGTAAACGTCAAATAGCCGCTTAAGTATGTTTTCAAACATCTCCGGCGCTTCACAAATCGAAACAATTTGGTCCGCAATCTCATAGACCTGAGCCCTGTTGAAGCCTATAAGCTCCTTCATATCCACCGAAGCCCCGGCGTGAGCCGGCACAAAAATAGGGGCTTCCATCGCCTCTACCTTATCCAAAGTTTCAAGATAAGCGGCTACGTCGTAAATAAAAGCGATCTTGTATTTTTCAAGCGTCTCGCGGCTTGATATGCAATCGGCAAGAAATACAGTACCATCCGGCGTGCGCAGCCCGATCATATCGAAAAAGTGGCCGGGTAAGTCTATTACCTCCAGTTCCTTAGGAAAGCCACTGTCGGAAATATCGAGCACGATGCTTTCCTCGGCGAGAAGAAATTTGTGTCGCAGTTCTTTAAGAGGATACCCTCCATAAAGGAATGAAGGCTCCAAAACAGGGTGCCTCGTAAAATCGGATTCAATGCCCTTGGCAAAGATCGGACAGCCGTACTGCTGCTGAAGATAACGGTTGCCTCCGATATGGTCCGCATTGGAGTGGGTATTTATTATTGCTTTGAGCTTCCATCCACGCTCATCAAGAATTTTGCGGACCTTACGCCCCGCATCCTTGTCGTTGCCGCTGTCGATGAGATATACGCCGCTCTCGTCAGGCTTATATATGCCGATTTTTGCAGGACTCATTATATAGTAGCTTTGCGGGCCTACCTGTACCAATTCGAACATTTCGGTTGCTCCTTAATTCTAATATTTTAGCATATTTCCCCCTCAGTAAGGGAGGAATTGATCTGTTTTTTCGCGCTAGGAAAGCAAAATTTGCCCGTAGCGTTCTTGCTTATCCTGACCGACAGTGCTACAATCCAAGCGGATAACATTAATTTTGGAGGGCGAATAATATGGTCGTATATTTCTCCGGAACCGGCAACAGCCGCTATGCGGCGGAAGCTCTCGCAAAACGTTTGGGTGACAGTACGGTCAGCGCCAATGATTATATCAAAGGCCACAGGACTGCCGATCTATACTCTGAAAGCCCTTATGTCTTTGTCGCACCTACATATGCGTGGAGAATACCTCACATTTTTTCACTTTACATAGAAAATGGAAAATTCTTAGGGAATTCTTCCGCATACTTCGTTATGACCTGCGGCGATGATATAGGAAACGCCGGAGCTTACCTTAAAGAGCTATGTGAAAAAAAGAACCTTGCCTATAAAGGCGTTGCGCCTCTTGTCATGCCGGAAAACCATGTCGTTCTGTTCACTGTTACCGAGAAAGCGGAATCGGAGCGGATTATCCTTGCCGCCGACGAAAAGATTAAGCAATGCTCCGGCTTTATTAAAGACGGGACTGACTTTCCTGCGGAAAAAATCAGCGCTATCGACAGATTCAAGAGCAGCGGCGTCAATACGGTTTTTTATAGCTGTTTTGTTAAGTCTAAGGGCTTCCGGGTGACGGACAAATGCATAAGCTGCGGCATGTGCGAGGAGCTTTGCCCTCTAAACAATATACGGCTTGTCGATGGGCTGCCGGTCTACGGTGATACCTGTACGCACTGTCTTGCATGCATATCCGCCTGTCCCACGGAGGCCATTGAATACAATAAAAGAACGGTCGGAAAGACAAGGTACTATAATTCCAGAATCCCGGTGATCAAGGATTGAGCCTCAAGGACCATCACGCCTGCAGCGATGCGGCCGAAATAACGCGCAGCTTTCACGATATCCTTAATGTATAATACTAAGGCACAAAGCCATACGAACGGCAGCGCTTCGTATGGCATTTTTATACGCTTATTAGGCTTCTCCATCTTCTTTCTCGAAAAAAAGCAGAAAAAAACCCAGCAGCATTAATATACTGCTTACAATGATCGCCTTTTCCGCCCAAATCCGTACAAGCTTGTATCCAATTATCGCTCCGATTGCAAAAATCAGTATTATTCCGTAATACAGTAGGCCTTTGTGGAGCAGGGACTTGTCCTTATCATATAAATAGTCGCTGATGTGCTGCGTTGCGGTTCTTAGGTTCCCGATACACATAGTCGTCGCTATACCGTTACCGTTAATCGTTCTGAAGCTCTGCACCTGAACTCCACAGGCAAACGATACAAGGCAGTTTGCGGGAACATTCATAGCTTGCGGAAGAAATGCTACAAGCAGCAGTATTGCCGCTTCCAGCAGAATTGTAATCTGCATCCAGTGCAGCCTCAGTAAACGCCGGTATCTGCGCTTTGTCACTTCGGACATCACAATGCCGAGCGTAAAAGCGAGCACGGGATAAAAGTACGGCAAAGCCGTACTGAAACTGCCCTCGGAGAGGTTAACTCCAAAAAGCAGTATATTGCCCGTCTGGGCATTTGCAAAAACGTGTCCGCGGCAGACGTAAGTATATGCATCCATCAGCCCGCCGGACAGAGCAAGTATGATTCCGAGCTGTATGGATTCCGAAATCCTGCTTTTCTTTTTCAAAACCCCACTCCCAATACTAACAAAAAAGCCAAATACCAGGTTTACATAATATTACGGCTTGACCGCGAGGTTATTTAGGTCGTCTCCCGTAAGCCGGTAAACAGTCCACTCATCCATCGGTTTTGCGTTAAGCGAAAGATAAAAACCGATGCTCGGCTTATTCCAGTCAAGGCAGGCCCATTCAAGCCTTCCGCAGCCCCTTTCGATGGTTATCGCCGCAAGCTCCTTCAGCAGTCTCTTACCATAACCCTTCCCGCGGTAATCGGGAAGAACAAATAGGTCCTCAAGATATATGCCTGCTCTTCCCATAAAGGTTGAAAAATTATGAAAAAACAGCGCAAAGCCCACTTCCCTGCCGTTCTCCAAAGCAAAAATGACCTCGGCTTTCCGCTTTTCAAATATCCATTCACGCAGAAGCTCCTCTGTTGCTACTACGTCTGCGGACATTTTTTCATAATCCGCCAGCGCTCTTACAAACTCCAGTATAAGCTTTGTATCAGCTTCCTGCGCATATCTAATTTCTTCCGTGTACACTGTTCTCCCTCCGGACAATCTGTTTTTATGTTTTAATATAGCATATCCAGTTGGAACATTCAAACCCAAAATGCCGTCTAATTGACAGTAAGCATTATCGGAAAAATCAAAGGGAGGAACAAAGCCTATGAAACACTTGAAGAATATAGTACTGTCGATTTTGGCAGTATCCCTGCTTGCACTTGCCCTGCCAGTTCGGACGCTTGCAGCGGAGGAATCCGCCGTTATGAAGCCGGCTCCAATTTCCGCGGATTCCTATACGGACATTGAGGGTACATGGTTTGAAGAATACGCTCAGACCTATGGGTACAGCGATGTATTTTCCGATGGAAGCGGGCTTTTCAATCCCGATCAGGCAATCACACGTATGCAGTTCGCGCGTTTGCTTCACAAAGCGCTGAACATAAATATCAACTATTTTGCCGCGACCGATATCAGCGAGTATTACAGCGACGTCAAAAACAGCGACATCGGAGCAAATGAGCTCTATGACCTCGCAACTCTCGGCATTATCGATGCGAAAGATAGCTTCCGTCCGGATGATACGCTTGACCGTGATGAAATGATGCATTATATAATGAATGCCTTCATTAAAAACGCCGGTGATAATTACCCGATTATTGAGATTTACCGCATATTTGAGGACGACGCCGATATTAAATCCGAATTCAGCGCCGACGTTCAGCACGCCTGCGCTCTCAGGCTGGTAAACGGCAGAAGCGGAAATTACCTTTTCCCGCGCGCTGCCGCGACCCGCGCCGAAGCTGTGACACTAACGGGTAAGCTCGTGGAGCTCCTAAGCACAATAATGGCCGATGTAACTGTTAGATCCACGGCCACTGAAGAAAATGGCGGTCTTCGCCTGACGCTTACACTTATTAACAATTCCGATAAAACTGTTAAAATAACTCACAGCTCGCAGCAGCTTTTTGATTTCAAGGTATTTGATGGAAGCGGAAACACGCTTTATTGCTGGTCGGCAAACCGTATGTTCGCTCAGGTAGTCACTACCACGACAATTGAAGCCGGAAAAGAGCTTGCCCTTTCTGACACTCTAGATCCGGCAACCTATTCCGCGTTCAAAAGCGACATGGAAACGATAGTGGGCTATATAACCGGCACTTCAGATGATTTTGCGATTAATCCAGACGGTTACTTTGCTTCCACCTCTTCTCCCCTCGACTAAAATCTTTAATAAGCCAGTGAACCGCCTTATTAGGCGGTTCACTGGCTTATTAAGCTGCATTTGCGCAAAACATGAGTAAAGTTTTATTCTCTGTCATAATGATCTGACTTTCTCAGAATAAGCACTCATCGGTGCTCTGGCTTTTCTTGGATTCATACATTAGCTGATCGGCTAAATACAATAGCTCCGAAGGACTAGTGCTTTCAGAACGTAACGCGCATCCACTGCTAACAGTCAACGGGAAAGTATAACCCTGTATTCTTTTAAGTCCCGCTTCAATACGTTCGCATATTTCATAAGCAGTTTCTCTGTTTACATCAGGTAATATCAGCAAAAATTCGTCTCCGCCGAAACGAAAAGCATAATCCTCCGAACGAATACTTATCAGAATAGATGCCGCCATTTTTTTTAGGACCGAATCGCCCAGATTGTGTCCGTAGAGATCGTTAATGCTTTTAAATTTATCAACGTCCATCATGACTGCCGCATATTCGGCACTTTCGTTTTTATAGTCGCTTTCAACTCTTCCTAGAACCTGTTCAATAGACCGGCGATTCAGCAAGCCGGTCAGGTCATCGCGCAGAGATAGGTCCGTAATGCGCTTGTTGATTTCCATGTTTCTACGCTTTACACCCTCTATGATAGAGAAAATCAATACTGAAGTGAGAACATATGCTATTAAAATGTTGATAATCTGATCCATGTCCCTGACGCCTGTCCATGTAATCAGCCAGTAAATTGTCAGTCCCAGCATCATTGCTCCATATAGAGAAATCATTATTGTCTGTATTCTGGGATAGTATGTAAGTGTAATCATTGTGATGTAGAGGATGGATAGATACGGCGTACAGCCTAACAGTCCGTTAAATGTAAACCAACTGAGCGGGGTGTAGACAAAGCATAAAATCAGCATGGGTATAAGACACGCCGTATTAATGCTTATTTTTCCCGCTCTGAACAGCGGAACAGTTAAAAATAAACTCATTGCAACGCAAATTAAAACCGCCATCAGGAGGTAGTGAGACAACACAGCCATCAGAGCTATACCCAAAATGCACGAAAAAAAGCAGGCAATCACCATCTTACCTGGTATACTATTCTTCAGGATAGGGCTCTCGTTCCCACAAAAAGTAACTGTTGTCTTGTTGTCGTTCATGTCAGTACATTCCTTTTCGCAAAAAAGTCTGTAATGGTTCGGCGTTAAGTATTTGTTATATTATACCAGCAAGGAAATAAAAAATAAATAAAAATAGACTGACTATTCGCCAGTCCTTTTTTATTATTATGAACATTTGATAATTAAATTTAGATAATGTAAGTTTTATATGGCAAAATAGCTTGGAAGCCATGTAAAACAGCGGCTTCGGGCAGCGGCATTTGTATTTCTGTTCCTGGATAGTTTAATAAATTACACCTAATTGCAGCACAGATAAAACCTCTACTTTGCCCGGAAATCTTATAGGTTAATAATACAGGTTAACCTAATAGTGACAACTCTATTCGCAAAAAAAGTTGTCATAATCCATTTTTTATGTTATACTCACTAAGAAAGGGGTGAACGATGTATGATCAAGTTCGAGAACGTCAGCAAAAAATACAATAACGGTCCTGAGGTCGTAAAATCTCTTAATTTTGAAATAGAAAACGGAGAGCTGTTGGTGTTCATAGGTCCAAGTGGCTGCGGAAAGACAACAACAATGAAGATGATTAACCGTCTTATTACACATTCGGGAGGTAAAATCACCATAGACGGTAAGGATATTGAAACATTCGACCCTGTTTTGCTGCGCCGAAACATCGGATATGTGATTCAGCAGATCGGCTTGTTTCCTCATTACACCATAGAGGAAAACATTGCGTTAATTCCCAAGCTGAACAAATGGAAAGATCAGCAAATTAATGTCCGTATCCATGAGCTGATGAATACAGTGGGGCTAGACCCGGAAGTGTTTGCACAGCGCTACCCACGAGAACTTTCCGGTGGTCAGCAGCAACGGGTGGGTGTAGCTCGTGCATTAGCGGCAAATCCCGACATCATTTTGATGGACGAGCCTTTTGGCGCGCTTGACCCGATAACTCGCGAACAGCTTCAGGACGAGCTTCTCCGCATCCAGGCCGAGATGCATAAAACTATTGTTTTTGTTACGCATGACATGGATGAGGCCCTCAAGCTGGGCGATAGAATTGCCATAATGAAGGATGGCGAGCTCTTACAGCTGGATACTCCTGACAAGCTGCTCAGAAACCCCGCTCACGGATTTGTCGAGGAGTTTATTGGAAAAAAGCGGATTTATCAAAATCCGGATTTTATTCCCGTAACCGATATCATGCGTGATAATCCTGCATTGACTCTGCCGTCCAGAACACCGGCAGTAGCGATAAACTTTATGCGGCAGCGTAAAACCGACACATTAATTATCATCGACGAGAACGGTAAACTGCTTGGCGCCGTCTCCGGCTATGAGCTTCAGGCATACAAGGAATCCACCCAGACAATTGCGGACATTATGCGGCCCGTGGAAGCGGTTTTGGATAATACGTCCACAGCAAAGGATGCCCTGAAAATGATATCAAAGGCATCTTATGGGATTATTCCGGTTGTTGACAAGCGCAATAAAGTAGTCGGTGTCGTAACCAGAGGCTCACTATTGAGCTTTTTTGCGAACCAATGGTCTGAGGAAGGAGAGGATTACCTTGAGAAATGAGTCTATATGGGTGCAGATCCTATATCAATTAAATATGCGCTGGCCTGATTTGCTTCAGGCGCTGCTTCAGCATATTCAACTCGTCTTAGTTTCCATGTTGATTGCAATTATAATCGGCGTTCCTCTCGGCATTCTTATTACAAGGGTAAAATCTCTCCAAACTCCTATCCTGGGCATAGCGGGCATTTTGCAGACGATTCCGAGTCTCGCCCTTCTGGGGTTTATGATTCCTCTATTCGGAATAGGAATAAAAACCGCAGTAGCGGCACTGTTCCTATATTCACTTCTGCCCATTATACGCAATACTTTTACAGGTATTAAAGATGTGGACAAACCCACCTTAGAGGCGGCAAAAGGCATGGGGATGACGAGTTTCCAGATTCTCTTCAAGGTTCAGATGCCGCTTGCTCTCAGCGTTATGATGGCGGGAATTCGGACGGCAACCGTAATTAATGTCGGTACCGCCACGCTGGCGGCTTTTATAGGAGCCGGCGGTCTTGGAGATTTCATTTTTCTCGGTATCTCCAGAAACATTGACGCACTGGTTTTAATCGGAGCTTTCCCGGCTGCGCTCCTGGCTCTTCTTTTTGACTGGCTGCTCGGCCGTCTTGAAAGTATTACTACCCCGAAGGGGTTAAAAACTTAATTGATGAAACATGGAAGGGAGATTCACATGAAGAAGAAACTTGCACTTTTGGGACTGGCAGCCGCATTGGTATTTGCCCTCTGCGGATGCGGAGGAAATTCGGCCGAAAACAAAGGTACCATCACCATCGGTTCGAAGAATTTCACAGAGAACATTATAATCGCTCACATGATGGCCGACATAATTGAGGCAAATACAGATTTGACCGTCGTCCGCAAAGTCAATCTTGGAGGCTCAAACGTTGCGTGGACAGCACTGCAGAACAATGACATCCAGCTGTATCCAGACTATACCGGAACCATAGTCGCAAATTATTACCAGGAAACGACAGGGACTTCCCAGGAGACCCTTGATAAGACGATAGAGCTTTTGCAGCAGGATAAGCTGAAAGCATTGGGTGCGTTTGGCTTTAACAACACCTATACCCTTGTTGTGACACAGGAAACAGCACAGGAATATGACCTGAATACATTTAGCGATCTTGCTAAAGTCGCCGATAAACTGACATTAGGGTGCGAGTTTGAATTTAAGGACAGGCCGGATGGGTACCCCGGACTTCAGTCAAACTATAACATGAACTTCAAGGACGTCAAGGGTATGGACCACGGTATTATGTATCGGTCTCTTTCAGACGGAGAAGTTGATGTTGTCGATGCCTACTCTACCGACGGCCAGATAAAAGTGTATAATCTCAAGATACTTGAGGATGATTTGCAATTCTTCCCTCCGTATGATTGCCTGCCCGTAATCCGTCAGGACACGCTGGACAAATATCCAGAGATTGAGGAGGCTCTCAATAAACTTGCGGGAAAAATTGATGAACAGACGATGCAGGGATTGAATTCTGAAGTAGACGACGAAGGAATGAAAGCGGAAACGGTTGCCCACGACTTCCTTGTTTCCGCCGGCTTGATTGAAAAATAGGATGGAGTAAGGTAGCAAAATCCTTGAAACGGCAAGCATAGGCGTCTCAAACAAATCTGAGACGCCTATGCTTTGCATTTGATAACGAATCATGTTATAATGCCTGATGTTCAAATAGAAAATAATCCGAGGGGATACCGTATGAGTCAAAGAATTCATAATCCTAGATACATGAGCATTGCTTTAGATGTGGCCGGCAGAATATGTAACGGTGAATTTAAGGAAGGCGACAGAATTTTCGGTCGCTCAACATTGGCCAGCGAATATAACGTCTCGCCAGAAACTATCAGGCGAGCAATCAATCTCCTAGAGGATATGCGGGTAGTTGTGCCGACCCAAGGCAGCGGCATCCACATATCCTCACTGAACAACGCTTATTCTTTCGCCAAGAAATTTCAAAACAAGGATACTATCCGTTCCCTCAAAAACGAAATAAGGTCGCTGCTCTCACAAAAGAAGGAGATCGAAAGCTCTATCAATGAAAAAATAGATGCTATTGTGGATTATTCTGATCGTCTGAAAAACCTTAATATCCTTACACCGCTTGAAATTGAAATACATGACGATTCTCAGCTTATCGGCCGCACCATATCGGAAACCAAGTTCTGGCAAAATACCGGAGCAACCGTTATAGCCATAAAAAGAAACCATTCAATTGTACTTTCCCCCGGCCCATACGGCGGTTTTGAAAAGGGAGATACTATTTTTGTAGTCGGCGGCGATGATGTTCTCGAAAGAGTCAAACAATTTATGAAAGATTTTCGGACATAAAATCATTCCGGCAACGAATCGAACAAAAGGCCCTGCTTTTTGTTAATAGCAGCTCGAATAAACGAAAAAGAGAGGCCATACTAATTGGCCTCTTTTTTCCTTGCTTTTTATTTTTTTCGAACTAGGGCTATATAGTATCAACAGATTTTTAATGCTTAACCGATTATGGCGGCTGGATTTAATTTATAACAAAATATGAGAATTGTGAATCCATATTAAGGACTGCAAAAGCCCGTCAATTCATCTGTTCAAATAGATTAGCGCTTTCTGCCGAAGGCTTTATGGAATAACTCTCTTGGCTTACAGATTCAACGTTATCGTTAAGTCTGAACTTGCTGGCAAGGCCCCTCAGTACATTTGCATTGCTTGACAGTTCCTCGCTGGCGGCGGCGGACTCTTCTGATGTGGCACTGTTCATCTGAACGACGCTTGCCACCTGTTCGATGCCGAGAGAAATTTGATTTGCCGCAACTGCCTGCTGCTGGAACTGATCGGCCAGCCTGCCGACGATAGCGTTGACATTACTGGACTTTTCGGCAACCTGTGTGAAATCCTCGCTTGCCTTGCCAACGAGCTTTCCGCCTTTTTCAACTGCAACAATGGAGGTTTCGATAAGCGCGGCGGTGCTCTTGGCAGCCTCGGCAGATTTCTGGGAAAGGTTTCTGACCTCGTCCGCCACAACTGCAAATCCCTTGCCTGCGTTGCCAGCGCGGGCCGCCTCGACCGCTGCGTTAAGAGCTAGGATATTGGTTTGGAAGGCGATATCGTCGATAGCCTTAATGACCTTGCTAATATTGCGGGAAGTTTCGCTTATCTCGTCCATTGCGCCGCTGACCTGATGCATGGCTTCAACGCTGCCTTCCATGATCGCGCCCGACTCAACCGTAAGTACTCTGGCCTTTTCGGCTTCATCGGCACTTTCTGTAATCTGGTGGGCAACCTCGCCTACGGTGGTTGAAAGCTTCTCAACACTGCTCGCCTGCTCCGCTGCACCCTGAGCAAGGCTCTGAGCACCGTTTGATACTTGCTCGCTGCCTGCGGAAACTTGCTCGGAAATTTCAAGAATCTCTGTAAGGACCAATGTAAGCTGATCCTTTATTCGGCGTTCAGCGTTAAGAACGTTGCTATAGTCGCCAAGGTAACGCTCGGGGATACGTGAATCAACAGCGAAGTTTCCATTTGCCATTTCGCCGAGAGTATAGTCGATATCGCCGATGACCTCGTGGGTATTGATCCGCATCCTCTCCATATAGTCTCTGATTGCCTGAACTTCAAAGCAATGTGTCTCAACTTCAGGCACATCAGATTCGAAGTCGCCGTCGGCCATACTGTCCAGCCGCTTATAACAAATTCTGAGAGGGGGCGCCATAAAGTCGATGGCGCGCTTGATTCCCCATGTTCCGAACAGAACAAAAAACAGCGTCATTCCGCCCAAAAGAAGCTTTGTACTTCCTAGTTGAGCGTTAAAGTCACTATGAGGAGTGACTATTACCACACTCCAACCATCAGACCCGTCAACAGGTGCATAAGCCGCAGTGTATTTCTTACCGCTCTGTTTAAAGCTGGAGGCAGCGTTTTCACCTGCTTCTATTTTAGAGAGAATGGCAGTCTGTGTTGAAGGTACCACCGATGCGGCGCCGTTTGAGGCACCGACCTTGCCGCCGCTGTCCATAACGTAAACACCAGTGTTCTTACTGACGGAGACTGTGCTTAAGCTTGCTTCAAGAGCCGAATTCTCCCCAGATTCCGTGTTTGCAATAGCCCGAGCTGTTATTGCGGCAGTACCCGGCAGTGTATTTTCAAGAGTATTCACGATGCTGTTCTTTGCCGAGAAAAGACAAACAAATATGTAGGTAATAAGAATTGGAACAACCAGAGCGCTGTCGCCAAGCGCCATGTATTTTGCAAAGGACATTTTGTTGTTGGCTGTGCTTTTGACCGATTGAATCTTTTTCTCCATTGTTTTGATCATCCCTTTCCGCTGCGTATCAAGGAACATAGAATTACAAAGCCATAGTCCCTAACGCAACTCCAGCTAAATACATCAGATGGGAAATGTGTATTTTACTACACATTAACACAAAGTTTGCTAAATAACAATCTTTTCCACCATAAAAACATAATCAAAAATCTATATTTTTCTAATGATAAGAGTTTACACAGAATGTATTTTATTACCAAAATCAATATCTTCTCTCTTTTGTAGAAAGTCCGATTTCATAGCTTTTGATTTTAATATTGACAATTTGTTTTTCCAGAGTATTATATTGACTATAAACATATTATTAGTCAAATAGTGTAGAGGTGATGCAAATGCCGAAAGCATTTTCAGACAGTGAACGTGAGTATATCCGGGAAAGGCTGATGGAGGAAGCCAAAGAGTGCCTGAGTATATATGGAATAAGAAAGACAACGGTAGATGAGCTGGTAAAACGGGTAAAAATTCCGAAGGGGACGTTTTATCTCTTTTATGAATCCAAGGAACTCCTATTTTTCGATATCTTCTCTTCCCTACACGACGAATTGCAGGAAAAAATGCTGGCCGAGTTATCCGAATTGAAAGACGACATTGATGCTGATAAGCTGACGAACCTATTTTTTGGGCTATACAAATCGCTGGATGGCTCGTGCCTATTAAAACTCATAACAAGCGGTGAACTGGAGCTTCTCTTCAGAAAGCTTCCGCCGGAGCTTGTTAAGCAACATGCCGAGAAGGACGATTTCCGGGTGGAAGAGCTTGTTTCGCTTGTTCCTAACATAAAAACGGACGATATCCGGATTTTCAGCGCGGCAATGCGCGGCATTTTTATTTCTCTGCTTCATAAAGAGGAAGTTGGCCAAGAGGTATTTGACGAGGCACTGCGCGTTATGCTCCGCGGTGTTGTGCTTCAGATGTTTGAAGAGGATAAATTATGATTCATGTTAATCACCTTTACTTTAGCTACAACAAGCGTCCGTTTATAGAAGGCACAAGCTTTGATGTTGAGTCCGGTGAAATTTTCGGTTTTCTTGGGCCCTCCGGCGCAGGGAAAAGCACGCTGCAGAAGGTTCTGACCGGTTTGCTTACGAACTATAAGGGAACCGTCCTGATAAATGGCGAGGAGGCTGGACACCATAGCGAAAGCTTCTATGAGCATATCGGCGTCGACTTTGAGTTCCCGAGTCTGTATGAAAAGCTTACGGCGCGTGAAAATCTCAGATTTTTTGCTTCTCTCTATCGAAGACACCGCGATATTGATACGCTGCTGAAAAGCGTCGGGCTATTGAGTGACGCAGACAAAAAGGTTTCAGACTTTTCGAAGGGCATGAAATCCAGGCTGAACTTTATCAAGGCACTGCTGCAAGATCCACAGATTCTTTTTCTGGATGAACCCACCTCCGGCCTTGACCCCTCTAACGCCCGTGTAATGAAGGATTTAATTCTTGAGGAGAAGTCAAGGGGAAAAACCATCATACTGACAACGCACAATATGTATGACGCCACCGAGCTCTGCGACCGCGTCGCGTTTATCGTGGACGGAAAAATCAGAGCGCTTGACACCCCCCGCGGACTAATTATGCGCAGGGGCGCATCCAGAATTGCTTATACATATTCGGAGAACGGCAGAGAACTGAGGGCGGAAGTTCCCCTTGCTAAAACCTCAGAGGATAAAACACTCAACAAGCTGATTCGCGACAACAGGCTTTTGTCGATACATTCGGAGGAACCGACGCTCAACGATATTTTCGTGGAGCTTACCGGGAGGCAACTGCAATGAGATTAAATGCGCTGCTGACAGGAGATATCCGCTTCCAGTATAAATATGGGTTTTACTTCATTTATCTGGTTTTTTCTGTTTTGTATATTGGGTTACTCTATGCCTTTCCCGAAGCTTGGCGTGGCAAGGCGGCAATCCTGATGATCTTCTCCGACCCTTCCGCCATGGGACTATTCTTTATGGGCGCCATCCTGCTTTTTGAAAAAAGCGAACACGTATTGAACAGTATTGCAGTCTCACCTGCCAAGCCCTGGGAATATGTTTTTTCAAAGCTCATTTCCATTGGGATTATCGCTACTGCTGTCGGGCTCACTATCGGAATTTCGGCAGGGGTTGTTACAAATTTGTTCTTTTTCATCGTCGGCGTATTCCTCTGTTCATGTTTATTTTCATCCATTGGGCTGATCATTGCCTGTAGAATTTCATCTCTCAATCAGTTTGTTCTGGCTACCATACCCGCCGAGCTTCTTATCAACATTCCGGCTGTCATATGGCTGTTTTGGTATAAAAAGAGCTGGCTGCTGTTTCATCCCGGCGTCTGCATGATGACGCTTTGTTTAGGCAAGGACAGCTACATCTCCGCTCTTCTGGTTTTACTGTTTTGGACGGCGCTGATGGTCTTTTTGGCATGCGTTACTGTGGGAAAAATGCTGAAATCCGTGGGAGGTGTTAAGCTTTGAAACCACTGCTGCGTTGTTTTGGTATGTTCATCCGGCAGATTTTGGAAGACAGCATGCTTTATGCTGTTATCGCCGCTCCTCTGCTTGCAGGCTGTCTATTCCGCTTTGGGATTCCGAAAATCGAGTCTGCTCTATGCGTTTATTTTGGGAAACCGGGGATACTTGCGGAATACTATCTGCTGTTTGATTTGTTCCTTGCCGTCCTGACACCGTATATGTTTTGTTTTGCTTCGTCCATGGTCATATTGACCGAATGCGACGAAAACATGGTCAGCTACATGGCGGTGACCCCTGTTGGCAGACGCGGGTATATTATATCAAGGCTGGTATTTCCTGCTGCCGCTTCTTTCTTTGCTTCTGCGGCCATTATGCATTTCTTTTCTCTGACCGAATGGTCTGTACAGATACTTTTTTTGGCATGTGCACTTACGGGGCTTCTCAGCATAATAGAGGCTCTGATGGTCGTATCCTTTTCCCGCAACCGCGTGGAAGGTATGGCAGTTGCAAAACTCACAGGGATCATGATGCTGGGTTTGCCTGTACCGTTTTTTCTGTTTTCCGGTATTCAGTATCTTTTTTCTGCACTCCCGTCTTTTTGGATCGCAAAACTTTTCATAGGAGGCAACTATCTGTTAGTTCTGCCTGCACTTTTCATTTCGACGATATGGATATGGTATCTCTACAAACGGTTTGAAAAAAAGCTCTCATAACTATGTAAGCTTTTGGCGCATAAAACTAATATATTAACCTATTTATTTTGGAGTATTCTATTTGGAAATGGACCCAAAAAGATTATGCCCTACGGTTATTACCGTAGGGCATAATCTTTAAGAATTAATTGTGGTGCGCCTGAAGGGACTCGAACCCACACGTCTCTCGACACAAGAACCTAAATCTTGCATGTCTGCCAATTCCATCACAGGCGCATATAATCAGAGCCGATTGTCTGAAAACAAACCAATCAGCTCTGAAATGTTAGCACAGTATCCTGCGAATGTCAATCATATTCGCGTTTATGCTTCCGTCTTCGGAATTAGAAACGCCTAGCCAGCTTTGTCTTTCGATTTAAAAATCAGCGCCACCAGGAGTCCGAAAAACACGGCGGCGGCGATTCCGGCGGCAGACGCCGAAAAGCCTCCCGTAAAAGCCCCGATAAGACCTTTGTCTGAAACTGCCGTTCGCACCCCCCTCGCGAGCACATTTCCAAAGCCCGTGAGCGGAACGGTAGCTCCGGCTCCCGCCCACTTGACGAGTGGTTCGTAAAGCCCTACAGCACCTAACACCACGCCGCTCACGACGTATAGGCTCAGTATCCTTGCCGGAGTGAGGTTCGTTCTGTCAATCAATATCTGTCCCACTGCGCAAAACAGCCCGCCGACAACGAACGCTTTTATATAAATCATATATTCCATATAAGTTCCCCCGTTATACCGCGTTTCGGGTATTTTCTATCGAAACCGCATGGCAGATGCCGAGTATGCTTTCGCCCTGAAGCGAAGTTGTCGGCGACATCAGCGCTCCGGTAGCGGCGAAAAGCAGCCTGTTTATTTCACCGCTTCTCATTTTCGGGAGCAGGTGCCCTGCCAGGACCGAGGCGCTGCAGCCACAGCCGGAGCCTCCGGCGTGAACATCCTGCTTTTCCCTATCGTAGATCAGCATCCCGCAATCAGTGCAGTTTGAAGAAAGATCAACCCCTACCTGCTGAGAAAGCTCCAGAAGTATTTGGTGGCCTATGATTCCAAGATCACCTGTCACGATGAGGTCGTAATAGGAAGGCTCCCTTCCCGTATCCTCAAGATGCGAGCATATCGTCTCCAGCGCCGCCGGTGCCATAGCGCTGCCCATGTTCGCGGCGTCGCATATTCCCGTATCAACGATTCTTCCGGCCGTCATATGCGTTGTGAATGGACCCGTGCCGTCGTTAGTTATGATAAGTGCCCCCGCCGCCGTTGCTGTCCATTGTGCCGTCGGAGTTCTCTGACCTCCATATGTCAGCGGAAGCCGGAACTGCCTCTCGGCTGAGCAAAAATGTGAGCTTGTCATCGCGCAGGCCGTATTCGCATATCCTCCGTCGACTGCCATCGCCGCCAGAGCCAGTGATTCCGCCATTGTCGAACACGCGCCGTAAAGCCCGAAAAGCGGGACATTGCTTTCTTTAACTGCGTATTCCGAGCCTACACACTGGTTTAGCAGATCGCCGGTGAAAATGTAGTCCAGCGTATCGACAGTTATCCCCGCTTTATTTGTCAGCAGATCGAAGCACTTTTTCAGCATTGTGCTTTCCGCGCTCTCCCAGCTCTTTGCTCCGAAATATGAGTCCTCGCTTATATAGTCGAAGCTTCCCGCCAGCGGGCCTTCGCCCTCCATCTTTCCTCCTACCGATGAAAAAAAAGATATGCAAGGCGAATTTGCAAACTTTACCGTTTGTTTTCCGATGCGCTTAGAGTCCATGATTGCCCTCTCCTTCCGCTTTGATCCGCAATTATAATGCCCGAATTATCGTTTTTAACTCATACGTGCGGTACTGCGCCGATACGCTGACTGCGCGTAGACGCCATTTCGAAAAAATGTGGGTTTTTCCTGTTTTTTGCCTTTGTCGTATTGCTCAGGCCGCAATATTCATTTATAATCTGATTGACAAAATGTCTATTAATCTGTACCCACATTTCAAGGAGCAATATGAGAAAAAGCGGAATTTTGCTGCATATAAGCTCGCTCCCGTCGCCTCACGGAATCGGCTCCATGGGCGCGGAAGCAAGAAAGTTTATAGATTTCCTTTCGGCTGGCGGGCAGAGTTACTGGCAGGTCCTGCCCCTGTCCCCTACCGGCTACGGCGATTCGCCTTACCAGTCCTTTTCGTCCTACGCGGGCAATCCTTATTTCATAGATCTGGATACGCTGCGCGAGGACGGGCTTTTGGAGTATTCCGATTACTGTGATACCTACTGGGGAGATAATCCTGAACGCGCGGACTATGGAGCGCTTTACCGCGGCAGGTTCCCCATTCTTCGAAAAGCCGCTTGTGCGCTTCTCTCGCGGGATGACCCCGGCTTTCTTGACTTTTGCCGCAAAGCCTCTTTTTGGCTCGACGATTACGCCCTTTTCATGGCGCTCAAGGATAGTCACGGCGGCCTTTCCTGGAGTGAATGGGAAACTCCACTTCGTTTTCGTGAAGAACCCGCTCTTAGTGAGGCCAGGCTAACGCTTTCGCCAGATATCGATTTTTATAAGGCGCTCCAGTAGTTATTCTACCGTCAATGGTCCGCACTCAGAGA
>JAYFQM010000102.1:0-3870 GCA_034927185.1 Oscillospiraceae bacterium | reverse complement strand
TCCTGCGCATATTTTACTGCAAATTTCTTTGGTATGCCAGACGTTTCCTCTCTTTTGGGGAACAGTTCGTTTCACTACATCCCCAAAATCGTCCAGTCAATGCTTGTATATAGCTGGTGGAAAGATACTAAAAAATATGGTATTCTTTTATATATAATGATTTGTACAGTAACACAGATGCCATAAATAATAAACACTAAGGGGGTGTACCATGGATACTTTTAGAGAATAATGAAATCTCCAGTTTGCTAAGTGAATCGGTATTAGTCGGAAAGCTCACAACAGATTTTGTGGATCACCCCCTGTTTGCTGTATTTCGAATTATGGGCCTAAGTGAAATCCCACATATTGAAAGATTACCTTACACACAAAAGATGATAGACTATATTAACCGCAATATTGCGACAGCGCAAGGATTTTCATGCTTAGGCGGAATTGAAGAAATTGTCCCTTGCTACAACGCAATGCTGCTGGAAGCCTATTGCAGACTTGGACTTGCTGAGAGTAAAGAAGCACAAGCTGCTCTAAGCTGGATAGAACAATATCAGCTTTTTGAACGTAACCAAACTACTTCATGGCCTCATAAAGGTGTATGCAAACATGGCGGATGCCTTGGAAAAACGCCATGTTACATTGGTATTGGTAAAACAGTCCGTGCGCTTACAATCTATTCGGAGTGCGTTAAACATGAAAATCAGAACGTGGAAAAGCTCTTGATACAAGGGACAGGCTATATGCTTCGTCATAAAATGTTTCAGAGGTTATCAGATGGCAAGCCCATCAGCTCTCATATTACAGATATCATGTTTCCGCAAAGTTACGCGCTCTCACTTACAGACTTAACTTATATTGTTGGGAAAAGACAGTTGATGGCAAGTGAAGATAGTTCGGAGTTGTTACACCTCCTTCAGGAGAAACAAATAGCGGAAAACCAGTGGAAGATTGATTATCTATACAGCTATAAAGGCTATGTCGCCTTTGAAAGCAAGCGCAAAACCTCGGAATGGGTTTCAGCATTGTTTTCGATATGGCTATCTAAATCAATGTGAGTATAGTAGCAGGCCGATTTTGCAAGACAGAAATCGGCCTGCTCTTTCGTTACATACCAAGTATCGTCCAGGGTATTCTTGCATAAAGATGGTGAACGTATTTTTTCTTTCATGTGTTAACTCCTCCTATACACGATTGATTGTTTATATATTGCAAGGTAAAACTGGCGGCTTTCTGCCGTCTTTTTTACTCTCGAAATAAAACACCAAAACACATTGACATTCATCTATGTGTTGGCATATAATACACATAGACCATTATCTATGTGAGGTGATTTAATTGAGCAATAAATATGCTGAAAATGTCGGGCTGTTCAAGGCCCTTGCAGACACGAACCGGCTTATGATCGTGGATATGCTATCCTGCGGTGAGCTTTGTGCCTGCAAGATTTTAGAGAAGTTCCATATTACGCAGCCAACCCTTTCTCATCATATGAAAATACTCTGTGATTGCGGTTTGGTAAATGGACGTAAAGAGGGCAAATGGATGTATTATTCACTGAATAGCGAAAAAGTGCAGGACTTCAAAAACTTTTTATGTGCCATTACCATCGACAAAGAGGATTGCATTTGTAAGGAAGGAGAGTGTAATTGTGGGAAAAAATAAACAAAATCAAGGTATCGGCTTTTTTGAGAGGTATCTAACGGTATGGGTGCTACTTTGCATGGCGGTGGGTATTCTAATCGGCAAGTTTTTACCCGCCGTCCCCTCACTCTTAGGTCGGTTTGAGTATGCACAGGTGTCCATTCCGATTGCCATTTTAATATGGCTGATGATTTTTCCCATGATGCTAAAGGTGGATTTCAAGAGCATTAAGAACGTGGGGAAAAATCCAAAAGGACTTTTTGTAACGTGGGTGACAAACTGGCTGATTAAGCCCTTTACCATGTTCGGTATTGCAAGCCTATTTTTTTTTGTGATATTCAAAACGCTCATTCCTGCGGACTTGGCAAAGGACTATCTGGCCGGGGCCATCCTGCTTGGAGCTGCTCCCTGCACGGCGATGGTATTTGTGTGGAGCCATTTGACAAAGGGCGATCCTGCTTACACGGTGGTACAGGTTGCAACCAATGACCTCATTATCCTACCTGCCTTTGCGCCAATCGTAGCTTTCCTGCTTGGCGTAGGAGGCGTTTCCATCCCGTGGGATACGCTTTTGTTATCGGTGGCGCTGTTTGTTGTCGTTCCCCTTGCGGCGGGTATTATCACGAGGACACAGCTTATCAAACACAAAGGCGAGGATTACTTTAATCATACATTCCTGCCGAACTGGAACAACATAACTGTTGCGGGTCTACTTTTGACGCTGATCCTTATTTTCTCGTTTCAGGGTAATGTCATTTTGGAAAACCCGCTGCACATCGTCTTGATTGCCGTGCCGCTAATTATTCAGACCTTCCTAATTTTCTTTATCGCATAATTGGCAAGCAAGGCGCTCAAGCTGCCGCATAACATCGCCGCCCCTGCCGGAATGATCGGTGCATCAAACTTCTTTGAGCTTGCTGTTGCGGTTGCCATCGCCCTGTTTGGCGCACAGTCTCCCGTGGCATTGGCTACCATTGTCGGCGTACTGACCGAAGTGCCAGTAATGCTAATCCTCGTTAAGATTGCAAATAACACGAAAAGGTGGTTTACAGCATGAAGCAGCTTGCCATTGATTTTCTCTACCTCGATTTGAATACCTGTGAGCGGTGCATGGCAACGGATGAAACGCTCAAACAGGCGCTTCATGTCCTATCGGGCGTGTTTGATACGCTTGGGTTCGAAGTCAAGGTCAACACCCTCAATATCTCAACGAGGGAACTTGCGAAAGAATACCGCTTTATAAGCTCCCCAACCATCCGTGTGAACGGCGTGGATATTTGCAGCGAACTTGTGGAAAGCAACTGCGCAGATTGTGGTGATCTTTGCGGTGATAACGTTGACTGCCGGGTGTTCGTCTACGAGGGGCAAAACTACGAACAGCCGCCCGTACCGATGATCGTGGACGGCATCTTAAAGGCCATCTACGGTGGGCAACCTCAAGTAACAGAAGCCTATACGCTGCCAGACAATCTCGAACGATTTTTTACAGGGAAAAGCGGTTGCTGTGATAGCGCCTGTTGCTGTGGTGATGCACCGTCAAACAGTAGTTTAGTGCATAATGAAAAAACAGAAGTATCGCAGGCGTACATTTGCTATTGTAATCACGTTACAGAGAATGACATCATCAATGCCATTCAGAACAAGGGCGCCAAAACTGTTGATGAAGTTATCAAACTGACAGGCGCAATGAAAGACAGCAACTGCGCCGTCAATAATCCCAAAGGTGTATGCTGTTATCCCGATATAGTAAAAATATTCAATCATTATAAGGAGAGTGCTACCATGAAAACAATGTCTATTTACGAACCGGCCATGTGCTGTGAAACCGGCATCTGCGGTATCGGAGTCGATCCCGAACTGCTTCGCATTTCCACCGTGTTCAATAATCTGCAAAAGAACGGCATTACCGCCGCTCGTTTCAACTTGAACAGCGCCCCGCAAGCATTCATCAACAACACCGACATCAACAAGCTCATCATGGGTGATGGCGTGGAGTCTTTACCCGCCACGGTCGTTGACGGAAAAATTGTCAAGACGAAGGCGTACCCCACCAATGCGGAAATCGCAGCATGGCTGGAAATCCCGGTTTCCTATCTGGAGGCGACTGAAACGAAAAAAGCAGATGGCGGGTGCTGCTGTTCGGAGGGCTGCTGCTAATGAAACAATTTGATTTGCAACATCTTAACCTCACAAAATATCTGTTCTATACCGGCAAGGGCGGCGTTGGGAAAACCT
>JAYFQM010000069.1:0-28940 GCA_034927185.1 Oscillospiraceae bacterium | reverse complement strand
ACCAGAGCTTTTGTCGGGTATTGCATTCAAATGGATAAGCCCGTAGCACTCCCCTGCGACTGTGAAAAAGACGGTTCAATGAGCTTTGCGCTCCTTGACCGCCCCATAAGCGAACTGGAAGATGGAGTCTACGGAATTCCTGTTCCGCCTAGTACGGCGAAGAGAATTCAGCCGCGAGATGGCGATATCATTATTGTTCCCGCCCTCTGTTATGATAAAGACGGCTTCCGTCTCGGTCACGGAGGAGGGTATTACGACAGATACCTTTTTACGCACCGCATCGTCTCCGTCGGGCTTTGCCGCGAGGCTATGATTGTAGACTCGGTTCCGAGGGAGGAACACGACATTGGAACGGACATAATAATTACGGAAAAAAGGATTGCGAGGCCCAAACAGGCCCCGCAAATAGAAAAGTAATTATTTCTATCGATATTTAAATCTTAGCAGCAGCGATCCCTTTCGCAGCCGCAGCCACCCCAGCCACCGCCGCAGCAGCAAGCAAGAACTACGATAATAACGACCACCCACAGGCAACCGTTCATATTTCCACATCCAAACATATTATTATCCCTTTCTCCGCACACGACTATCTTTTTTGCCACTCTGCACGGTGAGTAGGCTCAGGTTCTGAAACAAGAAGGCTCAAGGCTAAAACCTTTATACAGCCTTACGCTCCATAATATGCCCGGCGGCGATTCACGGTTACAGCATATCAATCATAACGATTAAGGAGTATACCGATGTCAGACAAATATTACAGAAATGATAATATCCCGTCCTATAACGGCGACGGAGACGATATGGACGGGTATTATGACCAAAGCACCTCTCCCGTCAGCAAAAGACACGACAAAAAAACCGGCTGTCTCGGTGGCCTGCTTTACTTCATATTTATTGTCAGTGTCAGCGTAATATTGGCATGCGTCGGTTGGATGGCGGCAAGCGATGTTCTGGCCCTGAACAAGGAGGTCAAGACGGTTGACGTCACCCTGCCGGAGGAAATCTTCACTCAGGAAAAGGTTGAGACCACCTCTTCGGACGGCACGGTCAGGACGAGCACCGTCAACATTGCGGACATCGGCAAGGTTGCGAAGATACTCAAGGACTCCGGTATAATTGAATACAAGCCCCTTTTTGAGTTCTATTCCAAAATTTCCGATGCAAAGGAAAAAATGGACCCGGGGACCTATACACTCTCCACGGAATACGACTACCGCGCAATCGTAAAAAAGATGCAGTTCGGCAGCGATTCACAGGTACGCACTATGGTCACCTTCCCTGAGGGCTTCACAATGCAAGAGATATTCAAACGTCTTGAGGAGAACAAAATCTGCAAGTACGAAGACCTTATGGATTGTGCGGCCAATACCGAGTTTAACTATAAGTTCCTTGAAGACATCCCGCTTGGAGACGCCTCGAGGCTTGAGGGCTTCCTTTTCCCGGACACCTATGAATTCTATGAGGGAGAAACGCCCGAAGCCACAATCGACACCTTCCTGCAGATTTTCCACTATAAGCTAACCGCCGAGATGTGGGATATTGCTGCGGCAAAGAATCTCTCCATGCGCGATATTGTCAACATCGCTTCGATGATCGAGAAAGAAGCTGCAAACGACGACGAGAGGGCAACGATTTCGAGCGTAATATATAACCGTCTCAAGGCGAATATGCCTCTTGGTATTGACGCCACTATACAGTATGCGTTGCCTGAGCATAAGGAACAGCTGACTCAGGAAGACCTCGATATAGACAGCCCCTACAACACCAGAAAGAACACGGGGCTCCCGCCCACGCCGATTGCGAACCCCGGCTTCCCGTCTATCACGGCGGCTCTCAAGCCCGCAACCACAAACTATCTTTACTATGCTCTCGATACGGCGACCAAAACGCATAAATTCTTTAAAACCGCTTCTGAATTTAACGCCTTTGTCGCTACGCAAAGCTATTGACCGCTAATCTGGAGGTTATTATTGAAACCAGAATTATTGGCTCCAGCCGGCGATATGGAGCGTCTTATGATGGCGCTCCATTACGGCGCGGACGCCGTCTATCTTGCCGGAACGGAATTTGGAATGCGGGCCGCCGCGGGAAATTTTGATGAGGAAAACATGCGTAAAGCCGTCCGCCTTTGTCATGAAAAAGGGGTATCGGTTCATGTAGCCTGCAATACGCTCCCGCGTGAATACGAGCTTGAGCGTCTCCCCTCTTATCTTGAATTCTTGAATGACACGGAAGTCGACGCGCTTATCGTCGCTGATCTCGGCGTCATTTCCCTGGCGAAAAAATACGCTCCAAAAACCAAGCTTCACATCAGCACGCAGCTCGGCATTGTCAACAGCGAGACCTGCAGGGCAGTCTTTGATTTGGGTGCATCCCGGGCTGTGCTTGCGAGGGAACTGAGCCTAGCCGAGATTGAGTCCATCCGCGCTAACAGCCCAAAGGAGCTGGAACTTGAGGCTTTTGTGCATGGTGCTATGTGCGTTTCTTTTTCCGGGCGCTGCCTTATAAGCAACTATCTTGCCGGTCGGGATGCAAACCGCGGCGAGTGCGCTCAGCCCTGCCGCTGGAAATACCGTCTTGTTGAAGAAAAGCGCCCCGGCGAATACTATGAGATCACCGAGGGCGGCGGCACTTATATTATGAACAGCAACGATATGTGTATGATCGGGCATCTGCCCGAGCTTATTGACGCAGGTATTACAAGCTTCAAGATCGAAGGGCGCATGAAGTCCGCATATTATGCGGCGGTCGTTACCAACGCCTACCGGCACGCGCTTGATGCGGCGATTGAGAAAAAACCTCTCGATCAGGTTTGGATGGATGAAACCGAGAAGGTCAGTCACAGAAACTACTGCACGGGCTTTTATTTCGGCGAACCGGGCCAATACTATTCGAAAAGCGACAGTATATATTTTGCCTCTGCAGACGTCTGCGCGGTCGTCGAAAGCTGCAACTCCGACGGTAACGCGGTACTTACTCAGAGAAACAAGTTTTCCGTCGGCGACACGCTCGAGCTTCTGACGAACGACGGTCCTCCGGTTCTTTTTGTCGTCACAGAGCTGGCGAATGCCGGCGGAGAAGCGATCGACTCCGCGCCGCACCCAATGATGGAGCTGCATATGAAGCTGCCAAGAGCCTGTACTTCCCTCTCTTTGCTGCGGAAGCTCAAATGAAAAACGTCATAGAATAATTCTATGACGTTTTTTATGTACAGCAGGACAGGGAATTACAAAGGCCCTTCGCTGTTAAGAAGATTGGTGCGTCTGTTTCTTTTTGTCAGTATGTTCTCTCAGCAGTCGTTATCGAAACTCCCGCCGAAGCCGCCGCAGCAGCAGGCGCAAATCACGATTATGACGATCAGCCAGAGGCAGCCGTTGCGTCCGCACATATTCTTTTACCCTTTCTCCGCACATGACTTATTGCCGGCTTCCCAGTGCGGCGAGCAAGCCCGAAAAAACGATTACATGATAATGACAGTCCTAATATTTAATCCTCATGCTTATATTATGTCTTTTTAGTATCTGCTGTTACTTTCCGCACAGCAAAACGCCGCGGGAAAGTATTCCCGCGGCGTTTCCCGCAATTGGCAAACTTTGAAGGGACAGTTTTTTCAGTCCGCCTCTTGCCGTCTATATGATTATTGCGCCGAAAAGAGCTTTGACGCGCGTTCAAGAATTACGGCAAGCTCCTGCCTTGTCACGCCGTCGTGCCAGCGGTAGCTGTTGTCGCCGCTTCCCTGAAACAGGCCGTAGCCAACTGACCACTCACAGGAGCTTTTCGCCCAATCGGAAGGCTCTTCAGAAAGCTCCGCATCCTTTTGAGGCTCCGCCCCGCCCGTCGGGACCAGGCTGGCAAGCGGAAAGTTCCTCCCGGGGCAGGCGGTCTGACTGAAGTCGGAATGCTTTCCGATCACTATCGAGGGATAACGCGCGGCAATGTCCGCGACAAGCTCTTTGCCCGCGGCGAGCTGTTCCTCCGTCATTTGCTCTGTCTCGAAATTTCCTTCGAAGCATATCCCGATCGAACAGTAGTTCCAATTCGTTGTGTGGCCGCCGCGCATATTCTCAGGCCTTCCGACATAAACCTCTCCCTTTTTTGTAACATAGTAGTGATAAGCAATTCCCGCCCAGCCCTTTGAAAGGTGGTAAGCATGGATCCCGGCTGCGGTAGCGGCCGACACTCCGGCGTGGTGCAGGATCAAATGGGTGGTGACGCTTCTCGGAGTCAGCGCGAAAGCCCATTGAAAATTACTACTGACCGGCGTCATCAGTTTTTACCGAGAGCTGCTTTGCGATTTCATGTGAGCCTGTCGCCGCCAGCCCTGAAACGATTCCCACGGCGATTGCCGTCAGCGGGTCGTTCGCCGGAAAGCCCGGTATAACCTTGAGTCCAAAAAAGCCCATTACCGCTCCGCAGATTCCGCAAATCACCGGTATCCATTTATTGTCGAGAGAGGTTGCCTTGACTCCCTGCGCCACAAGGTAGCTGATTATCGTTATGACCGCAACATATACTATTTCCGTATTCATAAGTCCCTCCATTTTATATCCC
Organism: Oscillospiraceae bacterium; assembly: GCA_034927185.1. Classification (GTDB taxonomy): domain Bacteria; phylum Bacillota; class Clostridia; order Oscillospirales; family Oscillospiraceae; genus UBA2658. The sequence continues at coordinate 24,389 of JAYFQM010000069.1, read as the reverse complement.
TTCGTAATTGATGAGAAACATCAAAGAAATTGTACTCTCTCATACAAAGAGGCGCAATTTGCACAATAATCTTCTTTTAGCAAAAAACATATGGATAATTTGTGAACGTTGTGCTACACTTGCAATCAAGGCTTTTCCCCTTGATTATAAAACTATTACTGAATATCTGAAGGGATAGAAATGAAAAAGAAATTTCATCTTCCCAAGCTCACATACACTCAGGTGGTTGTCCTGAGCTTTTTCTGCCTTATTCTGACGGGGGCGTTTATTCTGACTCTTCCGGTATCGTCCCGTACAGGTGAATGGACCCCTTTCATAACCGCACTGTTTACATCGACAACCGCAAGCTGCGTTACCGGCCTTGTTGTCGTCGATACCTATTCGCACTGGTCAGTATTCGGACAGGTCGTCATACTGCTGCTTTTACAAATCGGCGGTCTGGGAGTTATGACCTGCATCTCCCTGATAGCTCTTGTTTTTAAAAGGCGCATATCAATCGGCGAGCGCCGCCTGATTATGCAGGCCGCAGGCTCTCTCCGGATTAGCGGCATCGCCAAGCTTCTCCGGCGAATCCTTAAAGGAACCGCTATATTCGAGGGCGTCGGCACCATAATACTGTCGTTTGTGTTCATTCCCCGAATGGGTTTTCTGCCCGGACTGTGGAACGCGGTTTTCCATTCGGTGTCCGCTTTCTGCAACGCGGGTATTGATCTCTTTGGAAAATACGGAGCATTTTCCTCTTTTACTACGCCGGGCCTTCAATTTAACCCCGTCGTCATCCTTACCGTCGCATCGCTGGTCGTGATAGGCGGTATCGGCTTCATTGTATGGACAGATATTGCCAGGTATAAGCTTGATTTTAAAAAGTATGAGGTACATTCCAAGATCGCCCTTACGACCACGGCCTGCCTTATCGTCTCCGGTACGCTGCTCTTCTTCATTTTCGAATACGATCACTCCATGGAGGGCTTTACCTTTTGGCAGAAGCTGCTTTCCTCATTCTTCCAGGCGATTACGCCGAGAACGGCCGGTTTTAACTCCATCGATGAGTCCGCGCTTTCCGAATCGGGCAAGCTTCTCACGACCGTTTTTATGTTCATAGGCGGAAGCCCGGGCTCGACCGCAGGCGGTATCAAAACAACAACCTTCGCCGTCCTTGTCCTCAGTGCCATTGCCGCGTCGAAAAGATACGGCAGCGTTACGGTCTTTAAGCGCAGGCTGGATGAGAATACCATTGTTCAGGCAAGCTCGATTTTCACAATCTATGCCACCGCTATTATCTCATCCGTTCTCATAATTTGCGCAATTGAGCCATATTCGTTTGAGCAAGTTTTGTTTGAAGTCATTTCCGCAATCGGGACCGTCGGGCTTACTCAGGGCATAACGCCGGCCTTGAGCCACGTTTCGGAGCTTATTCTGATATTTTTAATGTTCGCCGGTAGGGTCGGCGGTCTGTCTCTTATGCTTGTTCTCGCCGAAAGGCGGAGGAACGTTCCGATAACGAGACCGACCACGCAGATTCTTATAGGCTGAGGGAGAAAAAATGAAATCGATTCTAGTCATAGGGATGGGCCGTTTCGGCCGTCATTTTGCAGAGCGCATGCAGGAGCTCGGAAACGATGTCATGATAGTGGACAGGGACGCTGACCTTATCGATGAAATTGCTCATGAATTCACGGATGCCCACATAGGCGACTGCTGCAACGAGGCTGTTCTGGATTCGCTCGGAGTTAATAATTTTGACATCTGCTTTGTGACTATAGGCGAGGATTTTCAGGCATCTCTGGAAATCACGTCCATGCTCAAGGAAAAGGGCGTAGCTCACGTCGTTTCCAAGGCGCGCACCGCGCGTCAGGCAAAGTTGCTATATAAGATCGGGGCTGATGAAGTCGTCTATCCCGAGCACGAAATTGCTGAAAAGCTGGCAATCCGCTACAATGCCGACAATATTTTCGACTATATTCAGCTCACTTCGGATTATTCGATTTTCGAAATCCCCTGCTGTGCGAAATGGCTTAATAAATCTGTCGGCGAGCTCGACGTCCGCAACAAGTTTAATGTCAATATCATCGCTGTCAAACACGACAACGCTCTTCAGATCGCCCCAGGCGCGGACTATGTTTTCAAAGATGCCGACCATCTCGTTATAATCGGCAAGGCCTCCGACGTCTTCAAGCTCGGCGGCAAAACCAAGTGCTGATCGTATAAGCACAAACAAAAATGAACATCCGGACATCTCCGGAAAGGAGGCAGCTTTAATGTCGAACTATAAGATTGTTACAGATTCAACGTCTGATCTGCCGGCTTTTCTCGTAGAAGAGCTGGAGTTGCATGTTATTCCCATGCTTTTTACCATTGACGGCAGGGATTACATGAACACGCCGGACGAAAGGTATCTCTCCTCGCACGAATTCTACGAGCTTTTGCGCTCTGGAAAAGCCTCAACGACTACGCAGATCAACGGCGAAACTTTTAAGGATGAGATCAGGCCCTATCTCCGTGACGGACTGGATGTGCTGTACCTCGGATTTTCGTCCGGCCTATCCAGCACCTTCAGCGCCGTAAGTCTCGCAGCTCAGGATTTGAGAGAAGAATACCCTGACAGAAAAATAGTCATGGTAGATACCCTGTCCGCTTCAATGGGAGAGGGCCTTCTTGTCTGGCATGCAGCGGCCCGCAAAAAGCAGGGTATGAGTATAAGCGAAGTCGCTTCCTGGGTCGAGGAAAACAAGCTTCATTTGGCGCACTGGTTCACAGTGGACGACCTCAACCACCTAAAGCGCGGAGGACGCGTTTCGTCGGCTGCTGCCTTTGTCGGTACCATGCTGAATATAAAACCCGTCCTGCACGTTGACGACGAGGGTCACCTCATTCCTATCGATAAGATACGCGGTCGCAGAAAAAGCCTTGAGGAACTCATTAACCACATGGTGAAGACTGCCATTAATCCTTCTGAACAGACGATTTTTATCAGCCACGGCGATGCTCCTGAGGATGCCGCATATGTTGAAAAGCTTGTCCGGGAGCGTATGGGCGTCAAGACTGTCTATATAAATCCAATCGGTCCCGTTATCGGTTCCCATTCCGGTCCCGGCACCATCGCTCTGTTTTTCATTGCTACCGGCAGACTTTAATTAAAAGTTTTTGTCTCATTGGATAAAATATGATTATGTAAACCATTCTACAAGGCGGCACACCAAAATACTGGTGTACCGCCTTGCAGAATATTCAAAAAATTCTAGAGGCTGTCTCCCAGATCGGCTCGGAATTTTGCCGCAAGCTTATCCTGCCAGTCCGAGACCGGAGCAAGCCGCCCAAAGAAAAAGCGCAGCGTTTTTGGCTCTTCGACAAACTTCAGTCCACCGACAAGCGCACGATTCTCATGCAGCCAGACAATGCGGTCGATCGCGTATTTGACCTGCGAAAGCGTAAATACGCGGCGCGGCATGGCTAAACGCAGAAGCTCCATCTCGGCAAAGCGCTCGCTGCCGTCCTCTTCGCGCTGCTCGGACAGGGTACCTCGTTCCATCCCGCGTACGCCTCCGGCGATATACAGTGCCGCAGCCAGCGCTCCGGCGGGATATTCCGACTGAGAAATATGCGGAAGAAACTCCCGTGCGTTCAGGTGGCAGCCAAGTCCGCCTGCCGGGGTTATCACGGGTACCCCGCGCTTTTTCAGCTCGTCAACCATATACTCGATGAAAAGAGGACCCTGGGATATCATGTCCATATCCATCGTCTCCTCAAGGCCGACGGCTATGGCCTCCATCTCGCGCACGGACATTCCTCCGTAGGTGAGAAAGCCTTCGAACATCGGTACCAGCTCCTGAAGATCCTCCTTTACCTCATCGGAGTTGAAAACGATTCCGCCGCCTCTTGCTGAGCCGAGCTTCCTTGCGGAGAAATAGATTATATCCGACATATCCGCCATCCTGCGTGCTATCTCGCGGATGCTCATATCTTTGCACTTCGGCTCGCGGGTCTTGATAAAGAACAGATTGTCCTGCAAGAGACTTGCATCGAGTACCAGACGTATGCCGAACTCATCAAGGAGTGCTTTGATTTCGGTCATGTTTTGGAGAGAAAAGGGCTGTCCTCCAATCAGATTCGTTCCCGCCTCAAGCCTGAAAAACGGGATTTTTTCCGGTCCGTTCTCCTCTATTACCTTCCTGAGCTTTTTTAGGTCGGTGTTGCCCTTGAATGGATTGTCGCTCGTGGTTTCAAGCCCTGCGTCGGCAACCACCTCTTCGACGCACCCTCCACAGCGGGTAATGTGCGCCTTTGCGGTCGTAAAATGAAAATTCATCGGGACGATATCTCCGGGCTTAACATAGGCCGTGGCAAGAATATTCTCGCAGGCTCTGCCCTGATGTGCAGGAAGGAAGTGATTTTTACCGAAGATTTCGGTGAGCTTTTCCGATAATCTGGTAAAGGTCGCGGAACCGGCATAGCTGTCGTCTGCCTGCATCATCGCAGCGAGCTGGTTGTCGCTCATGGCGTTAACTCCGCTGTCCGTCAGCATATCGAGAAAAATGTCCGCGTTTTTAAGCAAAAAAGTGTTGTTTCCTGCCTCGCCAACTGCTTCAAGACGGCGCTCTATGGGCGGAAGATTCAGCTTCTGGACGATTCTAACCTTGTGCATCTCGATTGGAATGTTTTCTTCTGTAAATAATTTGATCGCCGGCATTGTAATGACTCCTTTAGTTTGTATTTAACAGACTAAAAACAAAAATCCCGTCCTCTGATATTATCAGAGGACGGGATAAATATTCCCGTGTTACCACCTCAGTTTATTGCCGTCTCGCGGCGGCAACCTCTTCGAGTACAGATAATACTCTATCACTATAACGGGTGAAGGTCCCGGCTCCATCCTACTCGGCAAAACGCCTTTCAGCGGGCAGCTTCCAAGATGTATTTCAAAACAAAGTCCTTGCCCCTCTCACCATCCGGGAACTCTCTTTAAGGACCTATCTGTTTTTACTTCTTCTCAGTCATCGCTTTTAATCTGTTAAACTGATTATACAGGCATAATCAGTTTTGTCAATAGTATAATATTCCTTAAAATTTAAACATTTTTATTGGTCGCCTTAGTCGGTTTTGTCTATCTCGGAGTGCAGATAGCACAGTGCGTCGGACAGGGAGCCGATGCCGTCTATCAGTCCGCATTTCACGGCATCCTCAGCGTCTATCACGCTGCCCACATCGTTTGCAAGCTCACTCGTCCGAAGCATATAGTCCATAAGCGTTTCTCTTTGTATATGAGAATTGGAAATTATGAACTTTACGACCCGCTCCTGCGTGCGCTGAAAATAGTTGAAGCTCTGCGGAACGGCTATTACGACGCCGTTAAGCCTAACCGGGTGTATCGTCATTGCGGCGCTGGGCGCAATATAGCTTTTCTTTGCTGCGACCGCCAGCGGTACTCCGATCGAGTGTCCGCCGCCGAGAACGATTGAAGCGGTCGGTTTTTTCATTCCGGCAATTAGCTCGGCGATAGCCAGACCCGCTTCGACATCCCCTCCCGCAGTATTCACCAGAACCAGCAGTGCCTTAATATCACGGCTTTCCTCGACCGCCGCGATGATCGGCATCACATGCTCATACTTCGTAGTTTTTGTACTTTCGTGGAGCAACTGGTGCCCCTCGATCTGTCCGACAATTGTAAGGCAGTGTATCGGGCTTTGCTCCGGTCCGATAACGACGCTTCCGAAGTTGTTTATGTTACCGGTTGTTGTGTCCTCGTCGTCTTTTTCGAGGTCGCCGCTGAATAAATCACTCATTTAAAAACCCCCGTTTCTGCTTTAGTCTTTGCAGAAACGGGGGTTTTATTATCCGGCTTCTACTTTTCAGCGTAGGCAGCCTTGATACCCTTATAGGTCATATAGCAGTCAAATTTAGAAACGGTTTCATATGGTGCGTGCATCGAAAGGACTGGCACACCGGCGTCTATTGTATCGATATCGCGCTCCGCCATATACATTGCGACAGTACCGCCTCCGCCCTGATCGACCTTACCAAGCTCCGCCATCTGCCAGACGACGTTATTTTCTGAGAAAATGCGGCGTATACGCGCCACGGTCTCCGCAGAAGCGTCGTTTGATTCGGACTTCCCGCCGTGTCCCGTAAATTTGCATATGCTGATGCCATAATTTATCTTTGCGGCATTGCGCTTTTCAGATACATCGGGATAGACGGGGTCAAACGCGTTCGTCACATCCGCCGATATGCAGAAGCTGTTTGCAAAGCAGTGAGCGAGCTTCACGCCCTGCCAGTCGCACAGGTCGCCCATAAAGCGCTCGAACGCCATGCTCTTCATGCCTGAAACGCCCTCCGAGCCGATCTCCTCCTTGTCCGCAAGAATGCAGACAGCGGTTTTCTCCGGCAACTCGGCCTCAAGAATCGCCGCGAGCTCTGCATATGCGCAAACGCGGTCGTCGTGGCCGTAACCCGCTATCAGGCTGCGGTCTAGCCCGACCTCGCGGACATCGTAGGCGGGAACGGCAGAAAGCTCTGCGGAGAGGAAATCCTCCTCAATTATACCGTATTTTTGGTTCAGAAGGTCCATAACTGCGAGCTTGACTCTGTCTTTTACGTCTTCTTTATCCGGTATAGTGCCGGCGATCAGGTTAAGGTTCTCTCCCGGAACAAATTCGTCGGAGGTCTTTTTCCTCTGCTCCTTAGCAAGATGTGGAAGAAGGTCAGTAATCTGAAAAATAGGATCCGATTTGTCCTTGCCTATGCAGACCTCCACCGTTTCGCCATTTTTCAGAACAACGACCCCGTGAAGCTCAAGAGGAATGGTGAGCCACTGATATTTTTTTATTCCTCCGTAATAATGCGTTTTAAAATAGCAGATCGAGCTGTCCTCGTAAACGGGAACCTGCTTAAGGTCGAGGCGCGGGCTGTCCACGTGCGCGGCCGCGATGACCGAGCCCTGATCCAGCGGTTTTTTGCCGATGACCGCCAACAAAAGCGATTTGCCCCTGTTTGAATGATAAATTTTTGTTCCAGGCTTCAGCTCCATGCCCGTCTCATAGGGAACAAAGCCTTTCTCCTCTGCGAGCCTGATACCGGCTGCAACAGCTTCGCGCTCGGTCTTCACGCCATTGAGAAATTCAATATAGCCTCTGCAATACCGCTCGAGCTGCTCCAACTCCTTCTCGTCAATTATTTCATAGCCGTTTTTCTGCTTATAAAACAGCCGGTCCTTTCTTGGAGAATTTTCTTTTTCCATCAAATTTACCTCCTGACAATACTATCAAATAATTCTCTGCACTTATCTTTGAAGCTTTTCTCCGTACCACTGTTTGAAACGATGTAATCGCAGTTTTTCACAAAAAACTCGTCCGGTTTCTGTGCGGAAATACGCAGAGCCGCATATTCGTGCGAAATCCCTTCCCTTTTCATCAGGCGCTCAGCCCGTTTTTCCTCCGGCGCCGTTATGCCGACCGTTGCCTTGCAGAAGCTTCCTGTTCCTCCTTCAATGAGGGCAATAGCATCGATAGCGGCAAGCTCTCCGCCCCGCCTCGCCCAATCGGATAGGCGGCCCGCGATTTCTTCACCTACAAATCTATGAGTTATCGCGTTCAGGGCGCGCAGCTCTTCGGGATTCGAGAAAACAATCTCTCCGAGGGCTTTGGTGTCGTACGTACCTTCCGGTATAGCGCCCGGAAACCTCTCGTTGAGCGCGCTCAGCATCGGTCCTCTCTCTTTGAGAAGTTCGTGATAAACCTCGTCCGCGTCAATGACAAGCCCGCCCATGTCTTTAATCACATTCAGCGCTGTTGTTTTTCCGCTCCCGGTACCGCCTGTTATCCCGATAATCGTGAGCGAAGCCGTAAGCGCCATGAAAACATCCTCGGTCGTAACCGCGCCCTGCCGGAGTATCGTATAGGGCGTTTTTGATAGGTCGACAATGGTTGACTCCCTGCCAAGAGTACATTCTCCCCCGTCTATTATGCCCTCGATTTTCCCGTTAAAATACCGCCGTACTTCTTCCGCCGTCACGGGGCTCTTTTCGCCCGAGGGATTAGCCGAAGGCGCCGCCAGCGGGAAATCCACAGCTCTGAGTAGCTCTCGGAGCTTCGGATGGTCGGGGCAGCGCAGTCCAACGGTATCCCCGCCCGCACGCACGATATCCGGAACGGAGCTTTTTGATCTGAGAACGATTGTTAGCGGTCCGGGCCAGAACACATCCGCAAGGATAAACGCAGCTCTAGGCACGTCCTCGCATAGCCCTTCAATTGCCTCCGCACCCTTGACCATAAGGCTCAGGGGCTTATTCTCCGGTCTGCCCTTGACCTCGTATATCTTCGAAACGGCTTCCGCGAGAAAGCCGTTTGCCGCAAGCCCGTACACCGTTTCGGTCGGGACGGCGACAAGCCCGCCCTCTCTGAGAATTCGCGCGGCCTCGTCCGTTCTGTCACTGAGCTCCTGTGTTGTCATCTTTAGCATCTCCGTTTATTCGCCTGTCGAAGCCTTAAGTCTTTCCGCTTGATCCGCCGTAATGAGAGCATCGAGAAGCTCGTCAAGGTCGCCGTTCATTATCTGCTCGATTTTGTAAAGCGTCAGACCAATTCGATGGTCTGTAACACGCCCTTGTGGGAAATTATAGGTTCTGATGCGCTCGGAACGGTCGCCAGTTCCGACCTGGTTTTTACGTTCCGCCGCCAGTGCCGCGTTCTGCTTCTGCTGCTCCGCCTCGTAAAGGCGAGAGGCGAGAATTTTCATTGCGCGGTCCTTGTTTTTATACTGGCTGCGCTCGTCCTGGCACTCCACGACCGTACCGGTCGGAATATGCGTTATTCTTATCGCGCTCTCCGTTTTGTTGATGTGTTGTCCGCCCGCTCCGCTAGAGCGGTAGGTATCGATCTTCAGGTCCGCGGGGTTTATCGCAAATTCTACCTCGTCGATTTCAGGAAGCACGGCAACAGTGACTGTGCTCGTGTGGATGCGCCCTGAGGATTCCGTATCGGGAACCCGTTGAACGCGGTGGACGCCGCTTTCAAATTTGAGGCGAGAATAGGCGCCCTCACCCTCGATAACGAAGCTGACTTCCTTTATGCCGCCAATCTCCGTATCGTAAATATAGTTTATTTCTGTATTCCAGCGCTTGGAATCGGCATACATCGAATACATGCGGTAGAGGCTGCCCGCGAACAGAGCCGCTTCCTCACCGCCCGCTCCGCCGCGTATTTCAACAATTACGTTCTTGCTGTCGTTCGGGTCCTTCGGCAAAAGCAGAATTCTCAGTTCCTCCCCGATTTTCTCCATCTGGACCTTAGCATCCTCTATTTCCTCGCGGAGCATATCCCTGAGCTCCTGGTCGTCGGTGCCATTCTCCAAAAGCCTTTTGTCCTCCTGCGCCGTATCGGCATATTTGCCGTAGCGGCGGTAGGTCTCAACAATGGTCGAAAGTTCCTTCTGCTCCTTTGCAAGCTTCGCAAAAGCAGCGGCGTCCGTATAGATTTCCGGCATAGCCATCCGCTTTTCGATCTCAGTGTATTTTTCTTCAATTGCCTTGAGTTTATCAAGCATATTTAGTTCATCCTTATATCGTCTGTTCCATTCGTTTGTTTAATTCAAATCCGCCGAAATGGTATTTTATCACATAATCGTCAGAATGTAAACAGCGCGAGCATCAGTTGATCAGCGCGGACAGCGCGGCCCCTGTAAGCGTAAGATTCGCGGCGCCCCTGAAAACAACGTGGCGCAAAAGCACGCCTTCGATGTATTCTCTTACATATGCCTCAATTTTGCCGCGCATAAGCAGGGATTTATAAAAGGTCGAGCCCTCCGCAACGACACAGAACGGCCGCTCCGCCGTTTTCCCTCCGTCACATTGGAGGCACAGCGCTGCAATATTTACGCACGCGAGCTTTGCAGCGCGTTCGAAGCACTTGTCGATTATTTCCTTAAGAACCGCGGAGTCCTCCCCCTTGCATAGCCTTGCGATGCCGTTCCCTCCGCCGCGCAGGAATTCGTCCAGTTCCGGCAGGGAAAGGGCCTCGATATCTGAAAACTCCTTCGAAAGCATCCCCTCGCGCGAGGCGAGTATCGCCGTGTTGGTGATCACCTTTCCGAGATAGGCTCCGGAAATCATTTTTTCAAAAAGGCCGATTCCCGGGTTTTCCGAGGCGAGGTCCGTCATATCGTCGGGCTTTCCGCGGAGCACTTTCGAAAAGTTGCCCGACTCGCAATTTATGATCATGTCCGGCGCGCTTTCGAGCTTTGTTATCCTCGCACCTTTCTCCATGTAGCAGGTGTTGAAGCCCGTTCCAAGTATAAGCCCGCAGATTCCGTCGAACCCGGTTATCGGAAATTCCGCTGCGCCACCCATCATGCTAGCCACAGTGTCGTTTAACAGCGCGAAGTTAAACTCTTTGTCAGTCCCTTTCTCGCAGAGCTTTTTCATCAGCTCCCGCCCGATTACAAGACCGACGGAATCCCTGACGAACACACCCTTTGAAAGGCGAAGTATCTTTCCGTCCCTGTCGGGAAATATTTCGGCCGGATATGAAAAGCAGAAACCGATTCTGTCGCTGACCTCGGTCAGCGGCAAAACCTTATCCGCGATTTGATTGAAAAACTCGTTTGCCGAAATTTCGCTCAGGCTGCCAGGTATAGGGTTAACCTCCATTCTCGAAATGACGGGTTTTCCGTTTTCAAACGTAACAAGCGAAGTTCGCAGGTTCGTTCCGCCCGCATCTATCGCTATTACGGGTATATCATCGGTGGGGGTACCATAAGCGGAAATATAGGTGGGAATCATCTTAAGCGACGAATTCTCGCCTCTAAGCCCCTTTTCCAGCTCAGAGATGAACTCATGAGTTGCAGAACGGAGATCTGTCTGATCAGGGTGCATGGAAATTCCGCGCAGGAACTCATTTATTTTGGCCGTTGTTTTTTTCATATTAATTCCCCCGTGCAATGACGCATCAATTCTATAAAGTTCTTTTGTAAATGTATTTTATCATACATTATCGAAATGTTCCATGCAAATTTAAAAATCACTATTAGTTTGGCCGAAAAAATAAAAAACCGTCCCGCACATTTTTTGCGCGGAACGGTTTTTAAGCCACAGTCACGTATTATGCGGCTTTTTATTAAAACACGGATTTATCGCTCGGCTACCTTGCGCCTTAGGCTAAGGCAGTCCGCGATCATTGCAATGAACTCACTGTTTGTTGGCTTACCTTTCACATTTGAGACTGTGTAGCCGAAAAACTTTTGAAGGGTTTCTATGTCGCCCCGGTCCCATGCAACCTCGATCGCGTGTCTGATTGCTCTTTCGACTCTTGAAGGAGTTGTGCTGAAACGCTTTGCCACTGTGGGATAGAGTACCTTCGTGACCGAATTTATTATGTCCATGTCATTGATTGTAAGTATGATAGCTTCCCTAAGATACTGGTAGCCTTTGATGTGGGCGGGTACTCCAATTTCGTGAATGACCTCGGTAACCACCGCTTCAAGATTGTCCTCACGGCGATACATGTCAACACCCTGCTGTTTAGAATTGAGCGCTGCAGAACGGTTAACTGCTGTAACCTGTCTGATGCGGCTTAAAAGCGCCGGTATGTCGCACGGCTTAGGCATAAAATAATATGCACCAAGTTCGGCCGCCTCCTGTACCACATGCTCATTGAAAAAGCCCGAAACGATAATAACCGCCGGTTTCTGATTCATTTGAGAAAGTTTTTGCAGAACGCCCAGTCCATCCAGCTTTGTCAGAACTAAATCCATAACGATCACATTGGGATGCTTCTGCTCGATAAGCGTAAGCGTTTCGATACCGTCACCGGCGGCACCTACGACAGCCATGTCTTCTTCCGAAGAGATCGTATCCGCCATCAGAAAGCGGAAATCTTCTCCAGAATCTGCGATTAGTACTCTTGATTTGGTTTCCATAACATTCTCGACTAATTTATTTATAATGACCGGATTGTATCAAAAACGACACTCTTCGGCAGGTTTTTTAGCTTCTTAATTGATTAAATATATGCATGTTTTACAAAATAACCCAAAAATATTTGTTTAGTATTTTTGTTAGTTTTTCGCGTATTTTATGCTTTTTCGGACTACAAATGTGCCTTTTGTGGGGACATTTATTGCGTTAAGTCATGAGGAAAGCTTCAGTATACTACTACCTTTACTCCGGCAGAAAGTTAACATAATATCGTAATTTTTTTAAAAAGAAAACGTACCGCAACGGTTTTCCCGTTATTTGCGGCACGTTTTACATTTAAGTCAAGCCGCCTTTCCTAGCTCAACATCACCGGCTTCGTCAAGCATTTTCTCTATTGAAATTCCAAATCCTTTTGTAGGGTCATTGACCATCACATGTGTCACCGCGCCAATCAGCTTTCCATTCTGAATAATTGGGCTGCCGCTCATACCCTGCACTATGCCGCCCGTCTTTTCAAGGAGTCTTTTGTCCTTTACGGTAATCATCATGCTTCTTCCGTCGCTGTTGCCCCTGTACACTCTTGTTATCTCGATCTCGAACTCCTCATGCTTCATGCCTTCGATATTTGTGAGTACCGTTGCCTTTCCAAGTTCAATCTCGTCGCTGTCCGCCACCGGTATTGCTTCTCCGCTGTCCGCCTGATCCGAATAAAGAACACCGAAAATACCGAAACATGTGTTTTTCAGGATACTGCCGCAGGCACTTTTCCCGCTGAAATCTCCACACAGCTCTCCCGGCGCGCCGGAGCAACCTTTCTTGATATCAACAACAGTAGATCGAAATACACTGCCTTTTCCAAGTGGCATTATAACTCCCGATTCATAATCATTGATTCCATGTCCAAGACCGCCGTACATTTTTGTCTGTGGGTCGTAGAAGGTCATCGTGCCAATTCCGGATACATTATCACGCAGCCAGATACCCAACTCAGCGGCGCCGCTTTTCATGTTTGGTTCAATTTTCAGCTGTAGCGTTTCACCCTTCCTTTCAATAGTGACTGACACAGGCTCCCCCGTTAGTTTGGAGGCTTCCGCTTTGAATTCCTCGGCGGAGCCGATCTTTGCCTCTCCCAGCGCTTTGATGAGATCTCCCGGAAGAATTCCAGCGACTGCGGCCGGAGACGGGGCCTGTCCGTTCTGTGTCGCGGAAAGCCCGACAACCATGACCCCATCGGTATACATTTGTATTCCTATCGTACATCCCATCGGGACCAACATTTTTTCGCGTGCCGCAAAAGCCGGCACCGACTGTGAGAACACGCAAATCGTAAGCGCTACCGAAATAAAAATCCTGCTGCTTTTTGAAATTTTTCTATAGTTCATCCCTGCTTCCCCCGCTTCTCGATTTTTAAAATCGCAGTATCATTATGTTCGGCGGAGCGCAAAATAAGCGCCGATTTGCGTAACAAATTATTTCTCAATTACCTTTTCAGCAATTTTCGCACGTTATTAAGGATATTATGAAAAAGGTAATTTTATAGTACGGAGGAAATTTAAAAATCACGGAAATTGCTGTAAATTAAGTCACGCAGTTATTGAAGCACTGATAAAAGGAGGTAATTATGGAACAGTGCAGTCCATGTTTTAATTTGCGTGAAAAAGACGGCGGAATTTATCCCGGGAACACTCCGCCGATGCTTCCGAGTTCCGATGCTGTGTACAACGATATGCAATTGCTCGCCAAAAGGCACGCTTTTTTGAAGCTTTCGGAATTTGGCAGAAGCGTCATGGGAAAGCCTCTGCTATGTATATGTGCGGGCAGCGGACAGAGAAAGGTTTTCTTCAGTGCCTCTCATCATGCCAACGAATGGATAAGCACGCTCGTACTTTTGAAATTTATGAACGAGCTTTTTGAAAAAGCATCCGCTGACGATCGAATCGGAGCTTTGAGTGCCGATTCTCTCATTAAAAGAACAACGATGTATTTTGTTCCTTTGGTGAATCCCGACGGCGTCGACCTTGTACTTGGAAAAAATCTGAATGCGAAATTTTATGAACAGGCAAAAAAAATTTCCGGCGACTACCCGTCCATACCTTTTCCTTCGGGCTGGAAGGCCAATATCGAGGGAACGGATCTGAATCTTCAATATCCGGCTAACTGGGAAAAGGCAAAGCAAATCAAATTCGACCTGGGCTTTAAAAGCCCGGCTCCGCGGGATTTTGTCGGCACGGCTCCTCTCTCAGCTCCTGAAAGCCGTGCGCACGCCAATTTGACTCGTAATATTGATCCCGATATTGTTCTCGCTCTGCACTCTCAGGGAAACGTCATATATTGGAAATTTTCAAATCGGGAGCCGGTCGGAGCATATAAGCTTGGGCTGGCTCTTGCCAAGGCAAGCGGATATGAGCTTTCGCTCACCCCGCCCGAAAGTGACAACGCGGGTTTCAAGGACTGGTTCATTCAGGACTTTGACCGTCCCGGTTACACAGTCGAGCTTGGGTTAGGGGAAAGTCCCCTGCCACTTTCTCAGTTCGGAGCAATATACTCGGCAGCCTCGCCTCTTCTCGCGGCCGCGGCAAATGGATAAAGCCGTGCAATCCGAGCTTAATACAGAATTCCCAAAAGACTGAACCGCTCGATCATACGGCTTTATCAGGGCAACTTATTTAATTATCTTCTTCTGAAATTGGCGGATATTTCGCTTAGCGCTTCGGATGCCTCCATTTTGAATTCATCCTTTTTTGCAATGTCGCCAAGGGCGACAATTCCGACCAGAATGCCGTCCTCGGTAACCGGCAGCCTCCGTATCTGGCTGGTTCCCATGCGCTGCGCAACTTTTTCCGTATCCTCGAAAGGAGCGGCGGTTATAAGACTGCGGCTCATAACCTCTCCTATTCTGACCTCCTGAGGATTAACGTTGCCGGCAACACAGCGAAGGACGATGTCCCTGTCCGTTACAATGCCCTTGAGCTTGTTTTTGCCGTCCCTAACCGGCAGCGAGCCTATGTTGTGCTGCTTCATAAGTCTTGCCGCCGCGATGACCGGTTCGTCCTCGTTGATCGAAATTACGTGCTCGGTCATGATTTCGCTGATATTCAAGTTTTTTCCTCCTTATTTTATCATATGGCCCATTGATAAAATAAGTATCGTCCCGAAGAGCCCCAATTATTCGCATAACCCTTGAAAAAGCAAAAAACTACGTCTACATACAGCAAAATTTTATCCATACATTATATTAATAATTAAAGCTATCGTCCGTTTTTTAAGCTTGATCAATTAGAGTTCAGCTCCTTTAAGGCGGGAGCGGCTGCATCCGCAAAAAGCCTGACCGCATTAAGCGCCTCGGCCAAGGTATTTCCGCTGCTTCCGACCTCCAAAATTAGATAGCCTGTGGACAGATGCTGATTGTAGCGCTCCTTTTTAAGCGCTATAGGTCTCGGAAGCGACGGATATTTTGCTACGACTGCCGACTGAAGATACAGCGCAAATTTAAGATTTTCCTGCCAATAAGGATGCTCCAGGCCATTTTCTCCGGTACCTACAAGCAGCATGAACTGCGCACAGGGTTTCCCGTCCGCCTCCGCTACCGTTTTGTATACAACGTCGTTGTCCCCTATTGCGTCCCTGTGGACATCGAGCACAACCGAAATACTCGGATACTTCGCAAGGCAGTTTTCTACCGCCGTCAGGCTTTTCGCATAGCTGCCCGTATAGCTCGGGTAATCATAAATGTTTCTGTCATGAATAACTGAAAATCCGTAGCTTTCCAGGCAGGCGGTCAGCTCATCGCCAACTCTTATAACGCTGTGCTCTTTGTCTTCAGTCCTGAACGCGTCCGATGCTTCGTAGCTGTCCGTTTTGTCCGGAGTGTACGCTTCGCTGCCGTGGGTATGTATTATCAGTATCTGCGGACCATCAGACGCGAGCTTAACCGACGTGCCGGATGATACGAGACTGCCTATGTCAAGCTTATAGCTTGTATCATTGGAAATTACCATTCCCCCCTCGATCGTGGTCGGAAGAATCTCGTGAGATTCGTCAGGTTCCGGCGGCAGTGTTTCAGGAATCTCGACTTCCGAAGGGAAAGGAGGTAGCGATTGACTCTCGGGTACCGAATTTGTCAGAGCTTCCTCATCTCCGTCCGGGTTATTCTCTCCGTTTGAAGAAGACTCCGGTCCGTATGGTGTTTGCGTCAGACCGCTTTCGCCGGCGAAGCGGGATATCAAAGCTTTTGTCCGAGGGTCGGACTCGGCTGTCCGGAAAGCGTAAATCCCGAAGATAATCAATGCAGTGACCGCTATGCCCTTTTTTATGTTCAAGGCGCCCCTCCTCTCTCTTTTCGTATACTGAATTTTATGCGTCCTTTCGAATATTAATAACTGATGGCGCGAGAGTGTTTCAGTATATGGATAAATTGTCCAAAGCCTCGGCATAGTTCTCAGATGAGAAAAAGAACGCTTTACATAATGAAAAATTATTGACAACCATCCTGCATTTTTCAGCGTAATTTAGCCTGTTTTGCTCCTGAGCGAAAAAAATTTTTCCAATATGCACATACAACATTTTGTGCCGACCCCTTGATAACACTAGCTTTTTTTCATCATTTTGGGTCTATGTGTACAATTCATTATTTCCAGTATGTCAATTTGTACAATTTTGCTCTTGCTTTTTATACATGCAAATGAATATAATTATGTCATAATATCGTATTAGTGTAATTGTCTCTATCAATAAATACTGAAGAATAGGAGCGTATTATGAAAAAGTTAATACTTAAGAACATTTCCATAATATGCGCTATTTGTTTGATTATCTGTTTGACCGGCGGGTTTGTAAGCGGCACTAAAGCCAGTTCCGATATATTGGCTGCGAATGTAATCGCGGAAAACACGAAAGGCGAAATTGAAGCTGCAGGCAACACTGCCGAAGACACAGCCGCCGCGCTGGATCAGACCGCTTCCTCTGCTGTCGTCATATACTACAATGGAATCAGAATGACTGACGGCGTTAAAATCGAAGATACTACATACGTTTCTTTGAGAGCGTTTTTGAACGTCATCGGAGATCAAACCGATATCGCATGGGATCCGGACACCGATACTGTTGCCGTAACCGGAGAAAATCTTGAAATGACGGCAGCCGTCGGAACAAATTATATGATTGTAAATGACCGCTGCTTCTATCTGCCCAAGGGTGTCCTTGTAATAAACGGGTCACTCTGTCTGCCTGTCCGGGAGCTTTCAAAGGTCTTTCAGGCTCAGATCATATGGGACGATAACGCCGGCGCTGTGAGCATAACTGCCGACGAACCCGAAGTCATTGAAGGTGGAGAGGATTACTATAACTCAGAGGATCTTTATTGGCTGTCTCATTTAATTAATGCTGAGGCCGGCAATCAGTCTATTGAAGGCAAAATTGGCGTTGGTAATGTTGTTCTTAACCGTGTCGCAGATCCCAACTGTCCGGATACCGTCTATGGCGTAATTTTTGACACAAAGTACGGCGTCCAGTTCAGCGTTACAACAAACGGAACTATAGACGATGAGCCTAATGAAGAATCTATCCTGGCGGCTAAGATATGCCTTGAGGGCTACAACATTGTGGAAGATTCGATCTACTTTGTAAATCCTGAGGTCGGCATTTCTTCCTGGTTTGCTCAAACCCGTATTTTCGTAGTGAACATCGGCCAGCATGATTTCTATGCATAGTGGTAGACTAAAGTAAAATAATATGATAATATACAGAGCGTATCGGACGGTACGCTCTGTTTGTTTTCAAAGCGTATAGGCATAATATTGAACATAAGCGTTTTCTATCAAGCAACTGACCGAGGACGGCAAACGACATTTAGCGGGCTTAATCAGCTGGCGCATGTTTTATACGCGGGCCGCGTACCGTTCGTCAAAGGAAAAATCATAAAATACATTCCAAAAGCGCGGGATCAGAGACAACCGCGAAACGGTGCGAACCGCTTTCCCGCCACACACCCGGAGGAATTGATGCAGCAAATATTAAAGGACGGATTTGAGATTCTCGGACTGCCTTTTACGGAAGAAATGTCCGGTCAATTTAAAAAATACTACGACTTGCTGACCGAAAAAAACACGGTTATGAACCTTACCGCCATCGAGGGTGAGGAAAATACAGCTCGCCTTCATTTTCTGGATTGCGCTGCTCTTTGCTCAATATTTGATTTTACAGGTTCTTCCGTTATTGACATCGGTACAGGTGCGGGTTTTCCCGGTCTGCCTCTTAAAATTGCCGACCCCCGAATATCGCTCACATTGCTTGACAGCCACAAAAAACGTATGGACTTTCTGGAAGATACCTGCGGCAAGCTCGGCTTCTCCGACATCCGCTGCATATGTGCAAGAGCGGAGGAAACCGTCGACGATATCGGCGGAAGCTATGAGTTTGTCGTCTCCCGTGCCGTGGCCCGCTTAAACATACTCTGCGAGCTTTGTCTGCCCTTTGCCCATGTCGGCGGGACCTTCATAGCCATGAAGGGTCCCAACTGCGAAGAGGAGCTTTCTGAAGCCTCCAGAGCGATCGAGGTTCTTGGCGGCAAAACGCCCGAAGTCAAAAAATATACGATCCCCGGCACAGATATAGTTCACAGCGCCGTTATTATCAGAAAGATTAAGCCTACTCCGCACGAGTATCCCCGACAATTCGGCAGGATCAAAAAGGCCCCGCTCTGATTCCTTGAC
Organism: Oscillospiraceae bacterium; assembly: GCA_034927185.1. Taxonomy (GTDB): domain Bacteria; phylum Bacillota; class Clostridia; order Oscillospirales; family Oscillospiraceae; genus UBA2658. Next base: position 5,774 of record JAYFQM010000069.1, on the reverse strand, counting down.
GTTTGGTCCCTGGATAACAACTCGGGTATTATACTTGGTTCAAACACTTACCGCAGGCGCAAAATGCCGTTGTGGTATAATAAACTTTATAATAAAAAAGGAGAGAATCTTATGTCAGTAATTACAGTCACAAGCCAGAATTATGAAAAAGAAGTTTCAGCCTCCGAAAAGCCAGTTCTCATTGATTTTTGGGCAAGCTGGTGCGGTCCCTGCCGAATGCTCTCCCCGATAGTGGACGAAATAGCCGAAGAGCGCGCGGATATCAAGGTCTGCAAGGTAAATGTCGACGATGAACAGGAGCTTGCGGGACGCTTCGGGGTCATGAGCATACCCACTCTGGTTGTTATGCAGCACGGACAGCTCAAAAACAAATCTGTGGGCGTAGTTCCCAAAGAAAAAATTCTCTCTATGCTCTGAAAAGACAATAATTAAAAAGAAAAAGAGGGTATTTAGAAATTTTTCTAAGTACCCTCTTGACATTTTAATATATTGTTGTATATTCTGTTTCGATATATATCGAAATAACCGAGGTGAGTCAGTTGAGCTTTCCCGAAACCTTCAAAGCCCTCTCGGATCCCGTTCGGCGCGAGATTCTTGTTATGCTGAAGCCGGGCAAAATGTCTGCCGGAAAAATCAGTCAGGCCTTCGATATGTCCGGAGCGACGATTTCATACCACCTATCTCAGCTCAAAAAGGCCGGGCTTATCCTTGAAAGCAAATACAAAAACTTCATCTACTACGAGCTCAACACCTCGGTTTTTGAGGAAGTAATGCTTTGGTTTTCACAGTTCGGAGGAAATAAAAATGAAAAGTAAGGTCAACGCTCAGGCTGTACTTTCAACTCTTGTCTGCCTAATGCCGATTGCTCTGGGGCTTGTGCTGTATGGAAGACTGCCCGACCAACTGCCGACACACTTTGATATATCCGGAAATCCTGACTCCTATTCGTCGAAAGCTATTGTGTGCTTTGCATTCCCTGTCGGCTTTGCTCTGATCAATCTTTTTACGCATTTTATGCTTAACGCCGACCCAAAGAAACGTAACGCAAACGCTGTTATCCGTTCGGTCGGTATGTGGGCGGTACCTGTTATGTCTCTGATTATTATTCCCGTCACGCTTTTCAAAGGGCTTGGCTATAATCTTCCAATTGCCATGATAACTTTGGCACTGGTCGGGATGCTACTGCTGATAACAGGCAACTATATGCCAAAATGCCGGCAGAACTATACGGTCGGAATAAGGCTCCCCTGGACCCTCGACAGTGAAGAAAACTGGACCAAGACACATCGCTTCTCAGGATTCGTCTGGGTGCTTGGCGGGTTTGCGGTGATCGTTGACACCTTTATCGGCAGCTTTTACGTCATGCTTGGAATAATTGCTCTGTTGGTTATACTTCCGGTGATTTATTCATATCTGTTTTATCGCAGACAAAAAGCAAAAAAGGAGAACGAACAATGAAAAAGGTTGTATTTTCCATACTCGCAGTCGTTTTGGTCATGACACTATCCGCCTGCTCCTCAAACAAGCTTGCCGACATCTACAGCGAAGATGAGGTTGTCGCAAAGGCTAAAACAATCGTCGAGACGATAAATACTCAGGATTTCGATTTGGTTGTAAATTTTGTCCGTACGGATCTGCGCGAACAGCTCTCCGCAGACATTCTCGAAAGCGCGTGGAAACCAATTCTTGATGAGTCCGGCTCATTCAAGGAGTATAAGACGGCGCTTACATACGGACAGAAAAGCAAATCTACGGACGAGGACTACGCAGTTTGTGTGCTTGTTTGCACATATGAGCATGGTACGCGAACCTTTACGATCTCGTTCGATAAGGATCTCTCGGCCGTCGGATTGTATATGAAGTAGCAGAAAGTTGACAGGTCCCATTTTATCCGATTTCACTTTTGAAAAACATTGCTTTTTCCCAAAAATCTGCTAACATTAAGATTATGAGTGGGAACTCACCATCCGGAAGAGGTGATCAAAATTACAGATTTATATCTTCGCATATCCGAAGAGAAGCGGCAGCGTATAATGAAAGCTGCAATTGCCGAGTTCGCAGAAAACGGTTTTGAGCATGCTAATACTAACCGTATCGCAAAATCGGCGGACATAAGTGTTGGCAGCCTTTTCAAGTACTTTGACAGCAAAGAGGATTTGTTTATCTCAACAGTAAAATACGGAGAAGCGGATTTGAAAGCTCAACTCAACTCTCTTGCCGGGGAAACGGAAGGCTTTTTTGAGACGGTTGAAAAACTGCTCCGTACGGTTCAGCAGCATTCGAGAAATAATGAGAGCATGATAAGACTATACAACGAGATGACGGCGCACGGAAGCCCGTCTCTTGTGTATCAGGAGGTAGACTGGCTTGAGTCCTTCACGGCCGGGCTTTATGCGCGGCTAATCGAAAAAGCAATAGCGGACGGTACCGTGCGCCCGGATTGTGACGCGGGAATGTTTGCGTTTCTACTGGACAACCTTTTTATGATGCTCCAGTTTTCGTACACCTGCGGCTACTACAAAGAACGCTTCAGAGTATTTGCCGGCAGCGATATTCTTCAGAAAGATGACTTTGTCGTTGAACAGGCCATGAAGTTTATAAGATCGGCCTTTACGAGGCAATAGATCGCAACTCAATACGGCGGCGGATATCTTGCGATATTCGCCGCCGTATGTTATACGATCTGAAAAATATAAAACTTCAGGTAATCCGTTTCGGGTACGTTCCAGAGTATGGGATGATCCGGAGACTGCTGACGGGCCTCGATCTGACGAAGCTCGACCGCGGCATCGCGTGCCGCCGATCTCAGCATTTTGCGAAAAAGCTCGTCCGGCATAAAATGAGAGCAGGAGCAGGTCGCGAGATATCCCCCTCTCGGAAGCAGCTTCATTGCTCTGTAATTAATCTCCTTATAGCCTCGCAGGGCGCCGTCAACTGTTCTCCGCGATTTCGTGAAGGCGGGAGGGTCAAGAATTATGAAATCATAGGGCTTATCCCCCTTACGCTCCAGCTCCGGAAGCAGATCCAGCACGTCCGCCGCGAGAAACTCCATTTTGTCTTCAAGCCCATTGCGTCGGGCGTTCCTTCTTGCCATTTCAACCGCGCTTTCCGACACATCAACGGCGCAGACCCGTTCCGCTCCGCCGAGCGCCGCGTTCAGAGCAAAGGAACCGGTATGAGTGAAGCAGTCAAGCACCCGTTTCCCCTGCGCGAGCCTCGCAACCGCGCGGCGGTTATATTTCTGGTCCAGAAAAAAGCCCGTCTTCTGTCCGTTCTCGACGTCTACTTCATATTCAATTCCGTTCTCGCGTATCAGTGTGACGGCGGATTCCGGCTGTGCAATTCCCTCAAGCGGAAAAAAGCCCTTGTTCTGCTTCATGCCCTCAAGCTCACGGATGGCAACATCGTTTCTCTCGAATATTCCGCTGATTCTCTGCCCGTCTGATGACAGCACCCTGTATATCAGCGGGAACAGCATGGACTTTATGCTCTCAATACCGATCGAAAGCGTCTGTGTAACGATCAAGCCTCCGTATCTGTCCACCGTAAGTCCGGGAAAGCCGTCAGCCTCGCCAAAAATCACGCGGCAGGCATCCGTGTCCCCTGCCATTACGGTTTTGCGGTAGTCCCACGCGTAGCGCAGCCTGCGCTCGAAAAAAGCCTCATCAAAGCCATCGTTCGCGTTCCGGGAGATGACCCGAATCCGTATTTTTGATTTCTGGCTCAGAAAGCCCGTCCCCAGATATTTTTCCTTATCACTCATGACATCGACAAGGCTACCGTTAAGGAACCCCTCCGTTGGCGTCAAAACTTCCTCGTCATAAACCCAGGGATGCCCGCTTTCAAGCGCGCTCTGTGCCTTCCGTGTCACCATAACCGCCGGGTATTCGCGTTGCTTTTTCATATTCTTCTCATTTCGGGAAAGTATTTTTTGTTATAAACAAATAATAAACTAAAATTGCGCAATGTCAATATAGGTTTACATAATGTATAAGCAAACTCCCGTTTACCATGCACATAAATAAAAGTTTGCTCGGCAAGCATAATATGAAGGGAACTTCATGGATGCATCCTTTTTCGGGGCTTCTTGAATTTCCGGTACGTTTGTAATATACTCTTTTAAAAGAAAAGCGAAGGCTTATTTTTGTGTCCGCTCAAATCCTGCTAATTTATGGGAGGTGCCTGCAATGAACAATTTAGTATCCGAACACACCCTTAACGATGGTTTGAAACTGCCCTCTATTGGGCTTGGAACCTACAGACTGAATGGCAGCGAAGGCGTCGAATCTATAAAGGCAGCCGTTAGTATTGGCTACCGCCTGATAGATACCGCTTTCAATTACGAAAACGAGGGTGCCGTGGGCGCAGCCGTCCGGGCCTGCTCCGTACCGAGAAACGAGTTAATAATTACGTCCAAGCTGCCGGGCCGGCATCACAGATACGCCGAGGCCCTATATACGGTTGAAGAATCGCTTTACAGAGCAGGACTGGAATACTACGACCTCTATCTCATTCACTGGCCGAACCCCATAACCAATCTCTATGTTGAGGCCTGGCAGGCAATGATAGAGGCAAAAAAGCGCGGACTTATCCGTTCCATCGGCGTATGCAATTTCCTTCCGCATCATATTGAAAGGCTTCAAAAGGAAACAGGGGTCCTTCCGAGCGTTGACCAGATTGAGCTGCACCCTTATTTTAATCAGCGCGAACAGCTTGCGTGGAATTCCGACCATGGAATAACAACTGAATCCTGGAGCCCTCTTTTCCGTACCAAAGCAGTTTTCGAGGAACCCGCGGTTACCGAGAGCGCGAAGGCGCACGGGAAGACCCCCTCTCAGATTATCCTGCGCTGGCATTTACAGCTAGGCACACTGCCGATTCCCAAGGCTGCCTCGCTTGAGCATCAGCGTGAAAATTTCGACATATTCGATTTTATGCTCTCCGAAGCCGAAATGTCGGCAATGAACTCGCTTACAAAAACAGACGGCAGGATGAAAAATCAGAACCCAGATGTATATGAGGAATTCTGACCTTTCCTTATTCTAAGAATCCCGCGAGCTTTGGCTCGCGGGGTTCTTAGAATAACCGGCAAAACCGTGCGGCGGCCCGGACACAGTCTGGGCAGTTATCATATGCCCTATGCCAAAAAGCAGGCGTTCAATTTTGCTTTTACCAATATGGAATAACGGACAGCCCTCCGAACATAGGATGTGATACGGAAGCAAATTTTCCGGGAGGGATGTTTTTTGAGAGAGAACATAGATGAAAGAGCCTGTGAACTGGCAAATTACATAATAGAAAACAAATCAACAGTCCGCGCCACCGCTAAGAAGTTTGGCGTATCGAAATCCACGGTTCACAAGGATCTAACCGAGCGGCTTTATTACGCGAACAGGGCGCTGTACGGCGAAGTTAAGGACCTGCTTGAATACAACAAGTCGCAGCGCCATATCAGAGGCGGAATCGCGACAAGAAAAAAGTATAAGGGCGAATAGGAAAGCCGCGGACGCCGAAAGCGTCCGCGGTCCATTTCTTTTTATGCGAGCAAGTCTGTAAGCCGGGTTCTGTCTTAAACGACCATCTATCTAAGCGCCTTGTTGCCAATGCGCTACAGCCACCTCCTGAGGACGGCCGGGCAAGCCTTGTGTCCTCCCACGGTGTTGCTCCGGATAGAGTTTACAGCGGCGGTCTGTCTCCAGCCGTCGGGTGAGCTCTTACCTCGCCTTTCCACCCTTTCCTCGTCGCAAGCAGCGCATTCCTCGCCTCCGTGCAAG
>JAYFQM010000087.1:0-3370 GCA_034927185.1 Oscillospiraceae bacterium | reverse complement strand
CATGAATATAAAATATAAAGCTCTGCCAAAGTACCCGTCAGTTGAAAGAGATATAGCAATCGTTGTGGCTGAAGATATCACGGCGGGTCAGGTGGAGGAGATAATCAGGAACAAGGGCGGCAAGCTTGTTGAAGATGTCAGGTTCTTTGACATATACAGGGGAAACCAGATAAAGGAAGGCTATAAGAGCATGGCATATTCAATAGTATACAGGTCTGATGAGAAGACACTGTCAGAAGAGGATATAACAAAGGTCCACAACAAGATAGTAAACTCCCTTGTGAATCAGGTAGGAGCAGAGCTTAGACAATAGAAAAGATCCCCGTCGAAAAAGACGGAAAAAACACCCTCTTGCCAATGGTTCTTCATTGACAAGAGGGTGTTTCACTTTTATGTACATAGTAAATGACATTGTATATTCCGGGATAATGCAATATAATAATGACAAATGCACATGGGGAGGCAGGAGAAGTGACAGCCTTTAAAGGTAAAGAACATAAAGGCGCTTTACGCTACGTACTTATAACAGTGGCGATGATTACCACTGCGACCGGTATCGGCTGGGCATTCCGATCCATTGGTTTTCCGGAAACAAACATCGTTATTGTTTATCTCCTTTCCATTTTGATGACCGCTCGGTTGACGCGGGGATATGTCTACGGAATTGTAGCGTCAGTGATTGCAACCGGTGCGTTCAACTACTTTTTTACTAAACCGTACTTTACGCTTTCTGTCAATGATCCGACATATTTAATCACTTTTGCTATCATGACGGTTACTGCCTTTATCACCAGTGCCCTGACATCAAAAGTAAAGCAGAATGCTTTGGAGGCACAGGAGAAAGAAGCTGAAACAAGTGCCCTATTTCATCTTACGAACCGGCTGACGGATGCCACCGACATTTCCGATATTGCCAGTATCGCGACGGATACCATCAGCGGCATCATGAATTGCCGTGCCGCCTGTCTGTGCTTTGACGAAAGCGGTCAGCCTGAACAGAGCTTTATCCAGCAGCAAAGCGCGGATGAACAAGTCCGGCGCAAAGTGGACGATGCCGCCGAAATCAGACACCGTATAGAAGGACTGCGGACGGCTTTCGATGCAGGCGAAGAGTTTTACGACTGGCCGATCTATGGAAGAGAAGCAATCCTGGGTGTGTTGAGGATACCGAAGGAAACCGCCGTTTTCATGAGCGAACCGCAGAAGCGTCTCTTACGTTCTATGATCGAAAGCGCTGCGCTTGCCATGGATCGTTTTCGCAGCGCACAGGAGCAGCAAAAATCCAGGGAAGAAACTGTGCAGGAACGATACCGCAGTAATCTTTTACGTGCAATCTCCCACGATCTTCGCACACCTCTTTCCGGCATTATGGGTACGGCGGAAATGTTGATGGATATGACCGGTACGGACGACCCGAGGTATTCACTGGCACAGGGGATCCACAAGGATGCGGACTGGCTTCATTCGCTGGTTGAGAACATTTTGAGCCTTACCCGATTACAGGACGGGAGACTGACCATTACCAAGCAGCCGGAAGCAGCCGAAGAAGTGATTGGCGGCGCGGTAGGCCATATTATGAAACGGTACCCGGAGTATGAAATATCGGTCAATATCCCCGAAGAAGTGTTGATCGTGCCCATGGATGCAAAGCTGATCGAGCAGGTTCTTATCAATTTGCTGGATAATGCGGTAAAGCACTCTCCTCCGGAGCATGAGATAAGTGTTTCGACGGTTAAGGAAGAAAATATGGCCGTGTTTTCTGTTGCCGACCGCGGATGCGGAATCGCTGTGTCGGATTTGCCGAATATTTTCAAGATGTTTTACACTACCCGCTCGGGAGAAGCCGATGCGCAGCGAGGCGTGGGCATGGGTCTGACAATATGTGAAGCGATTATAAAGGCACACGGCGGCACAATCGGGGGGCATAACCGCAGCGGTGGGCAGGGCGCTGAGTTTGTCTTTACTCTGCCAATGGAGGTTTCAAATCATGGAGAATAGAAATGAACTAATCCTGATTGTCGAGGACGATCCACAGATCAGGAATTTTATCAGTTATTCACTGAAAAATGAGGGGTTTCCTTTTATAACGGCTGGAACAGCCCAGGGGGCGCTGTCAACGCTTGTCTCCGAACAGATCGACCTTATGCTGCTGGATCTCGGCCTGCCGGACTTTGACGGTATGGAGGTCATACAAAAAGTTCGCGAGTGGTCGGAAATGCCGATCATCGTCGTTTCCGCCCGTGACCAGGATAAGGAAAAGGCGGCGGCGCTGGACAACGGAGCAGACGATTATCTGACGAAGCCCTTTTCAGCCACGGAGCTGATGGCACGTATCCGGGTCGCGCTTCGGCATCTGCATAAAACGGGTGGTATTAAGCAACAAGCAAGCCTTTCCGTAGGCGGGCTAAAAATCGATTTGGATAAGCATTTGGTTTATCTTAACAATGCCGAGCTGCACACGACACCGATGGAGTATAACCTGCTTGCCCTGTTCTTCCGGAATATTGGTAAGGTGCTGACAACAAAATATATTATTAAAGAGATTTACGGCGTGAGCTATGGGTCCGATACGCAGGCGCTTCGAACATTGATGGCCTCCCTTCGACGCAAAATTGAAAAGAATCCCGCGAAACCGCGATACATTCTGACAGAAATCGGTGTCGGATACCGGCTTTCAGATATATAGGATTAAACTCTGTGATTTTAAAAAGACCATTTCGAAACTTTTGAAGTGGTCTTTTTGTATCCTCACATCATCCTCACAGGGATCAGCAACCTCTCACACCATGCTCACAGTGTTCTTGTTATGATAATCATGTAAAGACATCCACTTACTTCAAAGGAGGCATAGAACAATGGAGGATATGAGCATACTCTGCATGACAGTAAGAGAACTTATCCGTACTCAGGATTATGAGAAATGTGAAAGTCTGCTCCGCAGCGCTATGGAAAAACATCCTCATGCACCGGAGCCGCATAATCTGATCGGCATACTGCTCGAAAAAAAGGGGGACCACCCGACCGCAATGAAACATTTCCGCGCTGCCTGGGCACTTGACCCTACTTACATGCCTGCACGGCAAAATCTTGATTGCTATGGAACATTTTTCTCCCGCGGTAAGTGCGCTTACGATGAGAGCGATTGTAATGCAGAGGAGAAAACTGGAAAGTGGAGCGACTATAAGGTAGAATACGACGAGCACGGAGTCGGCCGTATTGTCAGGAGGGATTGAATATGGAACTTTTGAGGAATAGAAAATCGGATGAGGAGTATACCATCGTGATCGGCTGCGGAAGGCTGGGGGCAAACCTCGCGAACACGCTTTCTGATAAGGGCGAGAATGTCTTGATTATCGATAAAAACAAAGAT
>JAYFQM010000036.1:0-8873 GCA_034927185.1 Oscillospiraceae bacterium | reverse complement strand
ACAGTGCGATGGTAAGTCTGGACGGAAAAGAGATAAAGGGCGCATTACGTTATTTTATTATGAACAAGCCGGATGGGGTTCTTTCGGCAACTGAGGACAGAAGCCAGCGAACAGTGCTCGACCTTCTGCCGCCCGAGCTTGCCAGGCTTGGACTTTTTCCGGCGGGAAGGCTCGACAAGGACACGACGGGTTTGCTTATCCTCACAAACGACGGGGATTTTGGGCATAGGGTAACTTCACCTAAGCACCATACAAGAAAGCTTTACGAATTCAATACGGAAGCTCCGCTTGACGGCGACGACATCAAAGCGTTCGAGAAGGGCATAGTCCTGCAGGATGGGACTGTTTGCCTGCCGGCAGAGCTGAAAATCGACGAAAACGATACATGCCATGGCTTTCTAACAATTTTTGAGGGCAAATATCATCAGGTTAAGAGGATGCTCGCCGCAAGGGGCAAGCACGTGAGGACTCTCAAACGCATCGCGATCGGCGGCCTTTCTTTGGACCCGTCGCTGGGTGAGGGTGAAATTAAGGAACTGACAAAAAGCGACATTAATATGGTCGTTAACAGAAAAGTTACAAATTAGTAACGAATTGTGATAAGAATTACAAGCCCGGCATGTCAGCTTTGTGGATTAAGTGAATATACAAAGAGCTTGTTTTTGTGTTATTATTACTAAGTGATGCATTCCCCCGGCAGTGAGGAAGGCAGCGGACAATGGGAGGACAAGTATGTCTAGCGTGACTTTGAAAGGGATAGGAAAAACCTATTCGGGCAATGTTCTTGCCGTCAAAGATTTCAATATGGAGATCGAAGATAAGGAGTTTGTAATACTCGTCGGACCTTCCGGCTGCGGGAAATCCACGACACTGCGAATGATAGCGGGGCTCGAGGAGATAACGGAGGGTGAGCTTTACATAGATGGCAGACTGGTGAACGAAGTGCCGCCGAAAGACCGTGATATTGCGATGGTATTTCAGAACTATGCGCTATATCCGCATATGACCGTCTTTGATAATATGGCTTTTGGGCTGAAAATACGCAAGACTCCGCGTGACGAAATAAGGCGGAGAGTTGCAGAGGCAGCCAAGATCTTGGAAATCGAGAATTTGCTTGAAAGAAAACCGGCCGCGCTCTCCGGCGGTCAGCGTCAGCGCGTTGCGCTGGGTAGGGCAATCGTCCGCAACCCCAAGGTGTTCCTGCTGGACGAGCCTTTGTCGAACCTTGATGCCAAGCTTCGCACCGCGATGCGAGCGGAGCTGTCCAAGCTGCACTCGCAGCTTGGAACGACCTTTATATATGTTACCCACGACCAGACCGAGGCGATGACCATGGGCACCCGTATTGTCGTCATGAAAGATGCCTATGTTCAGCAGATTGCGCCGCCTCAGGAGCTGTTTGACAAGCCCCGTAATCTGTTCGTCGCTACCTTTATGGGCACGCCGCAGATGAACATAGCCGAGGCGGAGCTTGTGGACGATGGGAAGGTCACCTTTCTGGAGTTCGGTACAGACGGTAGCAGGACCCGTATAGCTCTTCCGGACTGGAAGGGCAGAAAGCCCGAGGTGCTCAAGTATGCCGGAGGTAGTGTGCTTTTCGGCATCCGGCCGAACGATATACACGCTGAGCCGGAATTTCTTGCCCAGCATTCCGACAGAGCCGCCGAAGCGGATGTTGAATTAGTCGAGCTTCTCGGTGCGGAGAGCAACGTGTTTGTAAAAATTTCGGCAATCGAGTTTGCCTGCGTCATCGACTCAAAGATACACATGCGTTCGGGCGAAAAGGTAAGGCTCGCTTTTGACACTGAAGCGGTACATATTTTTGACAAGGATACGGAGGAAACTGTGACAAATTGATATGTTGCATAAAAATCTGTCGCGGCTTGTGTGCTTGATGCTCAAGTTTTTTTAACGCCGCATTTCACTGCAAATCTCGCCTCTGAAATATGGCATTATGAAAAATAAACTAATAATTATGGTTGCAAATGACAAAAACAGAGAATAACATGGCGTCTTATTAAAAGATTTTACAAAATATCCTCAAAAATATATTGAAAAAAGCAATAAAATACGGTATTATGTGTTGCGGTTAGTTTTCATTGCTTATATTAGGAGGAGCAACCATGTCAAGTAGAATTTTTCAGAGCGTCATTGTTCAAATGAAAGAGGCCACTGACAGATGCCTCGGAGTCATCGATTCCGACGGCTTTGTCGTAGCTTGCAGCGAACTTTCTCTGATCGGCACAAAACTCGAGAATTTGCAGGGTATTACGGGCAGCGATCTCTCCGACCAGTTCTTTACCTCCGGTACAAGAACCTATAGAATTCTGGGAGGCCCCAATTCCCGCTTCGATTATGCCGTTTTTGTGGAAGGAAGAGATTCTCTTGCAAAGAGCATCTGCATTATGGCAGCGGTTGCCTTCAATGAGGCGAAGGTAAACTATGATGAAAAGTACAACAAGGTCACTTTTGTAAAGAATATTATTTCGGACAACATCCTTCCGGGCGACGTTTACGTCCGCGCGAAGGAACTGAACTTTGTGACGGACGTACCGCGTGCGGTGCTGCTCATACGTCAGCTTGAAAAATCCGACATTGCGACTTTGGAGCTGGTTCAGGGGATGTTCCCGGACAGGCAGAAGGATTTTGTCCTCAGCATGAGCGAGACGGATATCGTTCTGATAAAGGAGATTGAACCCAATGTCGAGGGAAGAGAGCTGTGTCAGCTCGCCGAGAAGATCGGTAGCGCGATCAACGCTGAGCTTCTGGTCAAGACGGTCATCGGAATCGGCACAGTTGCCAAGCATTTGCGCGAGCTTGCCGACCGCTATAAGGAAGCTCAGGTAGCTATCGAAGTTGGAAAGGTTTTCGAAACAGACAAGAGCGTTATACATTATGAGAGTCTCGGAATAGGCCGCATTATCTATCAGCTTCCCACAACGCTCTGCGAAATGTTCTTAAGTGAAGTCTTTAAGAAAAATCCGATCGAATCCCTTGACCAGGAGACGCTTTACACAATTAATAAATTCTTTGAGAACAATCTCAACGTATCGGAAACATCCAGAAAGCTCTTTGTTCACAGAAATACTCTGGTATATCGTCTTGAAAAAATCAAAAAGCTGACGGGGCTGGATCTCCGCGAGTTTGATCACGCAATTGTATTCAAAGTTGCGCTCATGGTCAAGAAATACCTCAATTCACAGAATATCAAGGGCTGAATTACCGAATCCGAAGTTCAGACGAGAGCCGCTCGGATAACATCCCGCAATCGGAGGAAATCAAAAAATGGTTGTAATGAACAATGTTTCTATGGTTTATGAAAACAGCGGCACAGTTGCCGCCAATGGATTGGATTTCGAAATCAATGAGGGTGAATTCGTCTTTTTGGTCGGGCCTTCGGGCTCCGGCAAAACGACGATAATTAAGCTTCTTACCGGAGAAGTAACCGCAACCGACGGAGAAATCTATGTGAACAATTTTGATCTTCGCTCGATTAAAGCGCGGAAGCTTCCGAGGCTCCGCCGCACGCTGGGGGTTATTTTTCAGGATTTCAGGCTAATCGAAGACAAGTCGGTTTACGAAAACGTCGCTTTTGCAATGCGCGTGGTCGGTGCGAGCAATAAGGAAATCACAAAGCGAGTACCCTATGTGCTTGAGCTTGTGGGGCTGGAAGGCAGAGAAAAGCGCCTCCCGCAGGAGCTTTCCGGCGGAGAGCAGCAGCGTGTCGCAATTGCCAGAGCTCTCGTTAACAGTCCGAGCTTGATAATTGCAGACGAGCCAACAGGAAACCTTGACCCCGTGAAAAGCCTCGAGCTTATGCTCCTGCTTGAAAAAATAAACGAGCTGGGAACCACAGTCCTCGTTGTAACGCATGAAAAGGAGCTGGTCAACTCTTTTTCAAAGCGTGTTATTGCATTGGACCAGGGCTCGATAATTAGCGACGGAATGGATGGGTATTACAGTTATGGGATTCATGAATAAGCTCGGTTATCTTTTAAAAGAGGGTTTCAGAAGTATTGCGATCCACGGCTTCATGTCTTTCGCTTCTGTAACTATAATCATCGCCTGTCTCGTCATAATGGGAAGCTTTTCACTCCTTGCCGTCAATATCGACGCTCTTATCGATAAGCTTGAGAGTGAAAACGAAATGCTTGCCTTCGTCGACGAGACCTACACGCAGAATCAGGCTATGGCGCTTGAGGGAGAGATCGAGGCCGTCCCCAACGTCAGTAAGGTCGAATTCATAACGCGTGAAGAGGCGATGGCTGAGTTTGAGAAGGGTTACGAGAACAACTCTCTTTTTAACGAAATCGAACCCTCGGTATTTCGTGACAGATATGTAATATATCTGGATGATATAAGCCTTATGGCAGAAACGAAAGCGCAGCTCGAGCAGGTGAATGGAATTGCTGATGTCAGCGCTCAGCTTGACATTTCAAAGGGCTTTGTTACGACGAGAAATATTGTCGGCGCGGTTTCTCTAGTCCTCATAGTCATACTCTTCATCGTGTCCGTATTCATAATGTCGAACACGATAAAGCTCACCACCTTCGGTCGCAGGGAAGAGATCGCGATCATGAAGATGGTCGGCGCGACGAACAGCTTTATACGTACGCCTTTTATAATCGAAGGGCTTACTCTGGGCGTAATAGGTTCGGGGCTGGCGCTGTTGATTGAATGGGGGATATATACACTGATAACCGATAAGATTATGACGAGCATAGCGGGTACATATGTCAGCGTTCTTTCATTTGACTCTCTGGCGCTGCCTTTGGCACTCGTGTATATTGGCGTCGGCGTGGTCGTCGGAGCTTTCGGCGGAACCATAGCCATACGAAACTATTTAAAGGTCTGATTTTTTGCTTCGAATTTCGGAGCTTCGGCAACGCAGGTCAAACTTCGCTGAATGGATGAATAGTTTTGCAAAGCGCGTTCTGCGCGGGAGGTATCTATGCAAAAAAGCAAAAAAAAGTTTGTTTCAACCGTATGTATTGTTCTTGCTCTGGTATTTATTTTGACCTTGGTTCTTGGCGCTTTTAGCGGCGCGTGGGCGGTCTCCCAGTCGGAAATCGACGCTCTCAAGAATCAGCAGTCGGCAATACAGCAGCAGAAGAAAACTCTGCAAGGCAAGATTTCTGATCTTCAAGGCCAGCAGAATTCGGCAATCGAGCAAAAGACGGCGCTGGACGAACAAAACGAGCTTGCCCGTCAGGAAATTGAACTGATAAGCGAGCAGATAGACCTCTATACCGGTATGGTTGAGGAAAAGGCGAAGGAGCTTGACGAGGCAAAGGCCGACGAAGCTGCGCAGAAGGAAGCGCTCCGAGTCCGTATGAGGGCGATGGAGGAATCCGGAAGCCTTACATATTTTTCAATACTCTTCGATTCAAGCAGCTTTTCCGATCTGCTGGCTAGAATGGACTTTATTTCTTCGATAATGCAGTACGACAAGGATCTTGAAAACAAATACATAGCCGCTACGCAAAAGGTCGCTGAGGTCAAAGCGCAGTATGAGGAGACGCTCAAGGAGCAGCAAGACAAGAAAACGGAGCTTGAGGCAAGAAAAGCAGAGCTTGAGCAGCAGATTGCCGAAGCAGAGGCCGTGATTGCAAACCTTGAGAAGGACATAGAAAAGTATAAGACGGAGTATGAGGCAAACGACAGCCAGGAAGCCGCTATTCGGAGCCAAATCGATCAGAAGGTCGCGGAGCTTCAAAAGCAGCAGGAAGAAGCGATTAAGAACGGGCAGACCGTTGTCGCTGGCTCAGGCACGCTTATCTGGCCTGTTTCGGGGACAAGCACCGCAAACGTTTCTTCTGGCTTCGGGTACAGGATACACCCGATTTTCGGCGATAAGCGCTTCCACAGCGGCGTCGATATTTCCGCGAATTCCGGCACGACTATTATGGCCGCGGACGCCGGAACCGTCGTATCCGCGGTTTACAGCAGCTCATACGGGAACTATGTGGTATTGAGCCACGGCAACGGTATGGTTACGCTTTACGCTCATATGAGTTCAATGGCGGTATCTTCCGGACAGACGGTGACAAAAGGCCAGACGATCGGATATGTCGGCTCGACCGGCTGGTCTACGGGACCGCACTGCCACTTTGAAATAAAAGTGAACGGACAGTTGGTGGACCCGTTGACCTATTATTAAAATCGGCTCAACGAGAATTGCCGGGCAGCAAAGACAGGCTGCCCGGCTAATTTCTGCTTTTGCGGCAGAGAGATGTTTTTCCATATTTTTGCGGATATACCGCAAATATTTTATGTGCCTGTGGTATAATGGCCGCAAAGCGGCCATTATACAGGATAAAACGCATTTGTCGCAATGACGCTTCGCGGCTGTGGCATACTATATAATCCCGAATCCTTGAACCCTTTTTGGAGGAGCTTATGAAAAAACGTTTCAGCACATTGACTCTCGTCGTTTCATGCGTTCTGGCAGCCGTGCTTGCCGGAGCCTTCGTTTTTGGGATTTTCGTCATTGGATACGGCGGATCGGACAGCTTTCCGTATGCAATAAAATTTGCTGCCGTCTATAGCGCCATCAAAAACGACTATGTCGGGGATGCGGATATGGAGCAGGTGTCGGACGCGGCTTACGGTGCGATGATAGATTCGATTAACGACCGCTGGAGCTATTATATGGACGCGGAGCAGTATGAAGCATATAAGCTTTATCAGAAAAACAGCTATTCGGGTATAGGCGTAACCATAGTTTTTGACGAACAGAGCGGGCTTTACCGAATTGCCGCGGTCCTTGAGGATTCGCCTGCGAGCAGGGCTGGAGCCAATATTGGAGATATAATGTGCGCCATTGACGGAGAGGACCTTTCCGGTAAGACCTCGACAGAAGTCAAGGACCTTATCGCCTTAAAAAAGGGACAATCCTTTGAACTGACTCTCAGGTCGAAGGACGGCAGCGAAAGAACGCTGACAATAGGAACTGAAGTTATCCATTCGGACCCCGTCAAGTATGAGATGCTAGACGGCGGAATAGGGTATGTCAGAATCAAAAATTTTGAAGGGGATTCCGGAGAAGAAACCGTCAAAGCAATCGACGATCTTGCGGCGCAGGGCGCGAAAGGCATCATTTTCGATGTTCGAAACAACCCAGGAGGCCTTTTGAGCGAGCTGCTTAAAGCGCTCGACCACATTCTGCCGGAGGGTGACCTCTTCGTTTCGGCAAATAAAGCGGGAAACGAGAAGGTTGAAACGTCCGACGCGGATTGCGTCAAGCTTCCAATGACTGTTCTTATTGATGAAAATAGTTATTCGGCGGCGGAATTTTTCGCGGCGGCGCTCTCGGAATATGACTGGGCAAAGCTTGTTGGAACGCATACGACGGGCAAGGCGCGCTCACAGGTAAACATTGAGCTGACGGACGGCAGTGCAGTTCATCTATCGACTAACAGCTATCTGACGCCCAAGAGGGTCGATCTGGCAAAGACGGGGGGACTCGCGCCCGATGTCTCCGTATCTATAAGCTCTGAGGACGAGGATAAACTGATTTCAGGACTGCTGGAGCATGACGAGGACGCGCAGCTCAAGGCGGCGCTAGAGGAGATAAAAGCTCTCATCGACAAATGATTGCTTTTTTAACTTCTTGACACAAAGTAATTTTCTATCTATAATACGATAATATGATGTCATTCTATATTATAAATGTATATAGTTAAGCCATCATTATAAGTTGAAGGGACGGATACTATGGCCATCGAAGCAAAGTACAAAATGAGTCAGGAGCGTTTGAACGAAATTAAGGCTGAGCTCCACTACCTCGAAACTGTAAGAGAAAAAGAAGTCTCCGAACTTATCAAAGAAGCGCGTTCCTTCGGCGATCTTTCGGAAAACAGCGAATACGACGAAGCGAAAACGGAGCAGGGAAAGCTGTATTCCAAAATTGCCGAGCTTCGCAATCTCCTCGAAAATGCCGAGGTCATTGAAGCGCGCGAGGTCACGAACTCCATATCTCTCGGCAGCAAGATTAAGGTCGAGAGCCTTTCGGACGGGGAAATAGAGGAGTACCAAATCGTAGGCTCACAGGAAGCCAACCCGATGATTGGCCGCATATCCGATGATTCGCCTTTCGGCCGCAGTCTTATGGGGCACAGCGCGGGAGAGAACGTTTCGTTTGTCGCGCCGGCCGGCGAAATGCAGTTTAAGATAATCTCAATAGAAAACTAATAAACAAAAATCCGCCGCGTATATTTTCCACTCATAGTGAAACCACGCACGGCGGCCTCCCTTTTGCGGGAGGAACTTTTTATACCGTTTTCTCGCAATTAGCGAGAAGTATTTGGGAGGTCAGTAAATGAGTCAGGAAAACATGCCGGAGGAAGCCCAGGATTTATCAGAGATCCTTCAGATCCGCCGCGACAAGCTGTCTAGGCTCCGCGAGGAGAACAGGGATCCGTTCACCGTTACAAAATTCAAAAGGACGGCGTACAGCGAGGAGATAAAGCAGAACTTTGAAGCCTGGGAAGAGAAGGATGTTTCCATGGCGGGCCGTCTCATGTCCAAACGAGATATGGGTAAGGCTTTTTTTGCCGACATACAGGACGACAGGGGAAGAGTCCAGCTTTACGTGCGTATCGACGATTTGGGTGAGGACGCTTTTGGCCAGTTTAAGAAATGGGATATCGGCGACATAATCGGGATAGAGGGTTTTGTGTTCCGTACGCGCAAGGGCGAGATTTCGGTTCACTGTAAGAAGGTAAAGCTTCTTTCCAAGTCGCTGCTTCCTCTGCCGGAAAAATTTCATGGGCTCACCGATCTTGAAACGCGCTACCGTCAACGCTACGTTGACCTGATTGTGAATCCCGAGGTTCGGCGTACCTTCGAGGTGCGCAGCCTCTTTATCCGCC
>JAYFQM010000065.1:0-3590 GCA_034927185.1 Oscillospiraceae bacterium | reverse complement strand
ATAGATTTCTCTTGGTAAATGTCCGTCCTGATTCATTTGATACATTAGTTCGCAATAGCCTTCCAAGGTCTCTTCTTTTTCAAAATGAAGAGCAAGGATTCGACCTGTGGCATCGTCAACCGCACCGTGCAGGTGCAGGTAAGAGCCATTGCCAAACCAATCGAAACTGGAAGCATCCATCTGGATCATTTCCCCCTCGCGTTCTCTGGCATCTCTTGAACGATGTTTCTTTGGCCTGCGCTTAGCCTTCGGGGAGCGGATGCCAAGTGCTTTAAGGTATCTTGAAATGCTGCTTACAGAGACAAAGATGTCATTTTCTTCAGCAAGAATGTCTGTAGCATGACAAAAATTATAGTTTGGTAAATCTGTCTGATAGATCCGGCAGATTTTATTAACAACCTCAGGATCTAATGCATTAGAAGGCTTTCTTTCTCTATTTTTATGCAGAATGCTCATGATCCCATTTGTGGATGCCTCAGCTTTTATCCGCTGTACCTGTCGCACACTTATGTCTAAACGTTCTGCCGCCTGTTTGTTTGTAAAACGGCCCGCCAACAGTTCTTCGATAATAGTTATTTTCCTGGCTTCTTGCTTGCTCATTTTTATTTTCATCCTCTCATTTTATCTTTATTAGAGGGGATGACATTTTCCCTGACGAGTTACACCATGACAATATCGCTGATCAACAACACACCCAGCGCAAAAAACTTGACAACATTTCGAGTATGTGATATTAAGAATAGAGAGTCTTGCTCTCTTAAAAACTATGATTTTTTAAAGAGCAAAGTATCTAACAAAGTGAAAAAATGTTATATTAAAGGAGGTAATTACACTATGGTACCTGTATACGTTGGTTGGCTATCGCTCATTCCTGCGGTAATTGCTATCGGGCTAGCACTGATCACAAAAGAAGTTGTTTTTTCGCTTGTTATCGGTATCTTTTCGGGCACCTTAATCTATTCGGCTGCAATGGGGCAGAATCTGTTTTTCGGTTCCATAATGAATTTCATCAATATTACCGTTCAGTCAGTAGATTTCTCGGTACTGCTATTGCTGGCGCTCCTCGGTTCATTAATCTATCTTATCAGCATCAGTGGTGGACAGTATGCCCTTGGAAAATGGGTCATGAAGCACGTCAAATCCAAAACTGGTGTGCTTATAGCAAGCACCATTGCTTCCTGTTGCATTTTCATCAGCCCCTCTTTCCATATCCTCTCTGTAGGTGCTGTTATAAGACCTCTTTGCGACAGTGCCAAAGTGTCCCGCGCAAAGTTGGCCTATATTCTTGACGCAACTGCTGCACCGACCGCATGTATTGCGCCGGTAAGCACTTGGATTGCTGGTATTATTGCTACCTTCCCCGCAACCACTCTTTTTAGCAATGGACTTGCAGCTTTTTATCAGAGTATTCCTTGGAATATGTATTGTCTTGCAAGCATTTTTATGTCCTTCTGGGTTGCTTTTCCTCGCCATGACTTCGGTTCTATGGTTGCTTACGAGCGAAAAGCAGATACAGGCGACCTCGGTATTGCAGGAGACGAGAGCATTGGACAGTTGAAGGAAGGAGATATTAAGGGTGGAATCATTGACATGGTGTTACCTTTGGCACTCCTTCTTGTTTTGACTTTTGTATTCATTCTTTATACCGGCGGCATGTGGCAGACAACGAATGTCATTACCGAAGCAATGGCCAAGACGTCCACCACCAAAGCAATGTGTGATGCTACGTTGGTGACTCTTATTCTTACCGGATTCTTCTATGTAGTGCGTAAAATTATTGACTTTAAAACATTCTTGAACAGCCTTGCAATGGGCACTATCTCAATGGTGAACATCAGCATCATTATTGTGCTTGCTTGGTCGATTAGTGGTGTTTGCCGCAAACTTTTGCTGACTGGTGACTTCGTTTCGAATTTGATTCAGAACAGCAATTTTACTTTGGGGTTCCTTCCCGTTATGTTGTTCTTTATCAGTTGCCTCCTGTCTTTTGCAACTGGTTCTTCTTGGGGGACGTTCGGCATTGTTCTGCCTCTTGCATTTTCCATCTGCGAAACGGTGGCACCTGAATTGATTGTCATCGGTATTGCTGCTGTTCTCGGCGGTTCCACGTTCGGCGATCACTGCTCTCCGATTTCGGATACTACTGTTATGGCTTCTGGTGTGGCAGACGTTAATCATATTGTTCACGTGGGAACACAGCTACCTTACGCGTTGACGTGTGCTTTTGCAGCCTCTGCTGGATATCTGGTTGCTGGTTTTACGGCTAACATTATGCTTACGTTAATCGTATTTATATCCGTATTACTTGGAGTCAGCATTGTTTGGGCACGCATTTCCAACCGTAAAAGCGAAACAGTATAAGGAGGAAACTATGACAGACGTAAAAGAACTGTATCTCAACTCAATCGTAATGGATGGCTCTTGTCCGTTAGCTGCGGTTGGTGAATATGTGGAAGAATTTTACGAGGGCGGTTTCACTACTATTTCTGCAGGTATTCAGCCAACAGAGGGCATTTTGAATGACATTGCCAAAAACATTATATTCTGGTACGACAAGTTCAATCGCTATCCAGGCAAGTACATTCTAGTGAAAACGGTGGATGACATCTATCGCGCAAAAAAAGAAGGCAAGTTGGGAATCATTTTCTATCATGATAACTGCCAGTGTCTCCAAGGCGAAATTGGGATGGTTGAAGTTTACTACAACCTTGGTGTTAGACAACAGGGGCTTTGCTATAACTATCGCAACAATGTTGGAGATGGCTGCACAGAACCTGCTAATGCTGGTCTCAGTGTTTTTGGAGAGCGAGTTGTCAAGGAAATGAACCGCCTTGGAATGGCGATAGACCTTTCCCATGTCGGCGAAAGAACCTCCTTGGAGGCAATGGAAGTCTCAAACAAACCCGTCCTGTTCAGCCACAGCAATGCAAAGGCCATTTTCGACTGCAAGCGCAATTTGACGGATGAACAGGCAATTAGATGTGCTAAAATGGGTGGCGTAATTGGCCTGAACGGCGTTGGATATTTTATTAGTAATAATAAGGCTCCAGTTCTAAACGATCTTATTGACCATCTGGACTACTATGTGAAACTGGTTGGCATTGATCATGTATCCTTGGGGATGGACTACTATAAAGGAAATGAACCCTACATGAGCTATGAAGCGCAGCTCGCATTGTATGAAGATCGTGTCAACCGCAATATCTGGAGCACCGATACCTATCCGGCACCTCCTTGGAGCATGCCGAAAGAAGTGGAACGTCCCATTGACGCCTGGAAGTGGGTACCAGCTCTCCGTACACGCGGATATGCGGATAGCGATATCTGTAAGGTGTTGGGAGAGAATATGGCTCGCTATTTCTCCGAGGTCTGGAAATAGATACTATTTGAGCATTCTAGTATAAAATAATAAAAATCTATTTTATGGCCGCCGGTTTTTCGGCGGCTGTTTTATTGTGCGCCCGACATGTGCACAGGCTAGACGGTGAAAGGCCGTGTAAGCGTCAAACCTTCCGTACCTACCTAAAATAATATCAAACGTCTAAAGTCCCCCAGTAACGTAACAGTCAGGGGGACTTTTTATGTTCGAT
>JAYFQM010000008.1:0-27388 GCA_034927185.1 Oscillospiraceae bacterium | reverse complement strand
CGGCAGGCCGCTGCTCATCGCCTCAAGCACAACATTGCCGAAGGTTTCAGTTCCTGAGGGGAAAACGAAAACATCACTGCTGGCGTATACTTCCGCGAGCTCTCTTTTTTGCAGAAAACCCGTGAACGATGCATTTGGAATGTCCATTTCTTGAAGCTCTTTCAAATAAGGGCCTTCTCCGGTAAAGGCGAAAATAACTTCGTGCTCGTGTTTGGTATTAACCATCCTGATTGCTTCCGCAAAGGTGTCAAGATCTTTTTCTTTTGCAATTCTTCCTACATATAAGAATACGGTTTTTCCCTGCCATCCATATCGTTTTCGAACCTCTTCTGAATAGTAATCGGGACTGAACATGGATGTATCAATACCCCGAGACCAGATACCCAGATTTTGAAAGCCCCTTTTTTCCACAATCCTGAGAGTATCGTATGAAGGACATAAGTTTGCATGAGCAAAGCTGTGGAACCATTTAATATATTTCCAATAACCACGCTTAAGATTACCAAATTCATACATATTGAGATAGCTGTCAAAATTTGTGTGGTAGGACATTACTACTGGAATATTAAGTTCACGGGCGATGCGCAGACCTACCAGCCCTATCCCGAGCTCTATGGTAATATGTACTATGTCGGGACAGAATTTCAAAATAGTGTTGCGAACTATCCAGTAGTTTGGTAGCGCCAGACGGCTGTTTGGATTTACAATAGGCGGGATACCCTTGAAGCGTATTACATTTTCCTCAAAGCCTCCACGGCTTCCCTCATAATCCGGCGCGAATACGAGGTGCTCTATGCCTGTTTTTCTAAGGTATACCATAAGGTTATTTAACGTGTTCGTAACACCGTTAATTTCCGGATAAAATGTGTCTGTGAAATATGCAATCTTCATATTTGGCGCTCCGATCTAAAGATTATGCTTAGTCGCTTCATACCGCGGCTTTCTCGCCGCATATATCAAGAGATCCGAAGAAAGCATGCGTTGACGAATAATAAGCAAGAGAAGCAAAGGTTTCCGTGCAAGCTTTAAGCGTATATTCCAAATCGTTGTCGTATGACGGCTCGAGTCGGGAATACTGGGCATGGAATTGAAGCATTTTGCTGTTTATTTCTTCGGGGCTTTTGCTTATATCGCAAGAGAACAAAGCATCGTTTTTAGATATCAAATCAAGGCTTTTAAGAAAATGCTCATGTAATAAATGCTCATATTTTAAATGATTTACAATAATTTGCTTATAGTGACTGCTGTGGGCATAACAAAAAAAGTCTGCATAATAATGGCAGATTATCCCGAGGCGATAGGAATAATCGCTGCCAACTAATGCGGACTTTAAATAGGTTTTAGATAGTGTTTCAATTTCTGCCTGTACAAATCCCAAACTAAGATTCATGAAATGAGGATGAACGATTGCGTAATAGCTGAAATCGGGTATTATATTTCCCTTAATGAAGCTATCTTTTTCAAGATGAATACCGTGCTCCTTCTTCAAATGCTCATATACAATTTCTCCAATCATTATATGAGAATACTTATTCATGATAAATCACCTCGCAATATAATAATAGCATTGGTGATGTTAATTTCAACAAACTAGCCGTCAAATTTTTGTTAAATTTTTGTATTGTTGCTTTGCGAAATGCAAACAAGAAAAGTGTTGCATAATCTTTTAAGTGACCTGCTTGATTAGGGTGCTGAGGCGGAGCGTAAATCGAATACAGTTTTAGCGGTATGGTACCTGTATTTATCAAATTGTGCCATGTTCCGTCGGTAATGGTGATTGCATAGCCATCACCGCGCTTCTTTGAAAATTCAGATTGTCCCGGCTTTGTCCCATTTTTACAAGCCCCTGACTTTGCTCAACTCTTATTAACTGGTCATGAGTTGAATGAAGCTCCGGCCCAATATCATCTCAGACGTTGATGCTAATAAGCGTGAGCTGAAAGTTCTTTCCCGTCCATAGCGCGGTACGGTACGTATTGTTTTGTTTGGGTTAATGTCTATAGCAAATGGTTCCGGTCCGTAGCCTTTCAAAAACCATTCATATTGTCAAGACGAGGGCACCCTCTATACAAATTAATTCAGTTCCTTCCAATACCTTTACGTCATGTTATGTTCAGAAACAAGCACATGTGTTATTTGACAGACAATGAAGATCATGCTCTTTCAACGGTGTCAAGCTCAGCATAGCCGCCGAAGGCATACAGCGCGCCAATCCGCTCGTCGCCTAAGGAGCGTACCACCTCGCCGATATATATAGTATGGTCGCCAACGGGATGACTGTCGACCAGACGGCAGGCAAGGCCAAGCCTGCATCCGGATACAAGTCTAATATCATAGCCTTCCACGTCAATAAACTTAATGCCAAGTTCTGCTGCCTTGTCCTTATTTCTTCCGCTGCTCTTTCCGGCCTTCATGGCTTCTGCCACCATTGCTTTTCCGGGAAAGGACAGTCCGAATTCACCGCTGTTTTTTATCAGCTCGCCCGTATATCCCTTGTTCGAGGTGCAAATCAACACTGTTGCCGGATTATTGCTGACATATGTCCACCATGACAGGGCCATGACGTTCGTGCCTCCGTCCGGTTTTTGTACCGTTACAAGGCAAAAGGGGTTGGGAGAGGTCAGCTTCTGTGCCTGCCCGATTGTTATTTTTTCCATTTGGATTCTCCTCGTATGGTTAGTTTCATTAAAGGTCTTTGTTTCTCAGCGCTTTATCGTCACTATTTCGCCCGAATCCGCGGATTGTTTTATCGCTACCATCGTGCGCATAACATCAACGCTTTGTTCCAGTGTTATTACCTCAGGTTTCTTGTTTTTTTCGATGCAATCCAAAAAATACGCAGTTTCTGCAGCATAGGCATCGTACTGCTCGAGCTTGATTATTTCTGGAAGCTGCTCATCCCTGAAAATGCGCAACTCGGCCGAAGCTCCGTCGCGCTGGTTTATATCGTATCCCGCGCTATACACCAGCTCCGCCGTGGCTTTGGTTCCCATTATTTTAGCGTACATTGAAAACGGAAAACCGTTGTGCATGTTGAATGCCGTCTCCGCCACTGCCTTGACGCCGTTTTCATAGGTTATGTTTGCAAATACGTTGTCGTAGCAGCCGGTTTCATCCTTGCTTGCAAGAGTATACACCTGTTTTGCGGGTCCGAAGAGATAGTTCATATAGTCCACGTCGTGTACAAGCATATCAAACATAGCGCCTCCGCCATTCAGAGGGTCATATAGCCAGAAATTATCCCACACCTGACGCTCCGAGCATCTTGAGAAGTAGCTGAGATATATGTCTCCAAACTCGCCGGCATCCATCATTTGCTTTATTTCGCAATAACCCGTCCAGAAGCGCACTACCTGTGCCGTCATATACGGAATTCCATATTCCTGTACTGCCGCATAGATGCGCTCAGCACCCGCCGCATCCATTGAAATGGGCTTTTCGCATAATACCGCCTTTTTATGCCGTGCACAAATCTCAACCATTCCCGGATGAATATAAGTTGGAAGAGCCAGCAGACAAACGTCAATCTCAGGCACATCGTTGAGCATTTCCTCTGCGCTGGAAAACCATGGAGAGCCGCATTTTTCACCGGCCTGTTTTGCTTTTGTTGCAATGCAATCCGCAACTGCAACGATTTTGGCGTTTGGCAGCATTGCGATTGAACGAATATGACTTTTGCTAATCATCCCGCAGCCTATGAGCGCAATATTATATATCTTCATATATGTCGCATCCTTTCTCGGTGGGAAACTGCAGGAAAGGGGCATCTGCTGATGTCCCTTTCTAAACTTTGCGGTTATGAACTATGTTTATTTACGGAAGCTGTGGACCTTGTCCATGAACTCCTTAACACGGTCGGGTTCTACATGGTTATCGAACTTGCCGTCTTTTTTAAAGGTTGTACCTACGACTGCGCCGTCAGCAATAGAGAGTATCTTCTCAATTGTGTTGACTTTACACCCGGTGTTTGCAAAAACAGCGGTTTCCGGAATTACCTTCTTTACACGTTCTAGAACGTAGGTATCCGTTGCGGCCCCCGCGGTTATGCCGGAAACACATATTACATCGGGACGGTTGTTGAAAACGGTAGTCTTAGCAATCTCCTCGATGGGACGGTCGGCAAGATACTTCGTCGCTTCGGGAACTATGTTCCAGAGCATTTTTACGTTTTTAAGTCCCAGCTTTGTCTTGTGGCGTACGACGGCTCCCGGATCGGTATCCCAGAGGCCGAAGTCCGAGGCATAGACGCCGGACATTATCTCTCTTATAAACAGCGCGCCTGTAGCAGCGGCAAGGTCAAGAGACGCAAAGGGATCCCAAAGCATGTTCACTCCGTACGGAATCTTTATATCACTTTTTATCTCGCCTATGACTCTGGCCATGCAGGCCGTAGTGACAGGCTCCACCTTTGTAAGGTAAGGGAGACTGAATTCGTTGGAGAACATCACGGCGTCTACGCCGCCCTCCTGAAGCGCAAGGAACTCCGCTCGAGCCATTTCTACTACCTTCTCCATGCCGCCGTCGGTGTCATAGTAAGGGTCACCCGGAAGTGCGCGTACATGGCACATAGCTATAATGGGCTTGATTGTTCCAAACGTTTCTTTGATCCAATCCATATCAATATCCTCCTTATATGTACTGCAGTTGGAATAAGCACATAATTAATTACGGAAATGAAAAAACACCTATTCCCTTTGTTTTGTCATTTATAGGTATCCGCAAAAAAACAATGGCAACTGTCAGATTCATAATCGTATACATTTGCCACAACCACACTTTAGCATAAGCATATCTGTTTGTCAAACAAAAAATGATTGTTTTTGATCGTTTGTGATTGTATTTATGCAATAAGTCCAAAACAAGTATTTTATCAATGTGAAAATGCACACAAATGAAACAATATGAGCAATTATAAGCAAAAAGTGTT
The DNA here is from genome assembly GCA_034927185.1 of Oscillospiraceae bacterium. Taxonomy (GTDB): domain Bacteria; phylum Bacillota; class Clostridia; order Oscillospirales; family Oscillospiraceae; genus UBA2658. Next base: position 22,461 of record JAYFQM010000008.1, on the reverse strand, counting down.
TGACGCGCGGCGCAAAAGTATGTAATATAAACTATAGAATGATGCGATAAGAAGTATCGCATAAGAAGGGTTGCTTTATATGCAGCGACACCACTATTGAAATTAGGAGGAAATGAAATGAAGAAGACTCTCGTAATTCTCTTGGCGGTTGCTCTTGTCCTTTCGCTCGCAGCCTGTGGCGGCGGAAGCGCGACAGAGTCCACCGCTCCGGCAGACGCTTCCGGATCTGCAGAGCCCAGCGCGGCCGGAAACACAGAACTCAGAACAGTAAAAATGTGCCTGACCCGTACCGCCGAGGTTCTGGAAGACACACCCTTCTGGGTAGCTCAAAATCTGGGCTACATGGCAGAGGAAGGCCTTGACCTCGAGATGATCGAGACCATCGGCACCACCGACTGCAAGATGGTCGCTACCGGCCAAGCAGACTTTGCGGTTCCCGGCCCGTCTCTGATTCTTCAGTCTATTGAGCAGGGTCTCCCCATTAAGGTCGTCTGCGGCTACGACAACATCAACATCTGGGGTCTCTGCGTTCTTAACAACAGCCCCTATCAGACCTTTGACGACATTAAGGGCGCCGTTTCCAAGTATGGCCACAAGTTGACCGTTGCATTGGGCGATGCATCCTGGGAGTCTCTCGTTACTCCGACGCTGGTTGCGGCAGGCATTGATCCCGCTGAGGACCTTGAGTTCGTCGTAGCAGGCGACAACCGTTATGTTCAGGTTGCAGAAGGCAAGCTCGATATTCTGTTCACATGGCCCGGCGAAGCTTATCAGCTCATTGGTCAGAACTATGATTTCAAGTATATCGACGGAAACGAAGTTCTTCAAACCAACTCCAATTCTATTATCACGAGCCTCGATATGATCGAGAACGAGCCGGAAGTCGTTGAAGGCTTCTGCCGTGCACTTTGCAAGGGCATTTACTTCACAAAGTATAACCCCGAAGCAGCAGCGGCCGTCTCCTGCAACCAGTGGCCGAATATTGATGTTACTTGGAAAGCAGCGGTTTATGTCCAGCAAGGCCGCAACTATCAGATGTTCGGACCTGAAGGCGGCGCCGATGAGCAGAAAATACTTGATAGCATCGGTACATCCTGGGAAGACAAGTGGCAGCTCAATGTTGACTCCATGATTAAAGCCGACGTCATTAAAGAAGCCATCCCGCTTGATACCATCTACACCAACGATTTCATTGATCTCACATGGGATAAAGCAGCTGTTGAAGCTGACGCAGATGCCTATGATTGGCAGAGCTGCGCTTCCCGCTACGAAGCTGGTTAAGCTGATAATTTTACCATCTGGCAATCGAAAACTCGGGATCTTCGGATCCCGAGTTTCTTAAAGAGGATAGAATTATGAAACGAATTATTACAAATTGCCTCATATTGACACTACTTTTTACCGCGCTAAGCGGATGCGGCGGTAAGTCCGCCGGGAAAACTGAGTCACCCTCCTCATCCGCAGAGGATGCAGCCGTTGCTCGCGTGGGCAGCACCGAAATCATGTTCAGCGAGCTCGCGGAGCAGATGGTAACCGTGGAAGCAATGTATAGCAAGTTGACCGATCAGCTTTCAGCGGAGGAAATTAAACAGAAATTACACGAAGCAGCTCTTACGGTGCTTAACAACCTTGTATCCCGTCAGATTCTGCTTAATAAAATAAATGAATACGACGTCAAACTTACCGAAGAAGAAACAAAAGAAACCGAAGCGGTTTGGGATGAGACTGTAAACAAAATAACCGTTTCCTTACAGAAGAGCTATCCCGACTTGAGCGGCGATGATTTGAACACAATGGTAAACTATACCCTTGCTTCCAGCGGCCTGGACGAAGCCGTTGTTATTGAAAACTCGGCCCTTTCCGCAAAAACGGCAAAGCTCAAGGACAAGCTCCTCACCGATATTCCGGAGCCGTCAGATGGGGAAGTTTTGGATTACTACAATGTCTTGGTTTCAGAACAGACGTCCGCTTTCAGAGGCAACCCGACTGCCTTTGAGTCTGCGGCGCTAAGCGGCGACATAATCGTTTTTGTTCCGGCTGCTTACCGCATAATAAAAGAGATAAGTCTCACCTTTGATGCTGATGTGATTGAGCTTTTAGATCAGTTGAAGCAAATAGATACCGAAGACGACACGACCTATGAGGATATGCTGGCAAACGAATTGTCCCTGCTGAACGAAGACGTCGCAAGTATTCGTACCCAGTATGCCGGGGGCACGCCTTTTTCTGAAATAATGGAGAAATATAAGACCGGAAGCGGTGATACCGTAAATTATGTGGCAGAGAACTCGAGCCGCTTTTCAGACTCCTATTTAGAAGCGGCGATGTCCATCGGAAAAGTGGGCGAGATCGGTGATAAACTTGTCAATACCGATTACGGTTACACGGTTCTTTATTGGGAAGACTCTCTCCCTGCTGGAGAAATCCCTCTTGCTGATGTCCGGGAGCAACTTTCACACACACTTGTTGAAAACGACCGTACAGAGAAATGGAAAGAACTTCAATCCGCATGGCGCAATGAGGCCAACGTAGAAATCTTTGAGGACGCTTTAGGTTATTAAATGATTCGAAGGAGTATATAACGTGAAAACCGCAGTTTTGTTCGATTTTGACGGTACACTTTTCTACGGTACGACTGATCTCAACTATTACTCAATCAATATGTCTCTGAAGGATATGCGATTACCGCCGGTAGATCGGGCAAAGGCCAACAGCACTGTCGGCGATACGCTTACCGAGTTGGCTCGAAATATCCTCGGCAGCGACGACAAAGCGCTGTGTGACCGATTTCTGGACGGTATGCTTCGCTACGCACTTATAGCTATTGATGAGCTGGCAGAAATCGAACCCGACTGTATACATATGCTGAGAGCTCTGAAAGAAAAAGCATCCGTTGCCATCTGCTCGAACGGTAATATGGATTACCTGTACAAGCTGCTGAAAAAGTTTGATATTTTCGATATATTCGACTATATTTGGTATAAGAAGGAAGGCTACAGTAAGCTAACCGCGATACCGGAACTCAAGAGACTTCTTGGGGCCGACAGAGTCATCATGGTCGGTGACCGCGAAGAGGATGTGACAAGCGGCAAGGCAAACGGCTGCGTAACCGTTGCCATACAAAACAATATTGGCGCGCGCGACGCCGTCGGAGCTGATTATGACGTTTTCAGTCATGCCGAAATGGAGCGCGTTATACTGAGTATTTTATTATAAAGGAAGGCACCGTTATGGCTACAAAGGATATTCTTAAAGAATTTATGCTGACCCCCGCTCCCAGTGGATACGAGCAAGAAATGGCTGTTAAGCTGAAAGTGCGTCTTGAAAAATACTGCGATGCGGTGACAACCGACAGAGCGGGTAATGTGATTGCAAAAATTTCCGGCAAACATCCGGGACTTCCTCGAGCAATGATCTTCGGACATATGGATTCTGTGGGATTCATCGTTCGCAAGGTCGAGTCTGACGGCTTTATTCAGATGGATCGCCTCGGCGGAATACCCGAAAAGGTCCTTCCCGGAGAGCCCATACTGATCCGCGACGAGGAAGGCGGCTGGCACCCCGGCGTTTTCGGACCTAAGGCCCATCACGCCACGCCCGCTGAAGAAAAATACAAATGCGACCCTATAACCTCCATGTTCGTTGATGTGGGAGCTCAGAGCTCCGAGGAAGTCCACAATATGGGCATATATGTGGGATGCCCGGCAATTTATAAGCCGGCGTTTCAGGAGCTTTCGGGAAACCGTGTGAGCGGAACCTCGGTGGACAACAGGGGCGCTTGTGCCGCTCTGATAGAAATTGCTCGTCAGTTTAGTGAAAGTGAAAAGCCGAACTGTGATGTATACCTTGTCGGCACAGTCTGGGAGGAGTTTAATCTGCGCGGAGCGATGCTTGCCGCGAGAACCGTACACCCCGATATCGCGATTTCATTGGACGTTTCTCTTGCCGGCGATACTAAGGATCTTTCCTCCAGATATGAGGACATTATGGGCAAAGGGCCCTGCGTCCACCTATACAGCTTCCACGGCAGAGGAACGCTTAACGGCACCATCGCTCACGAGCCCATGTTCAGACTGGCAAAACGAACCGCAGCCGATATCGCCAGTCCTCTCCAGCGCTTTGCCTCTGTCGGTATTCTGACCGACTCCTCTTATCTCCAGCTTGAAGGCGAGGGCGTGGCTTGCCTTGAAATGGGTTTCCCCGCGCGCTATACACACACACCGGTCGAGGTCTGCGACGTGGCTGACATTGATGCGCTGGCTCTTCTTGTCGCCGGTATGATGCGCCGCGTGGACGATAGCTTGCAAATCAACCGATTCTGAACTTGTTTTTCAGGGAGGAGATACCTATGAGTAAATTTTTCATGGGGATTGACATTGGTACTTTCGGCAGCAAGGGTACGCTTGTGAACGAAAATGCCGAGATAATCGCAGAGCGCTCCGAAGAGCATCAGATGGAGGTTCCGCACCCGGGCTATGCGGAGCATGACGCGGAAAAGACCTGGTGGGGAGATTTCTGCAGGATATCGAATGAGCTCATCAGCTCGTCCGGCATCGATCCGAAGGACATTGTCAGTGTGGGTTGCAGTACGATAGGCCCCTGCTGTCTGCCTGTGGACGAGAATCTTAATCCTCTGCGCAAAGCTATCCTCTATGGCATAGACGTGCGCGCTGTGAAAGAAATCGAGTACCTGGAAAATCTCTACGGCAAAAGTGAGATTTTCGAAAAATGCGGCACGCCGCTGACCTCCCAGTCGGCTGCCGCAAAGATACTATGGATAAAAAATAACGAGCCGGAGGTATATGCCGGAGCCTACAAGTTCGTTACCGGCAGTACATATCTTGTGGCAAAGCTTACGGGAAAGTGTGTTATAGATAACTATACCGCGGCAACATGGGTTCCGATATACAGCATGGAAAAGCTCGATTGGGTAGATGATGTTTCCCTGTTCTGCCGCCGTGATCAGCTTCCCGAGTGCCGCTGGAGCAGCGAGATAGTCGGGGAGGTGACCGAAAAGGCGGCAAAGGAGACTGGGCTTGCCGCCGGCACCAAAGTTACCGCAGGCACGGCGGATGCCTCTGCCGAGGCTTTCAGCGTAGGCGTCCTAGACCCGGGCGACATGATGCTCATGTACGGTTCCTCAATCTTCATAATCCACGTAGTTGAAAAGTTCACTAAGGACGCCCGCCTCTGGGCCGGCCCTTATCTTTTCCCCGGCACCTATTCCGTAGCCGCCGGAATGAGCTGCGCAGGAACGCTGACCCATTGGTTCCGGGACAATTTCGCCATAGATATTATGGAGGAGTCAAAGAAGAGCGGCAAAAATGTCTTTTGCGAAATGGCAAAGTTTTCCGAGGGCATTCCCGCGGGTTCGGAGGGGCTTGTAATTCTTCCGTATTTCTCCGGTGAGCGTACTCCGATAAATGACCCGCTTGCCAAGGGCATGATATTCGGCTTGAATCTCCAGCACACGCGTGCCCACATCTATAAGGCGCTTCTGGAGGGCGTGGGTTACGGCATAAACCAGCACTTTGAAATATTTGACGCTCTCGGCATGGGTACCAAAAAGGTCATGGCCGTGGGCGGCGGCACTAGGAATCCTGCCTGGCTCAAAGCCGTTTCGGATATAAGCGGCAAGCGGCAGTTCGTTGCCGAGACGGACACGGGCGCGGCATACGGCGATGCGCTCATCGCGGCTCTCGGCGTCGGCCATTTTGCAAGCAGCCAAGCGGTTGCCGACACCATTAAAATCAAGTCCTTAATTGCCCCTGACAAAGATACTTACGCAGACTACGCCCCTTACAGGGATCGATACAACAAGCTGTACCAGCAAACCAAAGATATCATGCATAATTATTGAACCTTGGAGTGTGTAATATGCTAAAAGCAGAACGTCAGCATAAAATAGCCGAATTTGTCAATACAAGGGGCGTCGCAACAGTGGACGAGCTTTCGGACGATTTGAAAGTATCAAAAGCTACTATTCGCAGAGACCTTGAAGAAATGCATCAAGACGGAATAATTATGCGTACCCATGGAGGGGCAGTGCGCGGCAGTGACCCGATGGCCGAAGAAGTTCCGATAAACATTCGTGCGCATCTGCATAAAGACGAGAAGGTGCTCGTTGCAGCCGCCGCCGCGGAACTCATCGAGGAGGGCTCTACGATTTTCATCGGTCCCGGTACAACGGCTCAGCAGTTGGCGGGGCGACTGGGGAAATTCCATCATCTGACCGTTTTGACTAACGATATAGATGTTGCAAAAGCAATTTCTTACACGGACAACATCCTTATAGTCACCGGCGGTCAGCTCAAGCGCGGAAGCTGTACGCTGTATGGGTTTTTCACCGAACAAATGCTTAACGATTTGAAGGTTGACACCGCGTTCATGGCTGTTGACGCCGTGGACTCCGCAAAAGGATTTATGGACTTTGGGGTTGACGAGGTCACAAACAAACGCATGGTAATACGCAACGCGAAGCGCTGCATAATGCTATGCGATCTCTATAAATTCGAGACTTCCGCCCTTGTAAACGTCTGCCCGCTGAATGATGCGGACATAGTGGTTACAAACGAGGGCCTGGCAGAGGAATATATCGAAAAACTTCTGGCTGTGGGCGTAGAAGTGGTTTGTGCGCCAAAAAGTGGAAAAAGCAAACAAAAGGAGGATAAGCCATGAAATCGGCAATTAAAAAAGGCATCAACATCTGGTCCTTCGACCAGTCAAAATCCATCGAGGAATGTATGAGACTGGCAAAAGCCGCAGGATTTGAAGGCATTGAACTCGCACTCGCCAAAGATGGTCCTCTGAGCCTTAATAGTACTGACGAGGAAATACTCTACATAAAAAATAAGGCCGAAGAATTGGGCATTGAGATATGCAGCCTTGCTACCGGGCTTTACTGGGAGTTTTCACTTACCGCCAGTCCTTCCGAAGTGCGTGAAAAAGCGAAACAGGTCGTTAAACGTCAGATAGATGTTGCCTCTTTGCTGGGCGTAGACTGCATACTCGTTTGTCCCGGCACCGTGGGAGTGGACTTTCATCCCGAAGACGTTGTTCCCGATGCGGATAATGTCAACTTTTTCGCCGGCAGCGAGGTCATAGACTATGATGTGGCCTATGAGCGCTCCCAGACAGCTCTCAAGGAACTCGCGCCCTACGCCGAGAAGAAGGGCGTCATCATCGGTATCGAAAACATCTGGAACAAGTTTCTGCTAAGCCCAATGGAATTCCGTGATTTCATTGACGGAATAGGCTCTGATTATGTAGGCGCCTTCCTCGACGTCGGCAACATGGTGCTCTACGGGTATCCGGAGCAATGGATAAAGATTCTCGGCAGCCGTATCAAAAAAGTTCATTTTAAAGACTTCAGGCGCGACGCAAAGGGCCTTGCCGGCTTTGTAGATCTTCTTGCCGGCGACGTCAACTGGCCCGCGGTCATAGAAATGTTCGATAAAATCGGGTATACCGGCTGGGCAAGCGCAGAGATGTGCCCCACCTACAAGTATTACACCGACCAGATGATTTATAACGCTTCGGCTGCTATGGACTGTATATTGGGCAGAAAATGATTACATTATGAAGCAAAATAACACAATATAAATCATTGCTACAGAGAAGCAATGATTGCGATTATTTGGCCATCATCCAATATTTTCTTTTGATATCAATATATTTTCTAAAATAAAAATATAGCAATGTTTATATTATTTGGTGTCAATATTATTTCAATTCAACAAAATGCATCATTTTGTTCCGATTTGTCTTGAGAACATCAAATTCTCGTGTTACAATGACCATAACGAACGGTACACATCTGTAAGAGCGGAAAGGAGATCCGGAAATGATCAAAAAAGTGCGATATGAATTCATGCAGCTTGTAGCGTCATACGCCAAAGACTTTATCGAAAACAAATTTTCGCCGGGAATGGACTCCGGCGACTGGAGTATGCGAGACACCGAAACCGGCCTCATCTATATTTGCCCGAGGCCGAACAGCTCTTTTAACATCTGCCCGGATTGGCGAGTCATCAAGGCCGAGCACATCTGTGTCTGCGACATAGACGGTAAGCTGGTTGAGGACAACGGCTTTTTGCCTACGGTAGAGCTCCCTATGCATCTGGCAATATACAAGGCGCGTCCTGAGACAAACGCAATAGTCCATTCCCATCCGCTGTATTCCTCGGCATTTGCTGTCACCGGAGAGGATATTCCGTTCCTGCTTGCGGAGCAGGGACTATTCCTCGGCGGAAAAATCAAATGCGCCGAATACGGGCTTGTGGGTTCCGAAGATCTGGGAGAAAAGATTGTCGCCGCACTCGGCAGCGATAAGCAGGCAGCGCTCCTGCGCAGTCATGGAGCGGTGGTCATTGGAAAAAATCTGGAGGAGGCTTTCGTGCTCTCCGCATTCCTTGAGCACGGTGCATATGTGGCATATATGGCCAAAATCGTCGGAAAACCCATTGAGCTCACAATTGACAACATTCTGACTCCGGGCCTCGTACTGTGAGCCGGGCGTCGTAGGTAAGAAGGTATTATATGGCTAATAAAGTATTCAGTGTTAAAAATATTGCCAAATCCTTCGGAAACGAGAAGGACGGTAACTACGTCGAGGTTCTGACGGATATAAGCATGGATATATACGATAAGGAGTTCATAGTCATACTCGGCAACTCCGGCTGCGGAAAGTCCACCTTCCTTAAGATCCTTGGCGGGATAGACAGCGCATCCACAGGCTGCCTGGAACTCAGCGGAAAGGACATGGGTCAGCAAATTCCCATAGAAGAAGTCAAAAAATTCGGCTTCGTATTCCAGAGCGACAACCTGCTGCCGTGGCGCACCGCTGCGGGAAACCTTAAGTTTGTCCTCGACGCAATGAAACTGAAAGGTCCCGAATGGACTGCCCGTATCGACGAAATGCTGGACGTTGTGGGTCTTCTTGAGTATAAGAATATTTATCCTCACGAGCTCTCCGGCGGCATGAAGCAGCGTGTCGGGATAGCGCGCGCGTTAGTACATAATCCGGACATTCTAATTCTCGACCAGCCTCTCGGCGCGTTGGATGCCATCACGCGAAAGATGCTGTCATATGAGCTGCTTAACATATGGAAGAAAACTCAGAAGACCGTGGTCATGGTCACAAATAACGTTGACGAGGCCATACTTCTCGCCAGTCGCATTTTCGTTTTCTCGAACAAGCCTGCGACCATTACCCATGAGATAGCAATTGAAATTCCTGTCGAGGAACGTAATCACAACATTGCCAGCAATGCCCGATTCAATGAATTGCGCGAGCAGATAAACGGCATTGTACGCGCAACGATGTAAGGAGGCTGCAGATATGTCCAAAACTCCTGTTAAAAAGAAGCTTATCAAAAAAGAGATCAACCCGAAAAACATAATAGCTCCGCTTATCGTTTTGGCCGTTATCTATGTCGGGCTGGAGGTTTGCCTCCGTGTATTCAACGTTTCAGCATACGTCATGCCGACGCCGACCCATATGATTCAGGGAACGGTAAAGAGCTTTGCTGTCATCTGGCCAGACTTTCTCTTTACACTGAAGATAATCTGCTTTGGCTTCTGCATCGCCGTCCCTCTCGGCATACTTCTTGCGGCGCTGTTTTCGCAGTTTGACCTTCTAATCAAGGCCATGCAGCCCGTAGTCATTTGGCTCGTCATCACTCCGATGATAACCCTTATTCCGCTGATGACCCTTTGGCTCGGTACAGACCCCAATCTCAGACTCATAATAGTGGTTATTCAGGCAACCCCGATCATATGCTTAAATACTTTGAACGGCTTTACAAATGTGCCTCGAGAGAAACTGGAGCTTGCCCGCTCGGTCGGCGCATCAAGATTTCAGACCTTCACAAATATTATTTTTATGAACGCTCTGCCGCAGGTTTTCACGGGTATCAAGCTGGGCTGCATATTCTCAACCATAGGCGCAGTCAGTGCTGACTTCGTCAGCAGAGGTCAGGGCCTCGGCGACCGAATAATAAAATTTACAAAGTACAGCAACTTTGAGCAAAGCTACGGCTGCATCATTCTTATCGCTATTATCGGCATTTCGCTATACACCATTGTGGAATTAATCGAGAAACGTATCGTTCTCTGGAAAAAGTAAAGGGGGTGGCTGCCTTGGAACCAAAAATCGAATTTTCTCATGTAACAAAAATATTCCAGACAAGAAGTCAGGAAATCGTCGCTGTCAAGGACTACTCCATGCAGATACAGCAGGGCGAATTCGTTGCCATACTCGGGCCCTCCGGCTGCGGCAAGTCTACGCTTATCCGTATGCTGGACGGCATTATCGATACCACCGAAGGCGACATTTTCATAGATGGGAAAAAGGTCAACAATAACAAAAAAATGCCCATGGAAACGCTTCGGAAGATGGGCTTCATCTTTCAGCAGCCAAACCTGCTGCCCTGGTACACCGTCAGGCAGAACATTGCTCTTCCCCTCAGCGTGTTTGGGCTCAAGGGCAAGGAGTGGGAAGACCGTGTAGACGAACTGATGAAAATGGTCGATCTTCAGGACTACGCCGATGCGCACCCCAACGAGATATCCGGCGGCATGCTGCAGAGAGCCGGAGTCATTCGCGCAATGGTCCACGACCCGGAGATACTGCTCATGGACGAGCCCTTCGGCGCTCTCGACGAGCTGTCCCGTGAGCAGATGAACATGGAACTGCTGGACATCTGGGGAAAGACGAAGAAGACCATAATCTTCATCACCCACAACATCGAGGAGGCCGTTCTTCTTGCTTCCAAGGTGTATGTTATGGGAACACACCCCGGCCGTTTGGTTGAGACCGTAGATTTAGAGCTGCCAAGGCCGAGGACATTGTCCATGATAACCCAGCCTGACTTCATCGCATACAAGTCAAACATTGAGAGTCTTATAGGCGAAATTGATCTGAGTAAGATTAAGTAGAGAGGCGAAATACAATGAAAGCAAAAAACAAGATTGTAAGCGTAGCGGCGCCGATTGTAATGTTCGTCCTGATATTTTCAATTTGGGAGCTTGCCTGCCGCGCCAACGAGACTCCTGCGTGGTTTCTTCCTGTTCCATCCGAAATATTCAAGTCCATGATTGTTGACTTCAAGGATTACTGGCCTCATATCCTTATAACTCTGGAATGTGTTCTTTCCGGGTTCCTGATTGCAATTCCTGTCGGGCTTATACTGGCAACGCTTATCACCAGCTACCCGACTTTGAATGCGGCCATGTCTCCTTACATAACCTTCCTTGTAACGACGCCCCTCATCTCGCTCATCCCGCTGCTTATGCTCGCTATGGGCTTCGGCATGAATATGCGTATCACAACGGTCGTTATCCAGTCCTTCGCGGTTATCAATATGAATGCCTGCACTGGCTTCAATAATGTCCCGACAATACGCCGTGAACTTATGCAGTCCCTGGGGGCATCGCGCGGACAATCCTATCTTAAGATGATTCTCCCCTCCGCAACAACAGATATATTCACCGGTCTGCGTCTGGCGGCTATCTTTGCCACTACGACCTGCATAAGCGTTGAATACAACGCCGGCAACACCGGTCTCGGCTCTCAGATCATTAAGTATTCCCAGTACCTCAAGACTACGCAGTCCTTCGCCTGCATATTCTATGTCACGATAATCGGCCTTATCGTTTACGGGCTTATCTCCCTTGCACAGAGGAAGATAGTCAACTGGCAGGAATAACCGGACATCTGCCGCAGTCTGCGAACACCGTATTTCGTTTTGATTTGAAAGGACATGCCTTATGACAAATCATGAAAAGGTTTTCGATTATATCGATAAGAACTCAGCCGAACTTGTAACTCTGCTTCGGCAGATGGTGTGCTTCCCCACCATTAACGATGGGGAAAGCAATGGAAACGAACTCCCGATGCAGGAATTTTTCGCGCAGAAAATGCGCGAAGAGCAGTTTGATTCCGTCGTCGTTAAGGCTTACGATGACGAAAAAATCCGTCCAAATGTCGTCGCGACAAGAAAGGGCCTCGGCGGAGGTCATTCACTGGCTTTTAACGGTCACAGCGACGTTGTGCCCATCAGCTATCCGGAACGCTGGATTTGCCCTCCCTTTGAACCGGAGATTATTGACGGTAAGCTGTATGGACGCGGCACAAGCGATATGAAAGGCGGCCTTGCCGCAGCGTTTTTTGCCCTTAAAGCCGTCAAGGACTGCGGTATCCGTCTGAAAGGCGATGTGGTTCTTCACTCCTCGGTCGGCGAAGAATCCCAGTCCGCTGAGACAATAGGCGCAGAGCGCGCCGCAAAAGAGCTTTATCACACGGACTTTGCCATTGTCTGTGAACCTAGCAATCTGGAGGTACAGATCGCGTCGTCGGCTCTCGTGTTTTTTAAGCTTATCGTTGAGGGTAAGGGCGTCCATGTCTCTGCCCGCAATCAAATGCTCTTCCCGCAGCCGGGCGGTCTCGCCTGCGGCAACGACATCGCTGTAGACGCTTTCCGCAAGTCTCTGCCTTTAGTTGACTATTTTAACCGTCTTGAAGTGGAATGGAACCATCGTTACCACGACAAGATAATGGGTGTCGGCGGAAAGGGCGGCCACGACCAGCAGGGCGTCGGAGTCTTCACCATGAACCCCTGCTTCATTCAGGGTGGAGAGTATCTCGGCACCGTACCGTCACATATGGAATACACTTACAGCATATGGTATCCCGATCAGCTCGTTTCCCGTGATGAAATTCTTGACGAAATACGTCGCGGAGTAGCCTCTATCGCGTCCACCGATGAATGGCTGCGTGAGCATCCGCCGGTCGTTGAGGCTCCAATTATACAGGACTGGCCCGGATTTGCCGTACCGGAGGAAAACCCCGGGGTACAGACTCTGTGCGGCAGCGTTGGCAGAGCGCTGGGCAGAGATGCTATTATTTCGGGATTCCGTGCCGTCTGCGATGCGTACTACCTTGGCCGTCTGGGAATGCCCGCGGTTGTCCTAGGCCCCGGCGCTCTTAACAACAACGTCCACGGTGACAATGAGTTTATCTATATTAACGATCTTGTTAACGCTGCGAAGATATACGCTGCCATGGCTATGGACTGGTGCGAGGTCGCGGAATAAAACATGGAAAGCGAAAATTCTAAGAGTAAAAAACGATCAGCCGCACGCATAATGTCCGTAATTATTGTCATAGCCTGCACGGTGCTGAGCATTTATGCTATCAACGCAAAAAAAGGCGAACGTCAGTACAATCTTGGAGAATATAGCTCCATATCCATTTCCGAGGCGGAGGAGGCTTTTATAAAGACACAGGATAACGGCGACCTGATTGCCCTTTTGAAGGTTTTGTGCTACAACGCTGTGGAAAAAAACGACGCCGCCGCCAAGACCAAGATAAAGGGATACGGAAGTTTGCTCTACGACCGCGCCCGCAGCGGTGAAATTGACCTCTCAAAAACAGGGGAGAGCGATGATAATATGCTGGAGCTTCTTTACTGGATACAGCAGTATGGTGCGGAGTAAATCCGGATCGTAATTCGAACTACAGTACCACGTCATATCTCTGGATTAAAAGCAAAAAACTCCCCGGCAAATGATGTCGGGGAGTTTTCGGCCGATATATGTATGTCACTTTCTCATATATTCGACGACCTTGGTTACCTGTTCGGCAAAGGTTCCGTCAAATTTGTTTTCAAAAAATGCGCCGCCAATTGTGAAGGTCCAGCAACCTGTGGCTTTCACCTCGTCTAGTCTGCTATAGCTTGCGACACTTCCGGCAAGGCAAACAGGGGCATCAACACCCGCTACAAAGCGGCGGTTAAGCTCTACCGGGTCTCCTGTAAAGCGGTATCCCAGAAGGTCGAAACCATATACTCCTTTTTTCAGATATGAGTTTGCCTCGTCTATCATTCCCTCTATTGTGCCTTCGAGCACGGACGGACGTCCGGTTATTTTTCCTACGAACGGCAGATACTTTAGGCCGTTTGCCTTGCAGTAGCTGTTGATTGAATCAAAATAAAGCGTTCCCATAAGATAGTCAACACCGCATTCCGCCGCCATTTTTGCGCCGTCCATGCATTCCTCCTCGGTGTAGGCGACGACCTCTAAAAATGTGGTCTTCCCGTACTGCTTCATGTATGAAAACAGCTTTTTCATTTCGGGGAGCGGCAGTCCGATTTCTTTAAAACCCCAGTTGACCGCTGGAGTGTCTTTGCACTGTTCAAAGATCTCGGCTGCGTCAGCAACCGTCTTGTCATTATGTGTCAGCATTACGATAAGCTCAGGATTCATTATAGTTACCTCTTTTATCTGTTGTAGTTTTATTACGGTCTAGGAGCACAGCTCCATGAAATAAGAGCGTCTTCATCGCCGATGTTGAATATCCGGTGTCCCGTAGCGGGCGGTATAAGCAGCGCATCGCCCTGCTCAAGCTCGTAATAGGTGTCGTCCTCTGGAAAATAGACCAGAACGTGCCCCTCGGCGCAGAAAAACACTTCGTCAGCCACGGCGTGACCCTTATCCAGACCTCCGACAGCTCCTGGCTTCAGCCGGGATGTGCCAAAAGTTAATCTGTCAGTATGAACATACTCACGCACAAGTTCCTGCTCATCCATTGAAACTTTCGCGTCTTTTGGATGGATGATCTTCCCCAGTTTTTCCATGCATATGCCTCCGTTTCTCGATTTTTTATACTTCTATTATAAATAGTCACGGCGCTTTAGTCAAGGTATATTTGAAACAATTTGAATTATTATGATACATAATGAAATAATATCATTCTTAAAAACCCTAACTGCATGCGAAAGGAGAACTAACATGAAAAACATTCTTTGCTTCGGCGATTCCAACACCTGGGGCTACGACTTTACGACCTACAACCCGGCTCTAGGCACCGGCAGACGCATGGAATTCGACGAACGATGGCCCGGAATCGTTCAGAACGCTCTTGGCGGGGATTACCGCATAATTGAGGATGCTCTGAATGCCCGCACGAACATGGTCGAGGACCCCTATTTCCCGCATAGGCTTGGCATTGACAGTCTGGAAACGGCGCTGGA
Source organism: Oscillospiraceae bacterium (assembly GCA_034927185.1). Classification (GTDB taxonomy): domain Bacteria; phylum Bacillota; class Clostridia; order Oscillospirales; family Oscillospiraceae; genus UBA2658. The sequence goes on along the minus strand of JAYFQM010000008.1, from coordinate 7,429 downwards.
CGCGCAGGCTCCTTTGGATCTGGTTATTATCCAGATGGGCGTAAACGAACTCAAACATATGTTCAATCTGACCGCCGGTATGATAGCTTTCGGCGTAGAAAAGCTTGTTGTTGCCGCGCAGCAGTTATATTACGGCTACCAAGCGCCCAAGGTGCTGCTCATTGCGCCCGCACCTGTCAAAAAGGACATTGCGGATATGATGTTCGGCTTCAGCTACGGGCCCATCGCTTATGAAAAAAGCTGCCAATTCGGTTCACTTTACCGTGAGGTCGCGCAGCGCCACAGCTGCGGATTCATAGACTGCGCGGAAATGGATTTTGAAATTAACAACTTGGATGGCCTGCATTATTCAAAAGCAGACCACAGAAAGCTTGCCAAAGCAGTTACCGATAAAATCAAAGAAATCCTCGGATAACGCTTAGACTTCACCTAATAAAAAACGTCCGTACAGCTCAGTGTACGGACGTTTTTTATTATACTGTAAGAACTTGAACACCCAGTTCCTCAAGCTGCTTAAGATATTCCGGGCGGATTTCCTTACCCGTTATTATCATGTCCACCTGTTCTATGGCGCATATATTAACGAAGGCCACACTCTCGAACTTTGAGTGATCGCACAAAACAATCACCTTCTGAGCCGCCTTGATCATCAAGCGTTTGGTTGGTATCTCCTCTACGGAAAAGCCCATGAAGCCCACCCCGAAGTCCACCGCATCAACGCTCAAAAAGGTCGTGTCCGCATGTATCTGGCGAATTACATCCTCGGTAAAAACGCCGTTCAGCGTGTAATGGCTGGAGCGCAGCGAACCTCCCAGTACGACGAGTGATATTTTCGGATTGTTCGAAAGCGCCATTGCGCTGTGAAGATCGTTTGTTGCAATATAGAGATTCGAGGCATTGGCTAGAAGCTTTGACAGCTCATATATCGTTGTACCGGAGTCGAGAAGGATCGTCTCATTCTCCTGTATATAATCCAGGGCTGCCTGAGCTATGCGCTGCTTCTCCTCTGCAAAGCGGCTCTGACGCGCCATAAATGACGGCTCATGTGCCGTTTTTTTCGTCGGTGCTACAGCTCCACCCCTTACGCATTTGAGCTTTTGCAGAGCCTCCAGCTCCTCCAGATCACGGTGTATGGTAGATCGGGAAGTATCAAGCACACGGGTCAGCTCCGCAATGGACACTATCCCGTGATCCTGTATTTCCCGCAAAATATACTCTATTCTCTGTTCCCGAATCATACTGCACCTCAATCCGATTTATTTTGCATCCAGCTTATAGAGCTCCGACAACGAGCTTTGCAACAGTTTGAATTTCTGATATTGTTTGTTATAAATCTCGTGATTCGCCGGATTTGGTTCGAAAGTCTTTTTAATCTTAACCATGGAATTGACCGCGGACTCTATGCCGCTGAAAACCCCCACTGCCTTGCCTGCCAGTATTGCCGCTCCAAGGCAGGCTGTATCCTGAGAGGAATAAGTCACGTTCAGCTGCTTTCCGGTTATGTCCGCTTTTATCTGGTTCCAGATGTCGGATTTTGAGCCGCCGCCCATTGTCCTTATCTGCCGCACCGTCAAGCCCATGGCGTCTATGGCTTCGAGATTGCGGCAAATGACATATCCGAGGCTTTCCATTATACTGCGGATAAAATGAGCCCTAGTGTGCTTTAGAGTTGCTCCGTAGAACACACCCTTGGCATTAAGGTTCACATCCGGAGCCATTGACCCCTGAAGATGAGGTAATGTAATCAGCCCATCCGAACCGGAAGGTATTTTTGCTGCTTCCAGATCCAGAAGATAATATGAATCGAGCCCTGTTTTATCCTGCATACCAATTTCATTTTCACAGAAGCTGTCGCGGAACCAGCGCAGACACATGCCGCCGGTCGTGAATGTATGCATCATATATGTGTCCGGCAGAGCAAAATAGTGAACGGGCATCTGCCGGTTCGGATCATATGTCAGCTTCGCCGTCGGGACGCATATGGCAAGAGCCGCGCCGATGTTTTCACTGAAAATGCCGGGTTTAATATTTCCGACACCGATAGCTCCCGCTGCCTGATCAAGGCAGCCCGTAGTAATCACGGCCGCCGGTGAGACACCAAGTTCTCTCGCCATCGCCGGTAGTATCGTTCCGACGGACTCGCCAGATTCTCTTATCTCCGGTAGATAATCCTCATCTATTCCGATGAAATCCAGCATGTCCTTCCAATAACGTTTTGTCCTGATGTCCCAATACTCGGTGGAGGTCAAAAGAGAACCCTCCGCAACAATCTTTCCGGTTAGCTGGTATATGATATAGTCCTCCAGCAGCAGGATGTGGCGTATATGGTCAAACTCTTTGGGCGCGTTTTCGCGCAGCCACATTATCTTGGAAGCCGGCCAGCAGGCTTCAAAGCTAACCTGCCCGGTAATCTCGTAGCACTTCTCGTCGCCAAAATGCGCCCTCAGCTTCTCGGCCTGCGTCGAAGCGCGTGTATCCATCCATACTATGGCATTATGCACCGGCGCGCCGTTTTCGTCAAGGAAAACCAGTGTTTCGCCCTGCACGGAGAATCCGATGACAGTGATATTATTCATTTTCACGCCATCTTTAAGCCTAATATCGGAAAGGCATTTCTTTATAGAATGCATATAAATGTCGCATGGCGCTTCAACCATGTTCGTTTCAGGCGTCAAAAGCGAATACTCTTGGATTGCCGCGGATTTTTGCTGGCCAGTGCAGTCGTACACCGCTGCTTTAAGCGAGGTCGTACCAATATCAATTCCCAGAATCAAATCTTGCATATTTTAGCCTTCCTTTCTAAGATTATCATTTTTCCTGATAATCTTAAATTATCACGCCGCAAGCCGTTAGTCAACATTATATGTCAAAATCGTTCAATTCGTATTACTTTGTTCCGCGATTCTGAAATTTTTGTTTCTTTCAATTTATAGAAACGATTACTTTACCATCCATTATAAATGGTTTTTTCAATATCGTTATTATCCCTTAACTTGCAGTAAAAACAGTACTGGCTGCGGAATATGACGGGATAGAGATATTTGATCCGTGTGCGAAAAGACTGCCGGTTGGATTATCGCTCTTGGAGCATTAGCGATCAATCTTTTAACGTTTTACATAGTGTGTCTGATTTATGCTAATACCCTTGCTCAAAGAGCATTCGCGGCTGAAAGTCAGAAATAAACAGGGTTATCCGCCCGGTGAAAAGCCGAAGAGGTGATTGCCATCATAACATAAACGCTGGTTCTTATAAATATGTTTTGGCCCCTGAACTGCAGACATCTGCCAGTTGGAATTTTTTTATAAGACTCTTAAGGAGGTTGGACTGTTCCAACAGCTCCTCGCTAGCTGCCGCGCTTTCTTCGGCGGTGGCGGCAGTTGTCTGAACAACCGAGGATGTCTGCTCAATACTCTGGTTGATTTGGTCGATGGACATGGCCTGATCTTCTGTGGCCCTTGCAATCCTTTTAATAAGAACGACAGCCTCATTTGTGACTGTGCTTGTCTTGGCCAAGCAGTCCGAAGTTCACTTGGCTATACCCGATCCCGCGTCAACGGCCTGTATGGTATCTTCAATCAGTTGTATTTTTTGCGGCCTCTGCCGATTTTCCGGCGAGATTTCTGACCTCGTCTGCCACCACCGTAAAGTCTCTTCCGGACGCACCGGCTCGAGCTGCTTCAACAGCCGCATTAGGTGCGAGAATGTTAGTCTGTAAATATCTTCAATAGGGACATACTGGGTCATATACTGGGCACTTGCGGGTTTGACCGTGTAGACCTCAGAAGAAAACGAAGTATTTATCGGTTTCGCGGTAAGCGGAAAATATGTAGCGCCTTCTGGCGTAATGGTATTCTTCAAGGAGAATACGAAAACTTTTACGGATACCAGTTTGCATTGGGCGAAGAATTACATCGAATTTGTTACCGAGCGCGAACTATTCCTCGGCACGGGAAGAGATGCTTTCTCACCGGATTCCGGCATGACACGCGCGATGTTCGTAACTGTTATCGGGCGGCTTTACGAACGCAGCTACGGTACAATAGAAACCATTAGCACCCACACTTTCACCGACTGCAACTATGATGACTACTACGGAAAATATGTGGACTGGGCGTCGAAAAATGGCATCCTCAGCGGCTATGGAAATGGTAAATTTGGCCCCGGTGATCCGGTTACCCGTGAGCAGATGGCAGCGATACTGTACCGCTTCGCGGATTTCCTCGGCGTCCTGCCAAGTAATATGGACACAGAACTTACATATCCTGACGCTAACATCATTTCAGGCTATGCGAAGAATACGGCCCTATACTGCCAGAGCACTGGCATCATCATAGGACGCGACGGCGGAAGCTTTGTCCCGCAGGGTATGGCTGCAAGAGCCGAGGTCGCGGTCATACTGGAACGATTTATTGAAAATATATTGGGCTGATGTCTGCTTCACTCGTGCCAAGACCGCGTTGCTTTAAGAAATGATATTTAACAATAATATAATGGCAGACCGAACTGAAGCTCAGGGCGGTCTACCATTTTCTATCGTCTACTCATCAAGGTAACTGTCCTGGTCGATATGAATCCTCTTGGCGTAGCTGAGTTGGCTGCCAGTACAGTATAGCCCGGGATACCGACAAATGCTTGAGGAATATGGTATAGTCATCAGCATGAGCCGCCCCGGCTATCCGTATGACAATTCATGCATGGAGAGCTTTTTTACAATGCTGAAAAAAGAAGTATCCACCGGAAAGAATATGCTACAATGGAAGAAGTTAAAAAAGACATTTTCGCGTATGTGGAGCTATTTTACAATCGAAAACGCATGCATTCGATCCTAGGATATATGAGTCCGGTGGCATATAGAGGAAAGAATCAGGGCGGCGAAGCTGCTTAGAAACAAGTGTATTCTATGCATATGTCTTTGCGGAGTATATTAAAGGCAAAGAATACGTAAGCGTCGCGCTTTGGGCGGCCAGAGATCATCGCGCTGGAGAAGCGGACTGGAACAAATCTATTTAAGAACTAAAGAAGCGGAAAGGATGAGGTCTTTTGACGAAAACCGGCTTTGCAAAAAAGAAAAACGGCTTGCCGGTTGCCGGCAGGCGGACATCGAAGATATTACGGAGAGAATGCTTGTAGATTTTTGCCCCGAAACCTTGCAGGTGCCTCAAGCAAATAAAATAGATAGTTTTGCTGTCCAATGCCTCGGAATGAGGCGGGAATACTAGTACCTATCACATAATGGAATATATCTCGGAATGACCGTGTTCAACGATTCTGATTAAGTCCAATATTTGATGCCGGCGAACAGTTTCGCGTCGTGCTTGCTAATGCCGCGCAAAGCAGTATTAGGATTAAAAGTTATTAACAAAACAAAAAAAGATGAACTCTGGGCTGCGGGAATTATCTTAACCGCATCAAAAACGAAAAGGATAGCAATATCTATGCATATCTTTCCAATATAGAAAAAAGCATAAAAGAACAGGGCTTCACAGTAAGGCGGGCAACCAAAGCCGATTATATGAGAATTCTCTCCGTCTATTTCGAGCAAAATGTCACAAGCGATTTTTTGCAGGATTACGACGGTGAAAAGTGGATAGATGATTCGAGCTATCACTTACGTTGATTTGATTGCTGATGGTATACTTGCGGTGGCAACAAGCAGATTACTCTATACAATACGATAAAAGATACTTGTCATGGGTAGATTCCCTCAATATGCAAAAAAACAGATGCACGGCTGTTGCCGGAACATCTGTCTTTTCTTTGTTACAAATACTTCTGTATTACTTTTTTAATTCCTTAAGGTTTTTAGCCTAAACATCTTCAATCAAATTGGTGTTAAGGCAAATGGTGGTATACAAACAATTATTGCGGCAGCTTTTGCAGATTATATCCGATGGAAAGAAACTTTTCGATTATATTACCTTACCACGCCGGAAACGATATATTTTTCATCATCAGATATAACCGTGTCTACCTCGAACCATTGTCCCATCAAAGCCGCCAGTTCGTTTTCATGCATGAGCCCCACAGAAACCTTACTCGCACTGTCGTGGTGGTGTGCGTCAATCTTTGCGCGGCTCATACCATGGGCTACGGTAAGGCGACCACCCGGTACAATATATTTCGAAAGATATGCAAGAAGTCCTGATGGTTCAGGGAAGTGTGGGAAAGCATTATAAATCATAACACAGTCGAAATTTTCATCAAACTCCAAATCCTGAACATCGGCACATATGACCTTAACACGCGCATCATCATGTTTTCCTGCTGCAATCTTAGCCATCTCTGGTGAAATATCTACGCCTACGACGCATTTCACGTTTCGATTCAAATAGTCCGGGAAAAGTACTCCCGTACCGCAGGCAACATCCAGCACCCGTTTTCCGGCAGAAACACCTCCGCAGTCGAGTATGATATTTATTATTTCATCATTTCGGATCATTTCCGCATCCCAAGCCGGGGCAAGTGTATCAAAAAAATTAATGACGTCTGAGCGTTCCATAATACTTGTCTCCACTCTTTTGTGCTGTATTTTTTATGTATCTCACCAATAGAGAAAATGAACGATGTTAACCGAAGAAGGTTGCGGTGTCAATCTTCTGATACCCGCCGAAGCTGGAGGGAAATGCGAAAACATCTTTCGCAAGCTCTTTACCAAGGAACATCTTCGTAATTTCATTGGTTTTTTCGGCCATGTCGATATCTTTGAACAGATCGGGGTAGGCGGTCTTTGCTACAAACCAAGTGTTTATTAAAGCTATTTCATAGTTTGTGTAGTAGACATTATAGGGCATCTGGAGATATACTTCGCCATCCTGCCATGCCTTGCAGGAGTCAAACATTGTTTTGTCTTCCTGATAGAGAGGAATGATGTTTTTAACTGCGGCAGCATCCATAATTATGATGTCCATATCTTTTCCCAGAGCAACAAACTTTTCTTTCTCAATCGCCTGAATGCCGTCTTTTTCAAGATCGTTAACAACATTCCTGACATTTGCAATATTGAAGGAAATATAGTTCTGCGCAGTCATCAGATGATTTGTCGTACCCCAGTTGCCAAGGCCGCAGATATATACGCCGGGTTTATCCGCATCGGCAACTCCGGCCGTTCTGCTGGATATTTCAGCTGCTTCCGACTCAACAAAGGAAACAAGAGTATTAGCTTTTTCTTCATTACCAAAAATCGTGCCCAACATGGTCATGGTCTCTTTAAAAGCATCATCAAATACGCCGTTGGGACCAGCTTTCAGAGTGATAACTGGGACACCAAGCTGCTCCTGAAGAGCGTCTTCTTTTTCTACGTCCTCATACTCGGAAATAACAATATCCGGGTTGCAGGAAAGGATTTTCTCGGCTTCAGCAGCCTGCGCATTGGGGCCGCCAACACCGCAGGAATCCAGAGTTGAAAATACGTCGCCGAATGCGATCATA
>JAYFQM010000077.1:0-9194 GCA_034927185.1 Oscillospiraceae bacterium | reverse complement strand
GATGACGGGGCTTGAAACAGTCCCCGAGCGCTTCTCGTTCATGTCGCTCGACGATGCCGACGCGCTGGAAAAGGCTCTTTTTCCGGAAGCCCGGGTGCTGATAGTCGGCGCGGGGCTTATTGGACTCAAATGCGCGGAGGGAATACTCGCCAGAGTCGGAAAAATCACGGTCATCGATCTTGCACCGAGAATACTGTCCAGCATACTTGATGAGGACGGCGCAAAAATGGTGCAGACTCATCTTGAAGAACAGGGTGTTGATTTCCGCTTGGGCGTTTCGGTCGGGAGCTTCGCCGGAAACAGGGCGGAGCTGACGAGCGGCGAGACCCTCGAATTTGATGTTCTCGTCACGGCAGTCGGCGTGAGGCCGAACGTTTCGCTTGTTAAGAACGCTGGAGGCGAGGTCGACAGGGGCATTGTGGTGGATGAAAGTATGAGAACGACACTTCCAGACGTTTATGCCGCGGGAGACTGCGTTTTAAGCTATGACCTCAGTTGCGGGCAAAGACGTATTCTCGCCGTTTTGCCAAATGCCTATGTCGGGGGATATACTGCCGGAACGTCGATGGCCGGAGGCTCTTCCGCAGCGATGAAAGCAATGCCGATGAACGCCATTGGCTTTTTCGGGCTGCACATAATAACCGCGGGCAGCTACGAGGGCGAGGTTTTTGAGGCCAGAGACGACGGAAACTACAAAAAGCTGTTTTACTCCGGCGACGCCCTAAAGGGCTTCATCCTGATCGGCGACGTCGACAAGGCGGGCATATACACCTCGCTTATCAGGGAAAACACGCCCCTTTCCGAGATCGATTTCGCATCTGTCTGCAAAGAGCCGTCGCTCATCGCCTTCGGACGGCACTTCAGGGATGAAAAATTGGGGGGTAAAAATTCATGAAAATTGATTGCGCGGGCAAAAAATATGATATACTGAATAGAGAAATCGCCGCCCTTGAGGGAGATATAACCCTTGAAAACTGCTGCGGCCAGCGCTTCATTGCGGCGGGCGCCTCGAACAAGACCCTGACAATTAACGGAACCCCCGGAAACGCTCTCGGAGCCTATCTGGACGGAGCGGAGATCATAGTCCGCGGCAATGCGCAGGACGCGACGGGCGACACGATGAACGACGGTAAAATTATCATTAACGGCAGTTGTGGGGACGCAGTCGGTTACGCGATGAGGGGCGGAAAAATATTCATCCGCGGAGACGTCGGATACAGAGCCGGAATCCATATGAAGTCCTATAAGGAAAAGGTGCCGGTCATAGTTGTTGGTGGTAAGTGCGGAAGCTTCCTCGGCGAGTATCAGGCCGGCGGACTTATTATTGCGCTCGGCCTCGGGTATGACGACAAGGACGTGCTGGACAGCTTTTGCGCGACGGGTATGCACGGCGGAAAAATTTTTATACGTACAAACGAACTGCATGCAAAGATCACTCCGCAGATCTGCGTTAGAACTGCGGACGATGACGATATTGCCCAAATAGCTCCGTTTATCAGGGAGTTCTGCCAATGCTTCGGTATCCCCGAAGCTGAAGTATATAACAAAGGTTTCAAGGTTCTCACGCCAAATTCCTCAAATCCTTACAAACAGCTTTACATTCAGAACTAGACGGAGGCAAAATTATATGTTATACTCTACCGATGAAGTTCTCGATTATGTGAAAGAGGAAGATGTAAAGTTCATCCGCCTCGCGTTTTGTGATGTTTTCGGTACTCCCAAAAACGTTTCAATTCTCGCTGCGGAGCTTGAAAACGCATTCCGCAGCGGCATTTCGATCGACGCCTCAGCAATTGCGGGCTTCGGCGAGGAAAGTCATTCCGACCTTTTCCTCTTCCCCGATTCCACGACGCTTTCGGTTCTGCCATGGCGCCCCTCGCACGGCAGGGTTGTGCGGATGTTTTGCGACATTAAGCTTCCAAACGGGGAAGACTTTGAGCTGTACCCCCGCGTAATTCTGAAAAGGGCGGTCGCTGAAGCGGCAAAAAAGGGCCTTAGATGCAATTTCGGCGCCGAATACGAGTTTTATCTCTTCAAAAACGATGAAAACGGGCTGCCCACCGGAATACCGATGGATTCGGCGGGATATATGGACATGGCACCGGACGATATGGGAGAAAATGTCCGCCGTGAGATTTGTCTTACGCTTGAGGAAATGGGAATTGCGCCGGAAGCCTCGCACCACGAGGAGGGACCGGGGCAGAACGAGATTGATTTCCGCTACAGCGATCCTATTTCCGCCGCGGACAATTCGATAACCTTTAAAACCGTTGTCAGAACGGTCGCCGCAAGAAACGGCCTGACCGCATGCTTCGACCCAAAGCCCATCGCCAACGCCGCAGGCAGCGGCATGCACATAAACATATCGACAGGTATGCCCAAGGGCGGCGAGTGCTTTGAGGCCTTTATGGCGGGCATACTTGAATATATTTCAGACATAACGCTTTTCCTCAACCCTTCGGAACAGTCGTATCTGCGGCTTGGCAGCCATAAGGCCCCGCAGTATATAAGCTGGTCGCCGGAAAACCGCTCCCAGCTCATTCGTATACCTGCGGCGGGCGCAAGTCCCAGCCGAATTGAGCTGCGTTCTCCGGATGCCCACGCGAATCCTTATCTTGCCTATGCACTGCTCATTTATGCCGGAATGGAAGGCATTGAGCGCTCACTTACTCCTCCCCCCTCAGCCGATTTCAATTTTTTTACAGCGAGTGAAAAGGTTCTCGCAGAATTTAAAAAGCTGCCCGATTCCCTCGCGGAAGCGGCGTCGGCCGTAAAAAACAGCGAATTTATCAAAAAGCACCTGCCCCCTCAGATCATCAGAGAATTTGTCTCCGGCGGGAGATAAATACCGGCAATCAGACGGAAGGGGGACGCTAAGATGCTAGGCGACAAAGCGCAGTCCAGCGTGCTGGTGGTTTCTGCTTCACAGAAGATCACCGAGCTTTTCAACGAGCTGCTGCCCTCAGGAAAATTCGGTCCGATTTTTTCGGTTTCGAGCTGCGGGGAAGCAAAACGCATGCTGATTTCCACTGACTATGATATAATTGTGATAAATTCCCCGCTTACGGACGAATTTGGGGCGGATTTTGCCCTCGACCTTGTATCTAACGGTTCCGCGGCAGTTCTTCTTCTGGTTAACAGCGACCTTTACGGAGAAGTGTCGGACAAGGTTGAAGGCTATGGCGTCATGACGGTTTCGAAGCCTTTGAACCGCACCACTCTATATACAGCGATGACCCTGGCGCATGCGACGCGGGCGAGACTTCGCGTTTTGGACAGGAAGAACAAGAGCCTGTCCGCGAAGATGGGCGAGATCCGTACCGTCAACAGGGCCAAATGGGCGCTTATTGAATCTTTGGGGATGACGGAAGAGCAGGCACACCATTATATCGAAAAACAGGCTATGGACCTGCGTATGCCGAAGGGCGAGATAGCGGTCAATATCCTGAAGACTTACGGAAAATAAGAAGTCTTTTACTGGCTTCTTTAAAAATAAAGAGCAGGCGGCGAGAGGGGCCGCCCGTCTTGTTTAAAAAAGGGAGATAGTATGAGTAAGTACATTTTTGTAACCGGCGGCGTAGTTTCAGGTTTGGGAAAGGGAATCACCGCCGCATCCTTGGGGAGACTCCTCAAAGCTAGAGGGCTAAAGGTCGCAGCGCAGAAGCTCGACCCCTATATCAACGTCGATCCCGGAACGATGAGCCCTTATCAGCACGGAGAAGTCTATGTTACAGAGGACGGCGCGGAGACTGACCTCGATCTCGGCCACTATGAACGTTTCATAGACGAGGATTTGAACAGGTATTCTAATCTGACGACCGGCAAGGTTTACTGGAATGTACTTAATAAAGAACGCAGGGGAGAATTTTTGGGCGAGACAGTCCAGGTCATCCCCCATATCACTAACGAGATTATCGACTTTATATATGGCGTGGGCAAAAAGACGAACGCGGACGTGGTCATCACGGAGGTCGGCGGCACGACCGGCGACATCGAGAGCCAGCCCTTCCTTGAGGCTATACGCCAGATAGCGCTGAAAGAGGGACGTGAAAACGCTCTCTTTATCCATGTTACGCTTGTTCCCTTCCTGCGCGGCTCGGACGAGCACAAGTCAAAGCCTACCCAGCACTCTGTGAAGGAACTTCAGGGTATGGGCATAAACCCGAACATTATCGTGCTCCGCTGCGACCAGCCTCTTGAGGAGGATATTTTCCGCAAGATAGCGATGTTCTGCAATGTAAAGCCCGACTGCGTCATAGAAAACGTCACAATACCCATCCTTTATGAAGCACCGCTCATGCTCGAAAAGAGCAACTTCTCAGATATCGTCTGCCGCGAGCTGAACCTGAAAACCCCGCCACCCGATATGAAGGAGTGGAGGGAAATGATAGACCGCATAAAGAGCCGCAGCAGAGAGATTACAATTGCGATAGTCGGAAAATATGTAAGGCTGCACGACGCCTATCTCTCCGTTGCGGAAGCTCTGCGTCACGCCGGATATGAGCTGCACGCCCATGTCAAAATCAAGTGGGTGGACAGCGAAACGGTCACCGGAGAAAGCTGTGCCTCGGCATTTGCGGACGTTGCGGGAATCCTCGTTCCCGGCGGCTTTGGCGGCAGGGGAATCGAAGGTAAAATCTGCGCCGCGAAATATGCCCGCGAGAATAATATCCCTTATCTCGGCATCTGCCTTGGTATGCAGATCGCGGCCATCGAATTTGCGCGCAACGTATGCGGCCTGAAGGACGCGAATTCCGGCGAGTTTGACAGCGAAACACCGCATAAGGTTATCGACTTTATGCCGGACCAGAACGAAAATATTGACAAGGGCGGGACTATGCGCCTTGGCGCTTATCCCTGTCAGATAGTGCCCGGAACGATGCTCAGCAAGTGCTATGGCTCGGAGCTGATTCACGAGAGGCACCGCCACCGCTATGAATTCAACAACGACTACAGGGAGCTGTTCATCAAAAATGGCATGGTTATCGGCGGTACTTCTCCAGACAAGAGAATAGTTGAAACAATCGAGCTTCCGGCGAACGACTTTTTCGTCGGCTGCCAGTATCACCCCGAATTCAAGAGCCGTCCCAACAGGGCACACCCGCTGTTTTTGGGGCTGGTCAGGGCTGCCCTTGAAAGGGCCGAGAAGCCTGTTTTGAAAACTGAGAACAAATAATAGCGCTTGCGCTGAAATAAATTTTTAAAGCCCGGTGCCTTGTGCACCGGGCTTTTCGAAACCGCAAAGCGCCGTTTCGAAAAGCAGGCATGAGACACTTCCTTTGAAAATGGACTGGTTTGACGGCACTTTGTGACTTGATCAATGATTTTACGCCGTGAGAGGCATATAATTAGAATAAGTCCGGGCGGGGCACCGCGGCGGATCAGGATTTTGCGGAGGTACGATGATATGAATAAAACAAAAGCGCTTCGAATAGCGGCTCTTGCCGTGGTTTTGGCCCTAATTGCCGGGATTTGGGTTTTCAAGGACTATCAGGAGCGCGGCAATAGCAAGAGCGCTCCCGCGGAGAGCGGTTTACCCACGCTGACGGCAGAGGAAGAAGCTGATTTCGCGCTAGATGCCGAATCGTTGGACATGGATAAACTTACGTCATACGGATTGCCGATAATAATTGACTTCGGCGCGGACTGGTGCGGCCCGTGCAGACAGTTTGCGCCCATATATGAGGCCATGCACGACGAGATGCTCGGCAAGGCTATAATCAAATATGTAGATTTTGACAAATACTCCGATATAGCGGGAGCCTACCCCGTTTCGGTCATTCCGACGCAGGTGTTTATTAACCCTGACGGCACGCCTTATGAGCCGAGTGAAGGCTTGGGAATGGATTTCAAAACCTATGCTGACAAGGAAAGCGGAAAGGTCATGTTCACCACGCACGAGGGCAGCATGACGGAGGAGCAGCTCCGGACCGTTCTTGAAGATATGGGGGCAGGCCAATGACGGCTCTTCTTGAAAGGTTGCCGGCTCTTATCGCGGCGGACTGGTGGCTCGCACCGCTGATCGCTTTTTTTGCGGGCATGATCGCGTCATTTCTGCCCTGCTCTCTTTCCAGCATACCCCTAATTATCGGATATGTCGGCGGAACGGGCCAGCGTGATCCGAAAGCGGCGTTTCGCCTTTCGCTGACGTTTGCGGCTGGTGCCGCCGTGACATTTTCAATACTTGGTGCTATAGCTTCGGTGGCTGGGAAGCTCCTCGGCTCAGCCTCCTCTTGGTGGTATATCCTTTTGGGAGCTCTAATGGTGCTTATGGCGCTTCAGACATGGGAGATATTCGAAATCATACCCTCCAGCTATCTTGTCTCAAAGAACAAAAAGAAGGGCTATGCAGGGGCTTTCGTTGCGGGCATACTCGGAGGAGTTTTTTCCTCCCCCTGCTCAACTCCGGTGCTGATCGCACTGCTTGCCATTGTCGCAGGAAAGGGCAGCGTCATCTGCGGCATCGTCCTGCTCCTGTTTTATTCGATGGGGCACGGCGTTCTGGCGGTCATCGTCGGGACGTCGATGGGCTTCGTAAAGAAGCTGTCCTCCAGCGAAAGATACGGTAGGCTGAGCGCGGCGCTAAAATATATCATGGGGGCGCTTATCCTGCTTATCGGACTGTATATGTTCTATCTGGGCTTCTGAACACAGTATTATGAGCGGAAAGTCCGGAGGTGACCGGGTATCGGCAGTGCCATTTAGTGGAATGACAGTGGGAGATTATCTCTGTCAGCCTGCCGTTTCCGGTAAAAACGAGGCGAACTTTTTAACATTTGTTGCCCGCTTCACTTGACAAAGGGGCATATTGTGTTAAACTGACAGTAATAAAATATCTAATGATTGAGGCGCGGTTGTCATCAGTAGCCGAAAGGTGAAAGGGGCCATCGCCGAAGTATCGGACGCACGAAGATGTGGGAATGATGCTGGGCTGCGGGAGAATATGTTGCAGACTGTCACTTAAAGTGGAGAGCTATCATTGGTTGGAAATGAGCCGGCGGCCCGTTTCGTATACATTTTAATCAGTTTATGTATGACCGTGAGTTTTTCATTATTTGAAAGATTCACGGTTTTTTAACGTAAAAAACAAAACGAGGAAGGAAAAGAACATGAAAAAGATATCCGCACTCTTGCTTGCACTCACAATGATTGTCGGTCTTTGCGCCTGCGGAGGCGGCACTCCGGCAGCCAGCGCATCTCCAGAAACATCAGCCGATGCGGCGGCATCTCCTGCTACGTCCACCGTCCCTTCGGGCGTTGAAGACGGCGTGCTTACTGTCGCCATGGAATGTGCATATGCGCCATATAACTGGACGCAGGCCGACGATTCCAATGGCGCGGTTCCCATCAAGGACTCCAATGAGTTTGCAAACGGCTACGATGTCATGATGGCAAAAAAGCTCTGCGAAGCAAACGGCTGGCAGCTTGAGATCGTTCGTCTTGACTGGGAGTCCCTGATTCCCGCCGTCCAGACCGGCCTTGTCGACGCGGTCATCGCCGGACAGTCCATGACGCCTGAGCGTATGGAGCAGGTCGATTTCGCGGGACCGTATCTCTATGCGACGATCGTTTGCCTGACGTTGAAGGACAGCAGCTTTGCATCCGCAAAGGGCATTTCAGACCTTGCGGGCGGCAAGGCTACAAGCCAGATCGGTACTATCTGGTATGATACCTGCCTGCCGCAGATTAAGGCTGCGGACATTCAGCCCGCTGCGGAAACTGCTCCTGCGATGCTTATGGCACTTGAAACCAAGACGGTTGACTTTGTATGCACCGATATGCCTACGGCTCAGGGCGCGTTAGCGGCATATCCGGACATGACTATATTGAACTTCGCGGGCAGCGACGACGACTTTGCGGTTTCCGACAGCGACGTCAACATCGGCATTTCCATCATGAAGGGCAATACCGTTCTTCTGGACGCGCTGAACGGCGTGCTTTCCGGTATGTCGGCGGACGACTTCAACACAATCATGGCGGACGCCATTGCGGTTCAGCCAATCACAAACGGCTGAGACCCGAAATCAGTATAATAGGGGACAGGGCGTGTCGTCAGACCCGCCCTTCCTTGAATGTAAGGAGGTATGAGCCGATATGGACAGACTGGCTCAGCTCGGCAGCGATATTGCAAAGCTATGGGGCACTTACAGCGGGACCTATCTCCACGGTATATGGATGACGGTCTGGCTTGCGGTCGTGTGCACGCTAATCGGCTGCCTAATCGGCTTTCTCTGTGGGATTTTGCAGACAATTCCCTGCGCAAAGACGGATAACGTGGTAAAGCGCGTTCTCCTCTTGCTTCTCAAGGCGCTTATCCGGATTTACGTCGAGGTTTTCAGAGGCACGCCGATGATTCTCCAGGCAGTGTTTGTTTATTACGGTTTGCCTTACTTCACGAGCAACGCTGTCCGGTTCGATAGCCCGATTCTGGCCGCGCTAACGGTCGTTTCTATCAACACCGGTGCCTATATGGCGGAAACGGTGCGCGGAGGCATCCTCTCAATCGATCAGGGACAAACGGAGGGAGCCAAAGCCATAGGTATGACGCACTTTCAGACCATGGTGTACGTAATACTGCCGCAGGCGCTGCGCAACATCATTCCTCAGATCGGAAACAACCTTATTATTAATCTGAAGGACACCTCGGTCATGTTTATCATAAGCTACGCCGAGTTTTTCGCGGTGCACAAGGCTGTGGTTGGAGCGACCTTTATGTATTTCCCCTCGGCGACCATTGAAATGGCCGGATATCTTCTAATGACTCTTATCAGCTCTTTCCTCCTGCGCCTGTGGGAGCGGAAGCTGGACGGGGCGGACAGCTTTGATCTGGCAACGTCGGACACGCTGGCCCATACCAGCGGAATGATCAAGTATCCCGCCAAGAAAAAGGTCAGCGACGTCGGGAATCTTAATCTCGACAAAAACGAGAGGGGGCGCTGAGGCATGGACGAGAAAATTCTTCAGATCAGCCACCTTTCCAAATCATTCGGAAACAACGTCGTCCTGCGCGACATCGACTTTTCCGTAAGCAAGGGAGATGTCACAAGCATTATCGGCGCGTCCGGTTCGGGAAAATCGACCCTGCTGCGCTGCATCAACCTCCTTGAAACGCCCAGCGCCGGTGAGATCGTCTTTCACGGCCGGGATATATCAGATCGGGGCTTTAACATTCCGGCCTACCGCGCGAAGGTCGG
>JAYFQM010000057.1:0-13776 GCA_034927185.1 Oscillospiraceae bacterium | reverse complement strand
AGCCGGTACGCGAGCGCACGGGGCCCCCCCGACCGCTCGCTATTGTGTATAAAAATCATATAGCCTAAAGTACTACAGCCGCCACCACACGCTGTCGCCGCGTCTGGTTTCGAAAAAGCCGCAGCGCGTCAGCACGTTCTGGGACCGATTATTATCAAGGTAAGTCTCGGCTATAACGTGTGCAACGCCAGGCTGCCGCTTTGCCCACTCGCACATCGCTCCTACCGCTTCGGTCATATAGCCGTTTCCTTCGAACTCCCTGCCGAGCCCGTAGCCTATTTCGACCTCGCCATTTTTATCTGGGCCTTTTTTAAAATCAGCCGAACCGACAACGGTTCTGTCGCTCTTCCTTATCAGAAACCAAAAGCTGTACCAATAGTATTTTTCCGCGCTTTCCTCGGTAAGGGCCAGCTGTCCCTCAACGATCTTTCGAAAGTGTCCCTCCAGCTCTTCGGCTTTGTATGTGCAGTCAAGCTCTTTTTCAAGCTCGTGAAGGTCATCCAGCCAGAGCCTCATCCGATGTGCGTCAAGGGCAATAAGCTCCAGTCTTTCGGTATCCAGCTTAATCTGCATAGGTTACTCCTTGAAATGGATATGGCTGTTGATGTGGTCGGCGCAAAAGCAGTGGTAGCCCGCGCACTTGGAACAGAAGCGGAACTCAAGGTTCGGATAATCCGTGTCTGTTCTTCCGCATACCTCGCATTTGCGCGTATATGGCTTCGACGCTTGAGCCTTATTGTATTTTCTCGCGGCCTGCTTGAAATTGATCGTTTTCTGTCTCTGCTGTATACGCGACGGGCGTATCAAATCGAACAGCCAGCCCCCGCAGAAAACAAAGTAGTTCAAAACTGCTACCAGCGGCAGAAGATTAATCGGAAATTTGTTAATGAATATCGCTATGGCAAAGAATGCCGCATCTACGTAGGCAAGCCATTTAATCTTGACCGGGATGATGAAGAACAGCAGAATCACCGTATCCGGAAAAAGAGTTGCGAACGCAAAGAACATCGAAAGGTTTATATAGGTCGCGTCGATTGCCGGGTCAAGCCCAGTAGCAAGCCAGATAATTGTGCCGTAAAGAACATTGAAAACCATACCGGACAGATAATAAATCGTAAACTTTCCCGGCCCCCATTGGCGCTCCAGAGAGGAACCTATCCAGTAATAAAAATATAGCATCAGCGCAAACAGAATCACGTCTCCTATGTTGGCGGCAAAGGATGGCGGCGTAAAAATGAAGGTGACAAGCCGCCATATCTGTCCTTTTGTAAATATATCCTCCGCACTGAACGAGAGCAGCTGTCTGAGCAGACCCGACCTGTCCATCATGCCGAACAGCCAGATCAGCACATTGCCGGTAATTATATATGTCATCAGATTCCTGATACCGAAGCGAGGATGGGTAATGCAGAAGCGGTCAACACGCCGCATAATACTTTTCATTTATCATTCCTCCTGTTGGAATTATCCCAGGCGTTGTGATAAGATGATACCCTTTTTTTGGCGAAGTGTCTATGATATTTTTGTAAATTCGGACCACAGTCGCTTAAAAACGCAATTTCTTAAAAATATTTCACTTTAAGTTCGCCTTTATATGTGCTATTATAGCTTAGGTTTATTGGCCGAAGGTCCAAAAATCGCGCCGAATAGCGCCGTATTGGCGTAAATTGTATTACTACAACATTATTATATCTGTTAATATACAGAAAGAAGGTTTATTTCCATGCAAAAACAGCTTACAAACAGGGTTTTTACTTCAGAATCCGTCACAGAGGGACATCCGGACAAAATGTGCGACCAGATTTCGGACGCCGTTTTGGACACAATAATCGAAAAGGACAAAAATGCCCGCGTCGCCTGCGAATGCGTTGCCACGACCGGCATGGTCACCGTATTTGGAGAAATCACCACCGACTGCTATGTGGACATCCCTTCCATTGTCCGCAAAACCGTGTGTGAAATCGGCTATAATAATCCGGAATATGGCTTTGACTGCAAAACCTGTGCCATTCTCACATCTATTGACGAGCAGAGCTCCGATATAGCTATGGGAGTCGACAAGGCCTATGAAGCCAAAGAGGGCGAAAAGGACTATGACGCCGACACAGGTGCCGGGGACCAGGGAATGATGTTCGGTTTTGCCTGTGATGAAACTCCTGAGCTCATGCCCGCCCCTATCTCACTTTCGCACAAGCTTGCCCGCCGCCTTGCAAGTGTCCGCAAATCGGGCGAACTCGAGTGGCTGCGTCCGGACGGAAAAACTCAGGTTTCCGTGCAATATGACCATAACGGCTGTGTCGAGCGTATTCCGGCGGTTGTCGTGTCGACTCAGCACAGCGCTGATATCGGCATCAAGGACTTGCGTGAGGCAATCATGGAAACCGTCATCAAGCCCGTGGTTCCCGCAAGGCTAATCGACAGGGATACGAAGTTTTTCATCAACCCAACTGGGCGCTTTGTAATTGGCGGTCCCGTCGGCGATTCCGGACTCACCGGCCGAAAAATTATCGTCGATACCTACGGCGGCTATGCCAGCCACGGCGGTGGCTGCTTCTCCGGAAAGGACCCGACAAAGGTCGACAGAAGTGCGGCCTACATGGCGCGTTACGTTGCAAAGAATATCGTCGCGGCAGGACTTGCAAAGCGCTGCCAGCTTGAGATTGCGTACGCCATCGGCGTTGCCAGCCCCGTCTCCGTATTTGTCGATACACAGGGAACCGGAGTTGTCTCGGATGAACGCCTTTCCGAGATTATCCGCGAATGCTTCGACCTCCGTCCCGCCAGAATAATCAAAAAGCTTGACCTGCTCCGTCCGATTTACCGCCAGACCGCGGCCTACGGTCACTTTGGCAGGACTGATATAGACCTGCCCTGGGAGCATACCGACATGGCGGACGAGCTTAAAGCGCGCGCGAAATAAGCCCGTATTTTCAGAACAACAAACCCGTATTGGAGAATTCAATGGATTTTGAAAATGACCGCGAGGACATAATCGAGGGGCGCAACGCCGTCATCGAGGCGCTTCGTGCTGGTCGCACAATAGACAAAGTATTTATTCAAAAGGGCGAAACCGACAAAACACTCGGTCATATAGCCTCAAAGGCCAGAGACGCTGGTATCGTTGTCGTGGACGCTGACAGGCGCAAGCTTGACTCGATGAGCCGGACTCACGCTCATCAGGGCGTCATCGCTCTCGCAGCAGTGCGTGAATATTGCACTGTTTCAGATATCCTCGCGATTGCGGCGGAGAGGGGCGAAGCTCCTTTTATCGTCGTGTGCGACGAGCTGAGTGACCCGCACAATCTCGGCGCAGTCATAAGGACGAGCGAGGCCGCCGGTGTTCACGGCATCATTATCCCCAAGCGCAGGAGCGCGGGGCTGACTTCCGTTGTCGATAAGACCAGCGCCGGAGCGGCCGAGCACATGGCCGTTGCGAGGGTCGCCAACCTGACTGCCGCGATAAAAGAACTTAAGGACGCGGGCATCTGGGTTTACGGTACTGCGGCGGAGGGCGAAAGCCCTCTCTGGCGGACAGAAATCAAGGGTCCGGTCTGCATCGTAATAGGCTCCGAGGGTGAGGGAATCGGCAGGCTCGTAAGAGAAAACTGCGATTTTCTTATAAGCATACCCATGAGGGGTAAGGTCTCCTCTCTAAATGCGAGCGCTGCGGCAGCCGTTCTGATATACGAGGTCATGCGCCAGCGCGGCATATAATACCTATCTTTAGGGTGCAATATGGATAACAACAACGAAAACAACATGAATACGGACGACCTGGAGGATTTATCTCTTGACTCCATCCTTGCAGATTTTAAGGCCGAGAAACGGATCGAGGAGGCTGAGCGAGGCGATATGCCCCTAAAGTCCCGCCCTATCGTAATGGATGATGGGGATCAGGCTATAGCCGAAGCAGATTTCAGCAGCCTTAATTCGGACAGCCTTAGCCATATTGACGAGCAGGAGAAAATGTCGCCTGTGTTTACCGGACAAAACGAGCGCCAGGAATTAACGCAGTCATTTTCCAGGGAAAGCTACTCCGCGTCCAAAGTCAGACGCACGGGAAAAGTTCCCGCAAATCCGGACGACACCGTAATTTTCAAAAGGCAACCTGCCGATGATGAAACGCAGTTCTGGAGCAAAGCGGCTGACGGCGAACAAAAAGATACCGAATATGCTCCTCCGGGCAACTACGAGCCGGAGGAGGACCCCGACGATACGCATGAAAGCAAGCCGGGGTTCAGAGAGAAAATTCTGTCTCCCCTTATTGGGCTTGCGGCCGCTTCAGACGTAAAGCGCGAGGAAAAGCGCAGGGCTGAAAAATCCCGCGCTGAGAAAGAGACCGAGAAGAGTATTCCCGAAATGAGTCCCGAAAAGGCCTCCAGACTTTATATGGATCAGGCGCTTTCAATAAGGCTTCGCTGCCTTTTCGCATCCTTTCTCAGTATAGTCCTCGTCTGGTTAAGCTACGGGCTGCCCGCTATGGGTCTTCTTGGGCAAAGCGCACTTGTACGGACCATGGTCTGCCTGATACTTGAGCTTATCGTTATCCTTATTGGTCTCGATATTTTTACGAACGGACTGGTTTCCCTCTTTAAAAGGAACTCCGGCTCCGAAACCCTGATTTCGGTTTCCTGTCTCGTCTCAATTATCGACGCAGTTTACATTCTGATTTCTAAAAACACCGGCGACGGACTGCCCTTCTGCGCCGTTTCTGCTCTTTCAGTTACCTTCGCGCTTTGGGGCTCCTACCTGGAATGCAGGAGCTTCGCCATAAGCTTCCGCACTGCGGCAATTCCAAAGGCGCCTTTCGTCGTCATCTCGGAGGACGGGGGCGAGGAACTGGGCCGTGTACTCGCGAAGGTTCAGCGCCCTGTTACCGGCTTCGTGCGAAAAAGCGAGGAGGCGGACATTTTTGAAAACGGCTTTTCACTGTTTACGCCTTTGTTTATTATCTTCGCTGTAGTTCTCAGCCTTTTCTGCTTTCTCGGAAGTGACCGGAACGGCAACCTTATACACACTCTGGCCGCCGGAATGACGATTTGCGCGTCGTTTTCCGCAGTGTTCGGCTTTGCTTTCCCTTACTATGTCATCACAAAGCGTCTGGCAAGAAGTGGAGTTGCAATCGCAGGCTACTCTGGCTGTGCCGACCTCGGCAGACTAAGGCAGGTCGTCATAAAGGACAGGGATATTTTCCCTGAAAGAACTCTTTCAATCGCAAACATCACCGTTACGGAAGGCTTTTACCCCGATAAGGTCATCTCCTTCACCTCAAGCATGGTAGCTGCGTCAGGAATGGGCATTTCCTCTGTTTTTACGGAACTGATGAAGAAAAACGGCTACTCCATGCAGAAGGTAGAAGATTTCGCCTGCCATGAGGGCGGCGGTATTATCGCGCGAATAAACGGTGAAACGGTTTATGTCGGTTCATCAAGCTTCATGCAGCTTATGGGCATCAGGGTAAAGAAGGGCACAGGCTCGCTCAGCGCCGTTTTCACGGCTATTAACGACACTCTCGCGGGAGTATTCGAGATTAACTACCTTCCCGTTTCCTCCGTCCAGAAAGGGCTTGTGACTCTCCTGCGCGGAAAGGTCGAGCCTGTCTTCGCAATACGGGACTTCAACATCACGCCCATGCTGGTCAGGCAGAAGTTTCGCCTGCCGAAGGAGAGCTACGACTTCCCCTCTTTTGCGGACCGCTACGCCATATCCTCGCCTGAAACTGAGGACACCGGCAGCGTTGTGGCAATGTTTTCTCGCGGCGGACTTAATTCCGTCGCAGGGCTGGTTAAGCGTGGGACATCGCTATATAACGGGCTTCTGCTGTGCGCGGTCCTGTCTATTCTCGGAGCTTTTCTTGGTATGCTCTTTATGTTTACCATGTGCTGGTCCGGGAGCTTTTCCTCCGCGAGCTGCGGAAACGCCATTACGTTCATGCTGCTTTGGCTTGTTCCTGTTCTGGTTATATCCTATGGTCTGAGAAGATAGAGTCAAGCAAAAGAAACCCTGCTCTTCGCCGTGCGAGGAGCAGGGTTTCTTTTCTCCCGATTTTTCCATAGGCTCGGCAATAACGATGAATATTACCGTGGTATTTCACAAAAATATTATTGCAAATGCTATTTTCTCCGTGTATAATCTTAGAGTATGAATTTTGACCGAGTCAGGTTAAATATAACAAGTAAGGAGAAACCCCCACATGAGCTATGCAACAAACAAGATTCGGAATATCTGCCTGTTGGGCCACGGAGGCAACGGAAAGACAAGCCTGGCCGAAAGCATTCTTTTCATAACCGGCATGACAGACAGGCTCGGAAAGGTCTCTGAAGGCACGACGGTATCTGACTTTGACTCCGAAGAAATCCGCCGCAAGATCAGTATTGCCGACTCCGCTCTTTTCTGCGAGTATAACGGCGTAAAAATAAATATAATTGACACTCCGGGCTATTTCGACTTTGCCGGCGAAGTCAGTCAGGCTCTCCGTGTAGCCGATGCGGGCATAATTGTCTGCTCCGCTAAGGACGGTCTTAACGTTGGCGCGGAAAAAGCGTGGAAAATGCTTTCAGAGGCCAAAAAGCCCCGCGCGATTTTCATTTCCAAGTCCGACGAGGAAAACGCGAACTACGAAAAGGCTTTCGCCTCCCTGCGTGACAAGTTCGGCGTTTCCGTATGCCCGATGATCGCTCCCATTATAGAGGGCGAGAAGATTACGGGACTTATCGAGGTTGCCACAAGGAAAGCCTATAAATTTGACGCAAAGGGAAAACGCACTGAGGTTCCTGTTCCTGAGGCCATGAAAGCCGAGCTGGGCAAGCTCTATAACACTCTGGCAGAGGGTGTCGCCGAAACCAGCGAGGAGCTTATGGACAAGTATTTCGGCGGCGAGGATTTCACTCCCGAAGAAATGAGCAAGGCTCTGGGCGAAGGTCTGCGCGACTGCAGCATCTGCCCTGTTTTCTGCGGAAGCGCCTTTACCTCTCTGGGTATCTCCCTGCTTCTGGATGCTATCGTCAACTACTTCCCCTATCCTCAGGAGGGCGGAGAGCTGGTCAACGAGTCCGGTCTTTCCGCAGCGATCATCTATAAAACCGTTTCCGACCAATACGGCAAATTCAGCCTTTTCAAGGTCGTTTCCGGAAAGATCACGAACGAAATGACCCTTGTTAACCCCCGCACGGGCACAAGCGAAAAAATCGGCCACATCTACACGATGCAGGGAAAGAAAAACATCGAGGTTAACGAGATCGGCTGCGGCGACCTAGGAGCTGTATCTAAGCTGTCCGACTCCAAAACGGGTGACACGCTGTGTAATCCCTCTCTGAACACGGCTCTGCCCGGCATCGTCTATACTCCCCCCTGCTACTCTATGGCGATTTATCCTAAGACCAAGGGGCAGGAAGACAAAATTGCTTCCGGCCTTACCCGTCTCGCCGAAGAAGACCTTACCTTCACAATAGTTAACAACGCCGAAACGCACCAGATGGTCATTTCAGGCGCGGGTGACATACACCTCGACGTTCTCTGCTCCAAGCTCAAAAACAAGTTCGGAGTCGAGGTCGAACTGGCTCAGGCACGTGTTCCCTACCGTGAGAAGATTCGCGGCAAGGTCAAGGTTCAGGGCCGTCACAAGAAGCAGTCCGGTGGTCACGGCCAGTTCGGTGACGTGTGGATCGAATTCGAGCCGCAGACGGAAACCGAGGACCTCATCTTTGCGGAAAACGTCTTCGGCGGCAGCGTTCCGAAGAACTTCTTCCCGGCAGTTGAAAAGGGCCTGCGCGAGAGCATCGGCAAGGGCGTGCTTGCAGGCTACCCCGTAGTTTTTCTCAAGGCCACGCTGGTCGACGGTTCATATCACCCTGTCGATTCCTCCGAAATGGCGTTCAAAACGGCTGCGAGCCTCGCCTATAAGGCTGGGCTTCCGATGGCAAGCCCCGTCATTCTTGAGCCTATCGGCTATCTCAAGGTTTCAATCCCGGACACTTATATGGGCGATATTATGTCCGACCTCTCCAAGCGCCGCGGCAGCCCCATGGGAATGAGCGCTCACGACGGCATGCAGGTAGTTGAGGCCGAGGTCCCGATGGCGGAAATGGGCGGATATGCAATTGACCTGCGCTCCATGACCCAGGGGCGCGGCAGCTTCACCTTTGAGTTCGTCCGCTACGAAGAGACTCCCGCGATGATTCAGCAGAAGATCATCGAGGAAACCAAGGCTCTTGCTTCGGGTGAAGAAGATTAAAACCAATACTAAGAGCCGAAACATTACGGTTTCGGCTCTTTTATTCGCTGGAAAAGACTGCCCGCGCCTAAGCGCGGGCAGTCTTTTTGTTGTATTCACTTTTGACGGTCAATTCCGGGATTACAGGACTTTGCTGAGAAAGTCCACCGTTCTGTTTTCTCTCGGATGATTGAGGATCTGGTCCGGAGTCCCCTCCTCGACGATGTATCCACCGTCCATGAACAATACTCTGTCTCCAACTTCTCTGGCAAAACCCATCTCGTGCGTCACGACGACCATAGTCATGCCCATACGGACGAGGTCCTTCATTACGTTCAGAACCTCTCCGACCATTTCCGGGTCCAGAGCGCTCGTCGGCTCGTCAAAAAGCATGACGTCAGGATTCATGGCTAGCGATCTGGCGATGGCAACACGCTGCTTCTGCCCGCCTGAGAGCTGAGCGGGATAGATGTCCGCCTTGTCTGAGAGCCCGACCTGCTTCAAAAGCTGGTCGGCTTTTTCAGAAGCCTCTGCTTTGTTCATAGTTTTTAATGTCAATGGTGCAAGCATTATATTCTCTTTGACTGTTTTATGCGGAAACAGGTTGAAGTGCTGAAACACCATTCCAATATTTTGTCTGACTCTGTTGAGGTCGGTTTTTTTGTCTGTCAGATTGTAACCATCTACTATTATGGTTCCACCGTTAATTTCCTCAAGGCAGTTCAGGCAGCGCAGAAAGGTCGATTTCCCGGAACCTGACGGCCCGATAACGACAACCACCTCGCCCTCCTCGATCTCGGTGCTGACATCTTTCAGGACCTCAAGCTTTCCAAAGGACTTTTCCAGGTTTTTCACAATAATCTTATTTGCCATATGTAGTCCTCTTTTCTATCATTTTGGCTATGGAGGACAGGATGGTTACTATCACCCAGTAGTAAAATCCAACAATGGCATACATAGAAAAAGCTTCCATATTATTAGCAACGATAATTTTCGTATTCTGTGTCAGCTCGCGCAGGGAAATTATTGAAAGCAGCGAGGTGTCCTTCAGCGTCACTATAAACTGGTTTATAATTGAGGGCAGCATCAGGCGAAAAGCCTGCGGCATAATAATTTTGCTCATTGTCTGGCCATATGAGAGACCGAGGCTGCGCCCAGCCTCCATCTGGCCCTTATCCACGGCCTCAATGCCGCCACGGATAAGCTCGGTCATGTAAGCACCTGCGTTTAAAGACATTATAACGACGCACGCCAGATTCAGGTTCCATCTGAACTCATTTCCCGTTGCCGCTTTGATCGCCATTGGGATACCCAGGTAAATAAATAAAATCTGTACTATAAGCGGCGTACCGCGGATTATACTTATGTACACCCTGGCAAGCCATTGCAGGAACTTAAACTTTGATAGCTTAAACAGGCAAAAAATAATGCCCAGAACGGTCGCGAAAATGAGCGAAATGATCGTTATTACAACTGTCATTTGCAGCGCTCTCAAAAAGGACGGCAGATATTGTATAAATAAATCAATAATTTTCATGCGCATTTCCTATCTGTCTCGGATTTATTCTAAAACAACGGTTCCGAAGCCGGAGCCTTTGTTTTGGAATAAATCGGTAATATACATAATAACCGTTCGGTGGCCGGAGGATGCTTCCAATCCGGCCACCCAGCGGTATATTGTTTTACTGTTACTTATTTGCCACCGAAATAGGTGTTCAGGATCTCGTCATATTTTCCGCTGTCCTTCATGCGCTTGAGGCCTTCGTTGAAGGCGGCAACGAGTTCGGGCTTCTCACCCTTCATTGTTGCAAAACCATAGGGTGAGGACTCCTCAGACTGGGCTATAACTTTGCAGTCAACGTTTCCGCGCGTTATTTCATACTGGATGATCGGATAGTCCTCAAAGCAGGCAGATGCCTGTCCGGACTGGACATATGTATACATGGTTGCGGAATCCTCGACATAGAGGATATTGAGCGCGTAGTCCGCCGCAATGGATTCTGCGTACTGAGCGCCGGTCGTTCCGGTCTTGGCAACAACCGTCTCCCCTTTTAGCCCGTCCAAATCAGCAATCTTGGAATCGGCAGAAACCGCCACTCCCGTTGTGCTGTCATAATAGGAATCGGAGAAATCGTATTTCTTCTGGCGTTCCGCGGTGATGGACATGCCGGCAATAACGCCGTCGACCTGTCCGGCTTCAAGAGCGGTCACAGCGGCGTTGAAGCCCAGAACCTGCCACTCGACCTTAAATCCCATCTCTTCCGCAATCGCGTCCATGAGCTGGATATCGATTCCGGTGTGCGTTCCTGATTCGTCTTCGAACTCAAAGGGGGCAAAGGTCGTGTCGGTGCCGATAGTGTAGGTCTTGCCGACAGCGGCATCATAGGGGTTGGCTTCTGCGGACGGAGCTGATGCGGACGGAGCAACATCTGTTGCAGTCGATTCGTCCTTCTTCGCTCCACAGCCTGCAAGCAGACTGAGGCTAAGTACTATCGCAAGGGCAAGAGCAAGATACTTTTTCATTTTTTTCCTCCATATGTTTAGTTCTTCTATACAAGCCGACGCAAATCCTCGTTCGCTATCAGCATGTTTATCGGTACCGCGTCTGTATTCACACTGCGAACAGGCGGAGTGCCAATAATTCTGGATCTCGGCCGTGACCGTGCCACAGCAGCAATTTAATCAGCTAATACAATTATCTAATTGCATCGAGTTTCAAAGTGTCTTGCAGATTTCTCAATTGCAACGACAGCATTATACCAAAAGTATACTATAATATGCAAGGGTTATTTGTTTCAAAGTCATTATTGTTCGGCAAATTTACTGATTTTTTGTGCTTATTCCGTTTCCGTACCCCTTCAGCTCTGACACATCATATCCCGTATCTTTTTGCTGGTGTTTTGTGCGCCAACGACGTACAGGCCCAAATGCTTTTGAAAAATTGTTTAAATGAAAAAAAGAGTCTTGACAAATGCAAAGGTACCTGTATAATAATTAACAAGGTACCTGTGCAAATACCGGGACCGTCCGGCAAAAAGGGGGGATATACCGTGAGTGGAAATGAATCGGGGCTGCTTGAAAAATTCAACGCTGTATCGAAGCTTCTTTCAAGGTATCAGCTCTGGCAGTACCGAAAGTTCGGGCCTTCAGGCGATCCTCACCGCGGGCAGGGGCGGGTTCTCGCGATACTTAAGCTGCAGCCGGAGATCAGCCAAAAGGAGCTGGGATATCTTCTGGACATGCGCAACCAGTCGCTGGGAGAGCTGCTTGTAAAGCTTGAAAAATCCGGTGCGATCACCCGCGAGCCCGCAGAGGAAGACCGGAGAAGCATGAATATCAGGCTGACCGAATACGGAGCAAAGCTTGGCGGGCACAGAAAACCTGATGATATTGGCAGAGTTTTTGACTGTCTGAGCACCGGCGAGCAGGAAAAACTAAGCGAAATTCTCGACCGTCTCTCTGCCGAACTTGCAGCTATTCTGGGGCCTGATGAAAGCGCTGAAGATGATAAGTCGCAGGACAAGACCGGAAATCGTCACCACAGAAATGAAAACGATAGGGCTCGCGGCGGATCTGTTGACGAGGATACGAGGGAGAGCACCAGGCATCAGAGCGGTGTGGCCCGCGGAGAAGAGAATGAAGGAGGCAGCAAATGAAACACACTGCGGATATATGCAGCTCGTTCATACCCCCGGAGATAACGAACCATCTCTGGCGTATCGTGGATATGTACGGAGACGGCGACTATGTTTTCGTACTACAGCCAAAACGTCTCGGTGATTCGCTGATTCAGGATATCAGCATAGAAACCGGAAACTCTTCGTACCATCACACGGTTCTTGGCTTTTCACCTGTTAATTTCACAGTAAGGGTAAGCAGAAAGGGTCAAGACCTCGTAATGTCTATCATTCCCTCGGAAAAAGCGCTGTATGAGATCAACAAATGGAAAAGAATTAAAGAAGCTATGAGCTTTCGCCATAAAAAAGCCAAGGTCGTCCGGCGCAGTTTGACACTGCGCAAAGCATAATGAGTTTTTCCCGTAAAAGAATGCGCCGCAAAAAATCTTAAGCCGCCTTATAACGGCGGCTCATGCCCATATCGTCTTTACTGTCCCGGCCGAGACGGTCAGCAGAGCCTTTCCGGCCTTGTTACGCAGCTGGAATAGGGTATTAAGAACTCCCTGATACCGCTTGAATATGGTGCGATATCATATTGCTGATAATAAACGCAGACACCCTTGCGGGTACAGTAAAAGCTGCTTTCATTAAAGGTCTCGTCGATAAGCTCCGCGTAGTTTTCGAAATATATTTCAGGCGCGCGGTTGATTTGCTCTTCAATCTCCGCAAGTATAAAGGATCTGTAATCGGGCACGCAGTTCACCAGCCGGCTCAGGGCCATAAGCCCGCAGCCCCGCAAATTCCATGTCTGGGAATCTCTGACCGTATTTCCGTGCGCACCGCCGGTGAATTCATATTGATCGGAATATATGCTGATTATGCACGAGCACAAATAAGTTGTTTTGAACGAGGAAAAAGCCTCGAACTCATGAACGGGATAATTGTTTTCAATGTCTCCCTTATATTGTTCGATGGCCATGTCGAACAGCAATGTTTCGCAATATCTTCTGAATTCCAGCGCTCTGTTCCTGTAAAATTCATTTACCATGGTAACGCAGTCCCGGTAATAGGCAGAGCAAAATTTGGGATATTCGATCGTATATTTCACGAGAGTCACTCCGTTATATTTCAGCTTATCCTTAAGAACGCATTTTTTTACCGCAGTACGGTTCTCATCCATATTAACCACCTCAAATCAAGCTATGCGGCCGGACCGGCGGCAGTGATAAACAAAAACAAAGCGCAGTGAAAACCAAAGTTTTCACTGCGCTTTGTTTTTGTTTGCTTCAGCCTTCCACCGGCCAGTTGCACCACTCGTCCCGGAGCGTCGTCGGCATTGCAAGATAAACCTGCTCGGCGATTTCATCCGTCGTGCAGCTAATTTTCTTGTTGATCCAGTCGACGTCAAGCGCGATTCCGCCATAGCAGAAAAGAGACAACTGCAGGCGTTCCTCCTTCGACAAAGGCTTTCCTCTGCTTTTTGTAGTTATCTGCTCAATCATAGCATATGAGTAATCATACAGAAAAGCCGAATATGAGTTAGCTCCTACATAGGAAAAGGCATTTTTTTCTCTGTTTCTGTCAAGGTCCGTAGCGCGGAAAATACGCTGATATAGCTCTCTCCAGCTTTTGCAGTTCTGAGATTTCACCCACTCGTCAAGCTTCTTCTTATAATTGTAGTTCATTACATCATATTTATCCAAATAATGCCTGTAGAAGGTCGATTTAGACACGCCGCTCTCGCTGACTATCATTTTAATCGATATGTCTTCAAACTGGCATTCCCTCAAAAGGCGGTTGAAGGAGTTCAGTATGTGGTCCTTCGTCAATTCTTTCATCTTCATGCCTCCTTTTGGGACTCTTTTTCATTATCGTACTATAACGGGACGAATCTGTAAAATAATTTCTTTATTATCTAATTGTATAAAAAATATTATTGAAGGAGTG